>JASHUY010000171.1 GCA_030039755.1 Acidimicrobiales bacterium
TCAGGGCTACGGGAGAGGGGTACACGCTCGGCCACTGGCCGCAGTCGATCGACCTGTCGACGGTCGGCGGATGGCTCGCGTGCCGCAGCGCCGGCCAGTACTCGACGCGCTACGGGAAGGTCGAAGACATGGTCGCAAGCCTCGAGGTCGCCCTGGCGGACGGACGCCTCGTCCGCACGGGGCCGGTCGCGTCCCGAGCCGCGACCGGCCCCGACCTCACGCAACTGTTCACCGGCAGCGAGGGTGTGCTCGGGGTGATCACCCGCGCGTGGCTGCGCGTCCGCCCGCTGCCCGCGGCAGAGGGGCGACGCGCCTACTCCTTTGCCGGTTTCGGGGAGGGCCTCGACGCGTGCAGGCGGGTGCTGCGACGCGGCGCCACGCCGGCGGTCCTCCGCCTGTACGACCCGGTGGAGTCCGAGCGCGCCTACTCCCACACTGCAGGATGCGTGCTCGTGATGCTCGACGAAGCCGACCCCGCGCTGCTCCACGCGATCCTCGGGGTCGTCGACGAGGAGTGCGCGACGGCGGAGCGCCTCGACGACGCGGTGGTCGCGCACTGGCTCAGGACGCGCAACGACGTCTCGCAGCTCGCCCCGCTGTGGCGCGCGGGGATCGTCGTGGACACCGCAGAGGTCGCGGGCCGGTGGGCGGTGCTGCCCGGGCTCGCGTCAGACGTCGTGGCCGCGCTGGGCGCGCTCGACGGCACCGTCGCCGCGTCGGTGCACCTCTCACACGCCTATCTCGACGGAGCGTGCCTGTACTTCACCTTCGCCGGGGGTCGGCCGGAGGGTGGAAGGGGCGGGGGGGACGACTTGGACGAGGAGGGAGGCGAAAAGAAAGCGGAGCGGGACGAGAACGAGGACTACTACCGGCGCGCGTGGGACGCGCTCACCGAGGTGGTCGTCGCGCGGGGGGCGGCGATCAGCCACCACCACGGGATCGGGCTCAGCCGCGGCCGCTTCCTCGCCGGCGCGCTCGGCGGCGCGCACGACGTCCTCGCCGAGTTGAAGCACGCCCTCGACCCCGCAGGGATCCTGAACCCCGGGAAGCTCGGGATCCCGAGCGACTTCGGCGAGGTGCCATGGCCGTGACCGGGACCGGGACCGGGACCGGGACCGTCCTCGTGGTGGACGTCGGCTCGAGCCGCGTGCGCGCGGGGGTCGTCCGTCCCGACGGCACGGTCGAGCACGTGCGGCACGCGCCGCTCGCGCAGAGCGCCCCGGGCCCCGGGCTCGTGGAGCTCGACGCGGCGCACCTCGCCGCGGTCGTCGTGGAGCTCGCCACCTCGGTGCTCGCCGAATGCGGTCCGGTCGCCGGCGTCGGTGTCGCCACGCAACGCGCGACGGCGCTCGTCTGGGACCGTCGCACCGGGGCACCGGTGGGCCCCGCGATCGGATGGCAGGACCTCCGCACGGTCCTCACGTGCCTCATGCTGCAAGCGGACGGGATCCGTCTCGCACCGAACATGTCCGCGACCAAGTTCGCGGCGCTCCTCGACACCGCCGACCCGGAGCGGGCGCGCGCGGAGGCCGGCGAGCTGTGCGCCGGCACCGTGGACAGCTGGGTCGCCTGGACCCTCGCCGGCGGTGCGCAGCGTCCCGGAGGCGGCCTGCACGTCACGGACGCGACCAACGCCGCGGTCACGGGCTTGCTCGCCGCGGTGGACGTCGCGGTAGACGGCGCGGTCGACGGCGCGGTCGACGGCGCGGGCCACGGGATCCGATGGGCGGGCTGGGACGAGCGCGTCCTCGGCGCGCTGGGTATCCCCGAGGTGATGCTCCCCCACGTCGTCGACTCCTGCGGCGTCCTCGGGGAGGCCGTAGCCCTGCCCGGCGCGCCCCCGATCTGTGCCTTGATCGGCGACCAGCAGGCCTCCCTCGTCGGCCAGGGGTGCACCCGGCCGGGCCTCGCCAAGGCGACGTTCGGCACCGGCGGGATGCTCGACCTGTGCACCGGGACCCGGGCCCCCGCGCGCGCGGCGCGCCATGAGTCGGGGACCTTTCCGATCGTGGCTTGGCGGCGCGACGGCCACCTCACCTGGGGGACCGAGGCCATGATGCTCACGGCGGGCGCCTGCGTCGACTGGCTGCGCGACGACCTCGGGCTCGTCGCCAGCGCGGCCGAGACCGAGGAGCTCGCCGCGTCCGCAGAGACGACGGGCGACGTCTGGTTCGTGCCCGCCCTCCTGGGCATGGGCACGCCGGTGTGGGACTTCGGCGCCAGGGGCGCGCTCGTCGGCCTCACGAGGGGCTCCGGCCGTGCAGAGGTCGTGCGCGCCGTGCTCGAAGGGGTGGCGCACCGCGGCGCCGACCTGCTCGAAGCCGCCGAGGCCGACGGTTCCGAGAGGGTCGCGACCCTGCGTGTCGACGGCGGGATGAGCGCGAACGGCGTGTTCGTCCAGGCGTTGGCGGACGCGTGCCTTCGCCCCGTCGAGCTCTCTCGAGAGCTCGAGGCGACGGCGCTCGGGGCGGGCCTCCTCGCCGGCGTCGCCGTCGGCGTCGTGCCCGGGACCGACGACATCGCCGACTCGTATCGCCCTCGGGCGGTCGTTGAGCCTAGGCTTTCGGTGACAGCCCACCGGGAGTTGCGGAGCCGGTGGCTGGAGGCGCGGGAACGTGCCGCCCGCACGATCCCCGAACTGTCGGGGATCGAGTTCTAGGGGGTGTCGGCGTGACCGCCTCGTCGGGTGCGGCAATGGGACGCAGCGGGTCCGACGACGGCACGGAGCGGCGCGCGCCGATCGTGCCGGTGGTCGCCGAGCAGAAGGACCGCGAGCCCGAGGACGCGATGGACCTCGCCGGCGCGGCGTCGCTCGCCCGCGCGCTGCACGACGCGGTGGGGACCGTCGTGCTCGGCGCGTCGAGCGCGGTCACCGTGGCGGTCTGCGCCGCGGTGTCCGGAGGCCACCTCCTGATCGAGGACGTCCCCGGAACCGGCAAGACCGTGCTCGCCCGGACGCTCGCCACCACCCTCGGCGCGGAGCTGTCCCGCATCCAGGGCCACACGGACCTCCTGCCGACCGACGTGACCGGCGTGTCCGTCTACTCGCCGGACCGCGGGGACTGGCGGTTCCACCCGGGCCCGGTCTTCGCGCACGTCGTGCTCCTCGACGAGCTGAACCGCACCCCGCCGCGTACGCAGTCCGCGCTCCTCGAGGCGATGGCCGAAGAGCAGGTGACCGTGGACGGCGCCCGCTGGCCCCTCCCCCGCCCCCACCTCGTGATCGCCACCCAGAACCCCGGCCAGCTCGGTACGTTCCCCCTCGTCGAGAGCCAGCTCGACCGGTTCGCGCTGTCCACCCAGCTCGGCTACCCGGACGTCGAGACCGAGCTCGACCTCGCCATGGGCGAGGGCGGGCGGGACGCGCTCGCGAAGCTGCGCCCGGTCTGCTCGACGGCGGAGTGGAGGCGGCTCGTCGACGCGTGCGCCACCGTACGGGTGGCCCCGGAGGTCGCCGGCTACGCGGTGCGCCTCGCCCGCTCGACGCGGGACGCGCCCGCAATCCGGCTCGGCGCGAGCCCCCGTGCGTCGATCACCCTCGTACGGTCCGCCCAGGCGCACGCGCTCTTGCAGGGCCGCTCCTACGCGATCCCCGACGACGTGCAAGCCGTCGCGGTGGCGGGCCTCGCACACCGCCTGGTGGCCGACGCCGTCCCGGACCAGCGGGCGAACGTCGTGCGGGACGCGTTGCGGTCGGTGCCGGTCCCGAGACCGTGACGGGGCGCCGGCTCCCGCGCCCCCGCCGGGCGGCGATGCCGGTCGCAGCGAGCGCAGCGATCCTCGCGGTCTGGGGCGTGATCGCCCACGACTCGGGAGCCGGTTGGGTCCAGGCCGTCGGAGCGCTCGTCGCCGGCGCGCTGATCGTGGGCATGCTCACGCCCGCCCTCGCGGTGTCTCGGGCTCGTTGCCGCGTCGTCGCCTCGCCGCTCGACGCGTCCGCGGGCGCCTCCGTCGGCATCCAGGTCTCGTCGAGCGCGCCGGTCGAGCTCACGCCGCTCGACCCCCCAGGGCCGGCGGTCGTCACGGGCCGCGTTGGTCGGGCCCTGCTCGAGATCCGTCCCGCGCACCGAGGGGTGCTGCAGCACGTGACGGTGACGGTCGCGAGCGCCGCACCCTTCGGGATCCTCTGGTGGACGCGCAGCGTCACGCTGGCCCTCCCCCGTCCGCTCGCCGTCGCGCCGCGTGTGGGGTCCGAGGAGTCCTCTTCCCGGGCCGCGCGCGGGCCCGCCGAGGCGTCCCTCCCCGCACCCGGTCGCGGCGCCGAGCCGCGCGGCGTACGCCCCTACGAACAAGGCGACCGCAGGACGCTCGTGCACTGGCGGGCGACCGCGCACACCGGATCGCTCATGGTGCGCGAGACCGAGCGTCCCTCACCCGACGCGGCGGTCGTCGACGGGCGCCTCCCCGACGACCCCGACGAGGCGGAACGCCAGGCGGAGCGGGTCATGGCGACGGTGCGCGCGCTGCTTCTCTCCGGCGCGCGCGTCGAGCTCGAGACGCTCGAGCCCGACGGCGAGGTCGTCGCGCCGGTCGTGTCGCTGCTCGCGGCGGGGCGCCGTCTCGCGTTGTCGCTGCCGCTGGCGACGTCGGTGCCGCTGCCGTCGTCGGTGCCTGCGGCGCCGTCGTCGGTACCTGCGGCGCCCGCGGGGGGCGCCTCGTGAGCCCGTTGCGGATCCTCCGGCGCCACGGCCGCACGTGGCCGGCCGAGAACTCCGTCGCGTTGCGCGCCGCGGCCTCAGGCGCCGTGTGCGTCGCGATCGCCGCGTGCGCGGCACAGGACGAGCTCCCGCCCTGGTTCGCCGCCGCGGCGGTCGCGCTCGTATGCGCGGGAAGCGTCTTCTCGTACCGCCGGCGCACGAGGCCGCTGCCGTACCTGAAGATCCTTCTCGGCGCCTCGATCTTCGGTGCGTTCGCGTGGTTCTTCGTCACGATCTCCGCGTATGCCGCGTCCGGCCAGCTGAGCTCGGTCGAGGGGCCGCTCGCCGTCCTTTTCAGCACGATGCAGGCCGCGCACGCTTTCGACATGCCCTCGCGCCGGGACCTCGGCTTCTCCCTGGCGGGCTCGGCGACTTTGATGGCCCTCGCCGGCGCGCAGGCCATCGACCTGTCGTTCGCCCTTTACGTCGTGCTGTGGTCCGTGCTGGCCCTTGCAGGCCTTCACGCCTCGTGGTCGTCCATGGCAGGGGGCGCGGCGCCGCGGCCGTCGGTGGTGGTCGCCTCGACCGCCGCGGCGCTCCTCGTCGCGGCGCTCCTCGTCGCCTTCCTCCCCGCCCCGCGCCCGCCCGGCGTCTCGGCGGCGCCGGGCATCGGGCCGACACCGGCTGCGAGCGCCACCGGCCAGCCGTCACGCCTCGTCCCCGCGTCCGGCTCTGTCGACCAGCTCGCGGCGTCGGCGAGCGGGCCCACGGGCGTCGGGGGGTTCCTCGGCTTCGCCGGGCCGCTCGACACGGCGCTGAGCCCCGAGCTCGGCAACGAGCTCGTCCTCCAGGTCCGCGCCGATCGCCCCACCTACTGGGTCGCTGAGACCTTCGACTCGTGGTCGGGTCGGTCCTGGAGCGAGATCGGGCCGCCGCATGGGGCGACACGCGGTGCGTCGGACGCGTCGGGTGCCGGGGGTGCGGCGGGTGCGGCGGGTATCGCGAGCCGGCGCCTCGGTTCGGTGGTCCTCCAAGGCGGGCAGCCGTTCATCGTCGCTCCGGAGGTGGTGTCGCCTCAGCGCGCCTCGGAACGCGAGACGCCGTCGACAAACGGCGCGACCGGCGCGACCGGCGCGACCGGCGCGACCGGCTCGACCGGCACACCTACAGCCGCGGCCACAGCTGCGACGGCCCCGCAGCCCGACTACCAGACCTTCTACCTCGCCGCGCCTGCGTCGGACCTCGTGCTCCATGCCGACCAGGCGACTGCCGTGTGGATCCCCACGCAGCGGCTGTACGTCGGTGCCGACGACACGATCCGCACCAGTGAGACGTTCGGCGCGGGGTCCGTCTACAGCGTGGAGTCGACAGTTGCGACGCCGAGCGACGCCGAACTCGCCAAGGCGAACGGCACGGCGGGGCTGACACCGGCGGTCGCAAGCCAGGACCTGGACCTTCCCCGTCCCTACCCAAGGGTGGCGGCGCTCGCGCAGCGGATCACCGCGCACGACACGACGGTGATCTCCAAGATCATCGCGCTCGAACGTTGGATCGGCGCACATACGAAGTACACCCTCGACATCCCACCACTCGCCCCGGGCCAGGACAGCGTCGTCCAGTTCCTCTTCGTCACGAGGCGCGGCTTCTGCGAGCAGATCAGCACGTCACTCGCAGTGATGCTGCGGACGCTCGGGATCCCCGCACGAGAAGCGGTCGGTTACGTGCCGGGCAGCTTCGATCCGATCACCGGCCTCTACGACGAGCAGGCGAAGGACGCGCACGCCTGGGTGCAGGTGTGGTTCCCCGGCTACGGCTGGCAGAGCTTCGACCCCACCGCGTACGTTCCGCTGGCCAACCCGTCGCCGGCGTCCACGATCGGTCACGACGTCCTGGCCGCGCTCCACCGCGTGCCAGTGGCGCCGACGGCGTCGATCGTCGCGGTGCTCGCGCTCTTGGCGGTCGCGTTCGCGTGGCGGCGACGCCGGCCACCCAGTTGGAGCACGAAGGTGACGCGCGAGCTCGAGCGCGCGGCACGGCGTGCGGGGGTCCGAGCCGGGCCAGGCACAACCATCGGTGCTCTCGCTGCCGCGCTCGACGACGCGCTGGCGCACGGCCCGGGCGTGCCCGCGCCCGTCACGGCGCATGGTCGAACACCAGCGAGGCGCGAGCCCAGCTCCAGCGAGCCCGACTCCGGCTGGCCCGACTTCGTCAAGACGGTGGGCCAGAGCGTCGTCGCAACGGCTGACGACACCGCGGGTGAGACCGCCACAGGAAAGGCGCGGAGGGCGTCGGACCTCGCAGCCGCGGCCACGGCGGCGGCGTGGGGCGGAGGCGACGTTCGCCCGGGCGCGGGTCGTCACTACGTCCAGGACGCCCGACGCCTGCGGCGGGCGGCGCGCCAGCACGCGCGACGCTGAGCCGGCCTCTCACCGGGGCTGGACCCGCCATCGCCATCGCGCGTCAGCCCTTTGTCGCCAGCACCTCCAGCGCCTCGTCGAAGCTCGCGCCCGCGACGAGGAGGGGCCGGAAGGCCATGAGCTGGCGCGGGCGCGACACCGCGAGCACGCCGGTGAGGTGACCGCCGCGACCGTAGATCGCGACGAACTTGCCGTCTTCCGCGTCGAGGCGACCGTCGACGACCGCGACCTCGTCGGTGCGTTCGGGGTGTCCGAGCATCTGGATGCGAAGGCCGTACTGGTCCGACCAGAAGTACGGGACGGGATCGAACGGCTCGGCGTGCTCCCTGCCGGCGAGGAGCGCCCTGCCGGCGGCGGTCCCCATCTGCGAGGCGATCTCCCAGTGCTCGACGCGGAGCGACTTCTCCTGCCCGGCGTGACGCCACGTCCACCGGCAGAGGTCGCCGGCGCAGACGACGCCGTCCGCGGCGAACAGCCCTTCGTCGCACACGACGCCGTCGGCGACCTCGAGACCGGAGCCCTCCAGCCACTCGGTGTTCGGCACCACGCCGATCCCGACGACGACGACGTCGGCTGCGAACACCTCCCCGCCGGCGAGCTCCACCTCGTACGGCGCGTCCGGGGACTGCGCCGTGCCGCGGACCGCAGCGACCGCCGACGCGGTGCGGAGGTCCACCCCGTGGCGCGCGTGCAACGCACCGAGGGCGTCACCGACCAACTGGCCGACCGCAGGCTCGAGGGGGGTGGGCAGCGCCTCGAGCACGGTGACGGCGCAGCCGAGACCTGCGCAGGTGGCTGCGACCTCCGAGCCGATGAACCCTGCGCCGACGACGAGGACCCTGCAGCCGGGCCCCACCTCCAGTATCCGCGCACGGAGCTTTTCGCAGTCGTCGAGGGTCCGCACGACCGCGACACCGTGCACTGCTTCTGCCCCGGGGAGCCGGCGCGGGCGTGCCCCGGTCGCGACGACGATTCCGTCGGCCTCGAACACGGCCCCGTCGTCGAGGGACACGCGACGCGCCTCGGCGTCGAGCGTCCCCGCGCGCCGTCCGAAGAGCAAGTCGATCCCGAGCTCTTCGAGCCGGCGACGGTCCGCGAGGACCGCGCGCTCTGGCGGCCAGGTTCCCGCGAGCACCTGCTTGGAGAGCGGTGGGCGGTCGTAGGGGTAGTGGAGCTCCTCGCCGATCATGACGAGCGAGCCGGAGAAGCCCCCGTCCCGGAGCCCTTGCGCGGCGCGCAGTCCTGCGAGCGAGGCGCCGACGATCACGACGGAGCCGTCCCGCAGTACCGGGGCGCTGCCGGTGCTGCCGGTGCCGACGGTGCTCATCGCCCGAACATGGCGAGCCACTCTTCGGGCGAGCGGGGGCGGAGGCACACGTTCGTGAGGCGCGTCTCGCCCATCGTCGCCGAAGGCTCTTCCGAGTACCGGTGGCCCGGGTAGAGGAGCGTGCCGTCGGGCACGTTTGCGAGCCGCCGGGTGAGGGACTCGTAGAGCGCTTCGGGATCCCCACCCGGAAGGTCGGTCCTCCCGCAACCTTGGAGGAAGAGCGTGTCGCCAGACACGAGCTTGCCGTCGACGAGGAAGCACTGGCTCCCCGGCGTGTGGCCCGGCGTGTGCACGAGCTGCACGGCGACGTCCCCGACCTCGACGACGTCCCCGCTGTCGTGAGGGGTGAGCTCCCCCTCGCTGACTCCCGTGGCGCGCACGACCCAGGGCAGCTCCAAGCGCTGGACGTGGATGGGCACCTGCGCCTGCTCGAGCAGCGTGGAGATCCCCTCCACGTCCCACCCCATCGCAGAGCCGCCGACGTGGTCGAAGTGGTAGTGGGTGGCGAGGACGCCTGCGCAACGCAAGCCGTCGGCCTCGAGTGCGTCGAGGAGCTCGCGCACACCGTAGGCAGGGTCGACGAGGAGCGCCTCGCCGGTTTCCCGATCGCCGATCGCGTACACGAAGTTCACCATCTGGCGCGCGAACGGGTCGTCGCGTGCGAAGTCGCGCCCCGACAAGAGCTGACGGAAGTACAGACGGTCAGGCGCTCCCGCGGTCACTCGAAATTCAAGAGAGTCCGGGCGCGCCGTCGCCGTCTTCTACTTCCAGGTCGTCGTCGTCTCGGGCGCGTGAGCTCCGGCCGGCAACGGGAACTTCGGCGTTCGAAGCCGGCTTGGAGGGGCCCGCGAGCTCGTCGTCGTCACCTTCACCCTGGCGCGCCGACGCGGGCTCGCCCTCTGCTGTCTCCTCGAGAACCGCCGTGAGCCGGGGCACGAGCTGTTCGACCTGCACCCGCGTCCTGCGGAGTCGCTTGTCCAGCTCCTCGATGATCGCAGTCGCCCGGACGAGACGTCCGACGAGCTGGTCCACGTCGACCTCGCGTCCTTCGAAGAAGCCGACGATTGCGTCGAGCTCTGCGCTCGCCTCGGTGTAGCTCATCTGCTCGACGGGCGGCTCTCCTGCACCGGTCTGCTCATGCATGGACGCTCCCATCACGCCTCCACCCGCTCGTCCCCCGGCGGCACCGTGCCGTCGGAGAGCACCCCGTCCGTCTGCACGTCGACCCCGTCCGCCACCGATCGGACTCTCCCGTCGGCGAAGCGGATCACCAGCTGTTGCCCGGTCACGACCGCGCGAGCGTGACGCACGACACGTCCCTCCCCGTCAAGCGTGAGGGTGTAGCCGCGCTCGAGTTGCCGGTCGACGTCGTAAGCGGCCACGAGGCGTCGCCAGGCGACGACCCGGTCTGCAGCGTGCTCGACCCGTGCCAGCGCGAGCGGCGCGATCCGAGCGCCGCGGACAACCACCGACGCCCGCGCGTCGTCGAGGAGCCGGGGGGCGCACCGTCCGACCGTGGCGCCACGGCGTACGAGATCCCCGGCTTGCCGGTCGACGAGATGGCGGGCCATCCCGCAGAGGCGCATGCGCGTCGCGTCGTGCTCGCTCTGCGACGAGGAGAGCGCTTCGACCGCGCGGCGAGCGACGAGCGAGGCGGGCGCCGCGACCGACACGTCCCACCAGACGCGTACACGCTGGACGAGCTCACGGCCGCACTCGGTCGGCGTGATGCACGCGCGGTTCGCGACCACGTCGGCAACCGACTCGTCGCCGGTGTGGCCGATTCCCGTCCATACGGGGACCGACGACGTCGCGACCGCCCGCGCCACGGACTCGGCGTCGAACGCGGCAAGGTCGGCCTTCGACCCGCCGCCTCGCACGACGACGACGACGTCCAGCCGGTCGGGCCCGAGGGCGGAGAGCTTGCGGATTGCAGCGCTGATGGCGGCAGGCGCCGTCGCGCCCTGGACCGTCGCGCGGGCGACCCGGACGAGGAAGCCGAAGCCCGAAGCCGTCAGCTGCCCCACGAAGTCGCGGTAACCCTCGGTGTTCGGGCTCGCGACGAGACCGACGCGGAGCGGCACCTCAGGAACGGAGAGCGCTCGGTTGCGCCCGATCAGCCCCTCCGCCTCGAGCGCACGAACGAGCGCGGCACGCTTGGCGGCCAGCCGTCCGAGCAGCGCGGTGACATCGAGCTCGCTCAGGATGAAGCCGATCTCGGCCTTTCGGCGGTAGAAGTCGAGCGTGCCCCGGAGCACCACGACCATCCCGGGCTCGAGCTCGATCCCCTCGCGCACGAGCGTCGCCCGGAGCTGCCCCCAGGTGGATTGCCAGCACTTGACCCTGAGCACGGGTGCCTGACGGTCCCTCGCCGAATCGGGGTCGACCAGATCGATGTAGCAGTGGCCCCGGCCCTGGCGCTGGTCTGAGACACTCTGGATCTCACCTCGCACCCACAGCGCACGTCGGCGGGGAAACACGCGCTCCAACGCGCCCTGCACCTCGTCGTAGAGATCGGCGATCGAGAGCGCGTCGGCGTGCTCGCCGACGAAAAGCTCCCTCTGGCCCTGCGCCATGGCGTCCACCATAGCGACGGGGTGTGCCGTGCCCGGGTGAGCGTCGTGGGGTCGCTCCCGTCGCGTGCGGTCGTCCGCGGCAGAGCTGGTAGGCGCCGTCACCCGGCGCGCACCTGGCACAATGGGGGTGACGGTGAGTCGGCCGGGTGGCCGCGGCTCGGGTTGCACTCAGGCGTGACACCGGGTCGAGGAAGGTCGGGACTCCGCAGGGCAGGGTGCTGGCTAACGGCCAGTCGGGGTGACCCGCAGGAAAGTGCCACAGAGAACAGACCGCCGATGGCGGGCGTCAGCTCGCACAGGCAAGGGTGAAACGGTGCGGTAAGAGCGC
The DNA here is from genome assembly GCA_030039755.1 of Acidimicrobiales bacterium. Lineage (GTDB taxonomy): Bacteria > Actinomycetota > Acidimicrobiia > Acidimicrobiales > RAAP-2 > JAJYVT01. Next base: position 11,286 of record JASHUY010000171.1, read on the forward strand.
ACCAGCGGTCCGGGTGACCGGATCGGCTCGGTAAACCCCACCCGGAGCAAGGTCAAGCGTGGGACAAGGGCGGCCCGTCCGCTCGGTAGGAGCAGTCCCCAGGTAGGCCGCGTAGATGGATGGCCACCCGAGCCTCTTCGAGGCTCGACAGAATCCCGCCTACAGGCCG
>JASHUY010000172.1 GCA_030039755.1 Acidimicrobiales bacterium
CTTGCCGACGCACACGTCGAGGAAGCTCGCCGCTGTCTTCGTCCCGGGCTCGTAGAACTTGGTTGTCCCGGTCACGTCCACCGTGGTGGCCGTCTTCGTCTTCGGGTTGGTGACGGTGAAGCTCCCCGTGGCACCGAGGGTCCCGCAGGTCCCTGTCGTCGTTGTGGTGCCGATGGCGGTGACCTTGCCCGACACGATCGGGTCGTTCCACGCGGTCGGGTTCTTCGACGAGGTGCTCCCGGCGGCGTGCGGCCGGTGCCCGGAAGACGAGCGTGCGCCGGCGGCGGCGACACCCCCTCCCAGCACCACTGCGACGGCGGCAACAACAACGACAATAAAATGAAGCACCCCCATGGTTTGGTGCTTTCGTGGCATGCGAATCCTCCCCTGGCTCCTCAGTCCGACGAAACTGTCCGTTCAACACGGACCCGCTGATGCGAGTGGTGATGAACCACTGCGTGCAAATGACCTAGCTCGCTTCCACCCCTTGCGAAAGACATTAAGTCGTGGGCTACTTGGGCCCGCGTCCCCAGCGACTACTGCGCCCGGGACCCAAGATCTGGACTCCCCATCTCATCAAATCCCCATATCCCCTGAAAACGGCATCGCGGAAGCGCTTCGGGGCGATCCCGTCTACCGCGGACCTGGGGGACCCACAGCCCCCTTCAAATCCACACATTACATTTTCCCGCCCCCTCGTGCTCGCAAACAGACAATCGAGGGCCGATTCCACGGTGCCGAGAAACCCCGTAAAGGGAGCGCCAATTGGGCCTGCGAGAAGGCGGTAGTTGCCGCGGGATTGCACGAATGGGGAGGAGTACCCGGACAACCGAGGTTCCGCGGCAAGACCGCTGAGAGCTCCGAGTCGGGACGAGATGATCTCAACCTGCGAGACTGCCCGATCAATGAGACGGGTCGGCCTCGTCGGGTACGGACTGGCGGGCCGCGTCTTCCACGCCCCACTCATCCGGCGCACCGAGGGGCTGGAGATCGCCGCGGTGGTCACTTCCGACCCCGGACGCGCCGCCCAGGCTTCGAGCGACATCCCGGGGATCCGAATCGTCCACGACGTGGACACGCTGTTGACGAACGACACGGACCTGGACGTGGTCGTCGTCGCCGCCGCCAACGCGGCGCACGTGCCCGTCGCTCTTCGCGCGATCGAGGCAGGCGTCGCGGTGGTCGTCGACAAGCCCCTCGCCCCCGACGCGGCCAGTGCCCGGGCTCTCGTACGCAAAGCCGAGTCGGCGGGTGTCCTCCTGACCGTCTTCCACAACCGCCGGTGGGATAACGACTTCCTGACCGTTCAGGAGCTCGTCACCGCCGGCCGGCTGGGCGCGGTTCACCGTTTCGAGTCGCGCTTCGAGCGTTGGGCACCGGTAGTCCGTCAAGGCAGCTGGCGAGAGGATCCTCTCCCGAGCTCCGGTGGGGGCCAGCTCTTGGATCTGGGCTCGCACCTCGTGGACCAGGCGCTGCTTTTGTTCGGTCCCGCCGCAGTGGTCTCGGCCGAGCTGAATCAACGTCGGCCTGGGAGCAAAGTCGACGATGACGTCTTCATTGCGCTCGTGCACGGGGGCGGCGTTCGAAGCCATCTGTGGGCGAGCGCAGTGGCGTCACGTCCCGGGCCGCGCTTTCGTGTGCTGGGGTCGGAGGCCGGCTATGTCCGGCACGGGCTGGATCCGCAGGAGCAGCAGCTGAAGGACGGGATCAGGCCTGGAGATCCCGGATGGGGGCAGCAACCACCGGGTCAAGACGGCACGCTCGGTGTAGGCGACAATCTCACCACCGTGCCGACCACTCCAGGCGCGTACGAGACCTTCTACTCCCTTCTGGCCGCCGCACTTGATGGGCGCAGCCCGGTCCCCGTCGATCCGTGGGACGCGGTCCGGGTCATCGAGACGTTGGAGGTTGCCAGGCTTGTTGCGGCCGAGGACCCTGTCGAAACCGCGCGAGCGTGAAGTGCGAGCGTGAAGCCTCCAGTGTGGTAGAGCACTTCTTTGCTCGAACCGCTGTCTGTCGACCTGATCGGAGGAGGAACGAATGTCGGTGTCGGATGTTGCCACGCTCCAAACCCGGAGATCGCTCGTGCTCGGCGATCTCCTTCCGGGCTTGCTCGTCCGGGACTCGCTCCTCGTCGTTGGTGCGGCGTGCCTCGTCGGGCTGCTCGCGCAACTCTCGATTCGTCTGTCCTTCACGCCGGTGCCGATCACGGGTCAGACCTTCGGAGTGCTTCTCTCGGGGACCGTGCTCGGGTGGCGACGCGGCACGGCCGCGATGGCGCTGTACGCCGTTGCCGGAGTCGCGGGAGTCCCCTGGTTCGCAGACCACGCGCACGGGTACGTCGGCTCGTCGTTCGGTTATGTCTTGGGGTTCGTGGCATGCGCGGGTCTCTGCGGCTACCTGGCACAGCGGGGCGCGGACCGTTCCATCTTGAAGAGCGCCCCCGCAATGGTTGTGGGGGAGATAGCGATCTATCTCTGTGGAGTCACGTGGCTCGCCGTGAGCCTCCACGTCGGTGTCTCCGAGGCTCTCTCGCTCGGATTTGTTCCCTTCGTAGCAGGTGACGCGATCAAGGCGACGCTGGCGGCGCTCTTGCTTCCGGGGGCGTGGAAGATGGTCGGGGCCGAGCGCGGAGCGCGGCGGGGATGAGCGGTGGAGGGGCGCCCTTTGATCGTCGGAATACGCGACACCTACGAGTTCCTGCTCGGACAGTGGCGGATCGAACGGACGTTGACCGACCATCGACTCCACCAGACCGGTCTGCTGAGCGGAACGGCCACCGTCATGCCGCGCCGGCGGGCTGACCCCGAGTGGGCGGAAGACCAGGATGTGGCGCACTACCACGAGGTAGGCGAGCTGCACCTCGGAGAGTATCGAGGAACCGCCCACCGGAGGCTCAGATTTGTCCGACGCAAGCACGGGGCGGTCGGTGTGACCTTCGAAGACGGGCGAGCGTTCGTCACGTGCGATCTACGCGCGGGATCGTGCTGCGCCGTCCATCGCTGCGGTGACGACCATTACGAGGTCGCCTGGAAAGTCTACACAGATGACCTGATCGTCGAGGAATGGCGAGTCCGTGGACCGCACAAGGACTACGAGGCGCGGTCCGTGCTGCGGAAGGTGCGCCGCAGCGGCTGCGGTTAGATGCCCAGCATGGTCCCCTCGCCGGCGCCCGGGTTTGAGGGCGTCCTCGAGAGGATGTACAAGAGGGTGGGGGTGGAGACGCTGCCCGCACATCTCGAGAAGACGTACGGGATCACGGTCAGCAAGATTCAGGGGCTCGATGTGGGAGTGTTCCGCGTCGACCACGGCGGCGGGAGCACGCCCTTGGTCGCCCGGCTGTTCTCAGCGTCGCGTCCGTACGCTGCGGCCGAGGCCGATCTCGCCGTGCTCAGGTTCCTGGCTGAGGTCGACTTCCCCGCTGAGCGACCGTACGGCGAAGCTCCGCTCAGCGTGCACGAGGGCCAAGCGGTGCTGGTCACGCAGTTCGTCAAAGACGCCCCAAAGCCGAGGCGTCCTGCGTACCCGATCCTCACTCTGGGGGCAATGATCGGCCGGCTCAATGCATTGGCTGTGCCAGCAGGTGCCGACCGCCCCTCAGGGGCACTGCACCATTTCGCCGAGGGGACGGTTGGTGACGAGTTGCGGGTCGTGGCGGGTTGGGTCGAGGAGACCAAACAGCGCGTGCCGGCTGCGATCGCCGGGTCCTTCGACGCGTTGCACGACGCAGTGGTCACGGCCGACGGCGGAGACGGGTTACCCGAGGCGCTCGTCCATCCCGACCCCGTTCCGAAGAACGCGGTCTTCACGGTCGCCGGGCCGGTACTGGTCGACTGGACCTCTGCGGGGCGGGGTTCGCGTCTCGCGTCCATGGCTCTTGTGCTGAGATCGAGCTGGGCAGCGGTACCGTTCATGAAGGGCTACGCCCGTGTCGTCAGTTTGACGCAAGAAGAACGCGACCGTCTCGCCGGTCTGCTGTTCAGCCGTGGGCTCGTCGACATGGTGTTCCGCGTCTGTCGCGACCCCAGGACGGCCCCGGCTGCAGTCAAGAAGCTTCCGGCTCTTCGCAGGGAGAGCGGCTCCAAGGCGACCGAACTTCTCTCGATCTGACCGGTCCGCTCAGGACAAGGTGGCTGGCGGAGCCGTCCGCCCGAGCGGAGCTCAGCGGGCTGAAAGGCTTCCGGCGGTACCTCGGCGCGGACGTGGCTGGCGCACCCGCCCGCTGTGCCGGCTGTGCGAGGAAGGTTGCCTCGGCACGTCGAGCGGCCTCCGCTGTGCACGGCGTCCTCCTCAGCGAGCGGCCCAGAGGTACGCGGCGGCCCTGCGGACCTGACCGCGACCCTCCACGACGAGAGGGTGGAGGTAGTCGCACAGGCGCGCGGACTCCTCGGTCGACAGCGCCTCTGCCATTGCTTCGGCGAGCGTCGGAGCCAAAGGATTGAACGCACTGTGCAGCAGTGCCTCCCACGAGGTCCGCCACGGACTGGACCGGTACTCTTCGACGTCCACCTCGAAGCACAGGTGCACGTCGTCGAACCCGGCGTCCTCTGCCAGCCCAAGGAGGTCGCGCTCGTCGAAGTCGACCATGGTGCAACTCTGCGGTGGCTGATGGCTCTCGTAAACGGCCTTTACCTTCGATGCGAGGTCGGCCACCGCCGCGACGTCGTAGCCGTGAAGCTTGTCCTCCGGCTCGGGGTGACCGAACCGGTTGACGGGCTCGAAGAGCGACAACCGGCCGCCCGGCCGGAGCACGCGGTGGAACTCGGTGAACGCCCGGCCCTTCTCGGGTTCGTAGATCAGGACCGAGCGGAGCACGACGGCGTCGACGGTGGCGCTCTCGACGGACGAAAGGTCGCTCGCTGAAGCCTCGAGGAACCGGCACCGGTCGAGGACGCCCGCCTCCCCGGCAAGCGCGCGACAGCGTTCCAGCAGGTCGGTCGAGACGTCAGCGAAGACCACCTGACCCGACGGACCGACCGCATCGAGGGCGGCGAAGGCGATGAAGCCGTCGCCGCAGCCGACGTCGAGGACCCGGGAGCCCGGTGACAACCTGGCATTGGCGATCACTCGGTCACGCACAGGAGCGAGTGACTCGATCGTTCGGCGGAGGAATTCCGCGTCGCCCCCGTGCCGTCGTTCGGCGATCCAGGTGGCCCATCGATCCCTCGTGAGCGGGCTCGAGGAGGGGTCTACGTCCGTCACGTCGCCAATCGTGCCTGACAGCGGCGGGTAGTCGGGCCCGCAGGGCACGGCGAAAGCGGCAGGCCGGGCATGGTCCGGGCTTTGGGTCGAGGATCGACGCCGGCGCTGCCACGCCCCAGTCCAGTTGGGTGAGAATCACCCGGACATGACCGAGCTCGTTCTCGCTGATGCCACCGACGCGGATCTGCCGGCACTCTTCGAGATCTTCGCCGATGCGGTAGAGCGAGGCGACGGGTACGCGGAGTCGCCGCCGCTGCAGCCCGCTCGATTCGCTGCCAGCTGGACCGACCCGCCGGTCGTGGTCGTCGGCCGGCTCGATGGTGAGCTCGTTGGCGCGTACTACCTGAAGCCGAACTTCCCGGGAAAGGCTGCACACATCGCCAACGCAGGGTATGTGGTGGCAAGTCGGCGTCGCGGGGAAGGCATCGGCCGACGGCTTGTCGAAGACTCGATTATTCGTGCTCACGCGGCAGGCTTCGACGCGATCATGTTCAATCTCGTCTTCGAGTCGAACCCGGCGAGGGCACTTTATGAACGGCTCGGCTGGCGCGAGATCGGTCGAGTTCCTCGAGCCGTCGACGGTGAACCGGCGATCATCTACTGGCGGGATGTGTGACGCGCGAGGCCCTGGAGGCCCCGCCCACTTGTCGCCCCAGGGCTCGAGCGGCGATCCGAACGGATGGCTGCGGTGGAGGTCCGTGCGCGAACACCGAACCTGTGATCCTTTGAGCCCGGGAGTACACGCACTGGGTGGCACGGAGCAATTGCTGCGGATCACCCCCTCAGCTTCAGACGCTTCGCCGCGGTCCGCACGCCCGAGCTCGAGCAGACCGCAGCGGGCTTGCCGCCGTCGATCGAGCAGATACCCGCTGAGAGGTAGTTGGACGCCCCCAAGATGAGCTCGGTCAGCGGGTCCGAGGGGTCGGACAGCCCGGCAGCGATTGTCGCCCTCGAGAGCCCCTTCAAGAATGCAGGTGTGAAGCTCGCCCCGGAGAAGATCACCGTGTTGCCGACGTCGAAGAACGGGATCGTTCCCGACGATGTCGACGAGCTCGCGTCGTATCTTTCGATGAGCTGTTCTTCAACCTTGGTCGGGCTGTGGATCACCGGATGGGTGCCTGTCGGCTTGTCCTGGCCGAACATCTCGAGCAGCGCCGCCGAGACGTACGGGCTCGAGTAGGTGGCTGTCGCGAACTCGAAAGTCTGGGTTCTCGGGTCCGTGTCGATCGGAGACGACTGCATCGTCTTGATCCCGGTGAACGTCCCGAATCGCGACAGCGAGGTGATGACCGACCAACGTTCCGCTGCGCAGAACGGGCAGAACTCACCGAACACTCCGAAGAGGCCAGGCTTGCCAGAGAGAACGAGCGCCGGCTGGCTCCTGAGCACCGCCGGAGGCGTGATCTCGGAGAGACCGGTGCTGACCGCGTTGTAGGAAGAGCTCGGGACGTGGGTGATCTCGTGAAGGATCGATGCGGGCACCGGCCTTGGCGTGTAGAGCATCTTGCTCGCCGGTATCTTGCCCGAGGTCTGGCTCACGACGACGATGACGCTCAAGACGGCGATGACGATGACCACGGAGCCCCACGTGAAGAGGGGGCCTCTCGGGCGTCTCGTTCCTGGACGTCTCGTTCCTGGACGTCCCGTGCCTGGACGCCCTCCCCGTGGCCCCGCGCGCCCCCGGTCAGGTTTGCCGCGCCGCCTCCTCTCCCCGCGCGGCTCGTGGGAACGGTTGGCCGGCCGGGGGGTCCGGGCAACCATTTCGCGGGTCACCCGCCTCCTCAACTGACGGGAACTTCGAGGCGGTAGACGGGGGCGTAGCGGGAGCCCCGCGCAGCCGTTCCTCGCGCCAGACAGACGCTTGCCGTCGGGCAGGTGACCGAGCCAATCGACAGAGAGGACCGGCCTGTGGCGTCGGGTGCCGTAGACGGAACGCTGAAGACGACCTTCGACCACGTCGAACCCCCGTCGGTCGTGCCGACGAGCACGGGAGAGCCCGCGTCCACCCTGTTGCCGACACGCTGAGGCTCGAACTCTGTGCCGGCGACCCAGCACACTGTGTCCGTCGGGCACGAAAGGTGTTCGAGATGGGGGCGTGGGACGTCCGTCGGAAGCAGGTCGAGCTTCCACGCGATCCCCCCGTCGTTGGTGGACGCTACGTCGGTGACGTCCGTCATCGTGTAGTCGGGGCATGTGGAGAGGTTCGGTGTGGTCTGCCGCTCGGCCTCCGCCTCGAGGATCTCAGAGGCTCTCTTGGAGATCGCTTCGGCCTCCGGGCTCATCTCGGGAAGGGCAAGGGTCGCCCCCTGGGCCTTGGGCCGGTTCAACGCCGTGCACCGCGGAGGGTCCTGCACCCGCATCGGGAGGTAGCCCGTCACGAAGCAGTGCTGCGCGTCCGGGCACGACACCGAGGTGTGGTCGCTGTCGATGCCGAAGCCGACCGGGAACGAGCCCTCCGTCCAGGTGCGGCCCTGGTCGGACGTGACCGCGGACACGCCCGCCGTCAGGATGGAGCCCATCGAGGCGTCCGTCGCGCCGACGACGGTGCAGTCTGTCGGCGACGAGCACGCGAGGGCGACCATCGAGTCGCCGGCGACGATCTGCTCGTCTCGGAAGGTCCTGCCGCCGTCGTCGGTGACGAGCAGCGTCGAGCCCACGGGTGTTGTTCCCAGGTCGGAGTTGGCTGCGAGCCCCTCACACACGTGGGTCGCGGGGCAGGACAGCGCGCGGAGCGTGCCCACCCCCGTGGCGAGGGGGTCGAGCGTGAACGAGTGGCCGCCGTCGATGGTCACTGCGAGGACCGGTTGGCCGTCGTACGTCGCGCCCGTGGCACACCACTGCGGGCCGCTGCACTCGAGCGGCGTCGTGGGTACGAGCCCGGAGGGCAGGCTGATCGCTGACCACGTCGCGCCTTCGTCGTTGCTCACGTAGAGGGACTCGGAGAGCAGCGCGGCGCCGGCCATCGCCGAGGCGTACCGCCCGGCGAGCACGTAGCAGGTGTCGTCCGGTGAGCAGGAGAACCAACCGGGCGGAGGGCCGTAGTCGTTCTGTTGCCAGGTGCCGGTGAGCAACGCGTCGACGAGCCTCCACGTCCCCTGCCGCGTCGTTTCCCCTCGGGAGCCCGTGTCTCCGAACAGCCGAGCGCGTCTCCACGCGGTGGTGATGGGGCGGCTCAAGCCCTTGCCACCTCCGATCACCCCGACGCCGGCGAGCAGGCCGAGGACCGCAGCGACCGCGGCGGCGGCGGCTCCCAGCGCGCGCCGGCGGTGGGTCGCCAATCGGCGAGCCTGGAGGGGGCGTCCGGTCTCCGGTCGGACGGGGTTCTCCGCTGGATCTGCGACGAGGCCACGGGCTGCGGTCGCACGGTCGTCAGTCGCCGGCAGGATCGCCCTCAGAAGCTCCTCTAGGAGAAGCGGCGGGAAGACCTCGTCCACACGGTCCGCGTCCGGGTGACGAAGCGACCGGACCAGTTCCATCTTGTCGTTTCTCACCACGTCTCCTTGTGCGTCGCTGCAGCCCAGAGCGCGCCTTCGGCCTGCGCGCACGTCGGGTTCAGTCGTTCTTCCTCGGTCCGGGTGGCTGTCTTCATCAGTGCCCGAAGGCGAGCGCGGGCTCGGTGTAGCCGGAGCGCGAACGCTCCTCTCGAGCAGCCGACGACACCAGCGGCTTGCGACTCGGTCAATCCGTCCCAAGCGACGAGCAGGAGCACTTCGCGGTCTTCCGGTGGAAGTGCCCGCAACGCTTGGAGTGCGGCGAGCCGTTCGAGGGAGGCCTCGGCGATGTCGGCGGTCACTCGCCACACGGGCTCTCGTCCGGCGAATCGTTCGACGAGCGCATCCCGGCGCCCTTGCGCCCGGCGAAGTTCGGAGAGCACCCGACGCGCGACACCGATCAGCCAAGGAAGCGGGTCTGCAGGCACGTCTGCGAACCTGCGCCACGCAACCTCGAAGGTTCGGGCCAGGGCCTCGTACGCCAGCTCGCGGTCGGCCCGAGCGAGCAGGTACGCGGCGACCAGCCGGGACTTCTCTCTGAACAGACGTTCGAAACGCTTCTCGTCGGGACCGTCCACGAAACCCCCTACGTGTCCACCGAACCGAATATGGCCGGCAAGGGTGGTTTTGTTACAGGGAATCGCGTGTCGCCCCGACTCGCTTCGATGCGTAGGCGGCACGTTGTGCACGTTGCGGCACGTTCCAGCTGCTCACTGCAAGGATGGTCGACGGGAAGCACCGGCAGAGCCCGGGCCTCTTCTGCGGGTCTACGGTTCGTGCATGCCACCGGCAGATCCGGAGCGCGAACGGACGCTTCGCGTCTCGGGGACCGGCGTCGTCGAGTCCGAGGCCGACCGATGCGTCCTTGTCGTGCGCCTTCGCGCGACCGCCGAGGTTACCGGTGACGCGTTGACCCAGCTGAGCGGGCTGGTGACCACCGCGCTCTCGTCCCTCGACGAAGAGGGAGTTCCCAGGGACGCGATCCGCACCACCGACGTCCACCTGGGAGACCGGAGGGACGAATCGCACAACCGCGTCACCGGAAGGTTGGCGAGCTCCACCATTCGGATCGACGTGGCAGGGTTGGACCGCGCGGCAGCGGTTCTCTCGCGCCTCGCTTCGGTCGTCGGGGACAGCCTCGAGGTCCAGAGTTTCGAGCTGGCGCTGAGCGATCCCGAGGCGTTAATTGGCGAGGCGAGGCGACGGGCTGTCCACGACGCGCGGACCAAGGCGGCAGAGCTCGCCGTAGCTGCCGGCGTCACCCTGGGGAACCTTCTGTCGATCGAGGAGGATCCATCCCGTGGCGACAGGCCACGCCGGGTCGGAGCCGCAATGAAGCTCACGCTGTCCGCTCCTCAGGTGCCGCCGGTCCCCATCGAAGGTGGACCGCTCTCGGTGACCGTCGCGGTCACGCTCGTCTACCGCATCTCGTAACCCGGAGCTCCGCCGGTCGCGACGGCGGCTCGCGACTCGGTGGCGATGCGCGTACGGCTCACCGACCCGAGACGACGTCCCGCAGGAGCGATCCGAGCGGGCTGCGCGGTCCGGCGCGTCGGCAGGGGCGACCTGCCGACGGAGCTGCCCGAACGAACGCATCCCCCTCGGTCTGATCCACGAGAGCCGGGGCGTCGCTGCCAAGGCACTCGGGTCTCCCGGCACCATGCTGGACGCCGCTCGCAGGAGAACCGGGCGCCTGGACGTGCGGCTTCGGGACTCGATCCCTCGTGATCGGCCCGGATTGGGCATGATGTCGTCGTGGGAACCAAGGGCGACAAGCCACGCAAGCCGAAGCACCGACTGCCGAAGGTGCCCAAGTACGAGGAGCCCAACACGCTTCCCCTCCCGGGGCTGGTGGGCGGGGCGACGACCGGACCCGGCCCTGCGGGCTACGGGGGCGATCACCAACATTCGAAGGAGCCCGGTCGGGCTGGAAAGGCCTTGCTGTGGTTGCTCGGGCGGCGCTCCAAGGAGCCCGACCCCACACTCTGAAGCCCGACCCGGATGAGTGGAGAGCATGGTCGAGCTAGACGTTCCGGTCGACACCTCCACAACGCAGCGCGTCACTCCGATGACCGGGCAGCTCGCGGTTGATAGATGGCTCCTCCGGCTGCTGGAGCCGTTGCGCAGAGAGGTCCCGTTCCGCTGGTTGCGGCGGTAGAGATGGAAGGGTGATCTCGACGAGATGCGTGCGACACAGTTGAGGCGTTGCACGACGAAGACCACGGCATCAACGCTCGCATCGACAAGCTTTACGCACACGACCTTGACCATGGTCGTCGTGAGCGCGTCTGGAGCCGATGAAGCTATTTCCGGGTATGCAGACCGTGTTTGTGACAAATCGAGGAAGCAAGGAGCAGCTCGTCTCGAACGTCCCTCGCCACGTTCACGTGACCGTGGTGATGCCCCGCTCTTCGGATCGATCGAGCAATCCTCTCGAGGTCCCGGTTGCCTGACTCCTCGAGATCGCGAACCACAGAAGTCCTCAGGGCCAACACGTAATTGCTTCCCGCATCGTTCGCTCGCGGAACCACGAGGGCACCACAGACAGAGGCAAGACGGCGTTTCTCCAAGACTTGCTCGTGACCGCTGCCAGCCGTGGAAGTCGTCCCATCATGGTTCGATGAGGTGTAGATCGCGGGCGCCGTCCCTCCTGACCCGACTGTTGCAGAACAGACACGGTGCTTCGCATGGTCCACTGCGGCGGCCCATGCGGCAATCGCGCCGCTGTTCGTCCCGGGAGGGCGCTGAGGCAGTCCGTACTCCGACAGCTGAGCGGGGGTGGCCGTCATCGCTGTGAAGTCGGGCGGAGGGGACGGGCAAGATGTCACTGGCGTGGACGTGGAGGTTGGCCCACTTTGTGTCGCCGCGGCGAACGAGCCATCCGCGATCAGCCCCGCGAATACCAGTGCAGCGACGGCGAGCAAGCGCCAGGACCCGGGCACCGCCCCGGAGCTTACGCCCACTCGCTCTTGGTGACGCGGCGAAGCGTCGGGTGCGGGCACTCTGCCTGTGGCGGTGCGCGGACACAGGTGCTACTTCCCGGGCCGCCGTCGCGTCCGTCGAGGGGACGGCGAGGGCAACGAGCTCTTGGTCAGCTTCGATGGAGTCAAGCCGCGCAGTCCGCACGTCACGACGATGGGCGTCTGCAGCGCACTCAGCGTGACCACGTACCCGGGCAGCCGGGAAGTGGACATCCACAGAAGAACAGTGATTCGGGCTCAACCGAGCTCGTGGAGGAGCCATCTCCGGAAGAACGGATCAGCGATATCCCACAACCTTCCACGCCGGGTGACGAGCTCGCGAGCGTCGAGGGCACGCAGGGCGGTCGTGACGGCGTTCGCGTTCGCGACGACCACACTGTCGAGGAAGGCCTTGGAGTACACCGACGCGGTCGGTGCCCGCACAAGCTGCTTGAGAACCCTCTGCTGGACGGGCGACCCGCCGAGGTCCTCGAACTGCTGAGCGTAGGACGAGGCATTGTGCTCCACGACAGTCACGAAGCCTCTTGTGACGTCCGTCTCGGTGATCGACCGGGAGCGGCCGGCCGCCTCGTACGCCGAGAGTGCGAGCTGCTGTACGTAGTTCGGGACCCTGTCCGCTGCTTCGTAGACGAGACGTGCCGTCGCTCTGTCGAGTTGCTTGCCGTGCGACTTCGCACGTCTCTGGAGGTACGCGGACATCGCACCCTCGGGGATGACGTCGAGGACGATGGTCTCACCCATCCCGTGCAGCGGCGCACCCGCACCCTTCGTGAGCTTTTCCATCGTCGTAAGGTGCGAACCAGAGAAGACGATGCTGGTCCTCGTCGCTTCGTCGGCGAGTGCCTTGAACGCTCCACCAAGACCGTGTCGCCCGATGTGCGCCACGGCCTGGAACTCGTCGAGCACGAGCACGGATGGGCGTCTCCCGCCGGCCTCCCGGAGCAGCTTCAGCGCGTCGCCGACGATATCCGACCAGGACGCGGAAGCGACGGCCGCGTCGAACCCGAAGGCGACCGATCCGTCCTGGGCGAGTGAGATCCGGGGGGTGACCCTCAGCCCTCGGAGGAACGACTCGAGCGAGTGCGTGGAGCGCCCGACCGGCCCGAGTACGCAGTCTGCGACGGCCCGGAGGATGGTCGTCGCCAGCTCGACCTCGTTGGTGACGAACAGGAGGTTGGCGAACGCACATCTCCCTCCCTCCCTTTGCACCTTGGCGATGCTGCGCCGGATGAGCGAGGTCTTTCCGTATCGTCGCGGGGAGAGCACGAAGACATGGATCCCCCCGGTCATTCGGGCGGTGAGTACACCTAGCTCGTCTGTGCGGTCACAGAAGTAGAGGGGCTCGACGGGGGACCCGAAGTGGTAGGGCTGTTCCACAAATCGCTATTATAGCGATCGCTGTAACACAGGTCTGGCCGCTCTCGGCGGGTGGCAGCTCTGGTGAGCCTGGTGCGGCAACGAACCGTCGGCTACGAGGCAGTCGGGCAGTGCCGGGCCCAACTGCGCGTAGGGCATGTGAAGCAGCGCGAAACATCTTCAGTGTTCAGCCGCTGCGTGAGCCGTCGCTGCAGCAACCCCGGGCTGTCGTCGACTGAATCTTCGCTATCGGCATGGAAGAATCCCTCTCCGATGCAGGAGGCCGCGCCGTTCGTTGGCCGAGGGTCTGAGCGGAAGCGCCTGGTGTCCCTGCTGGACGAGGTTTCGACTCGTGGTCAGGGACTCATCGTCCGGGGGGAGCCGGGCATCGGGAAGTCCCGCCTTCTTGCCGAGGCAGTCAGCGAGGCCCGCCGTCGCGGTCTGACCGTTCTCTCGGCCTCTGGCGTCCAATCGGAAGCGCAGCTTCCCTTCGCCGGGCTGCACCAACTGCTGCGTCCGGTGCGGCACCACGCTGCCGGTCTGCTTCGTTCGCAGTCCGAGGCGCTCGAGGCTGCCTTTGGCCTGATTCCCGACGTGACGCCGGAGTTCTTCCGGATTGCGATGGCCGTCCTCGACCTGCTCTGCGAGGTGGCCACCGAGGACCCGTTGCTGTTGGTGGTCGACGACGCACAGTGGCTCGACCGTCCATCGGCGGATGTCCTTGCCTTCGTCGCGCGGCGCATCGAGTCCGACCCGATCCTCCTACTGGTGGCCGCTCGTGACGGCTACCCGGCCGACCTCACTGTGGCGGGGTTGCCCGAACAACGCCTCGCCGGGCTCGCCGAGGTGACAGCGGCCGCCCTGCTCGACGCCGTGACTCCCGGGCTTTCCTCCGCCGCTCGTGCTCGAGTCCTCAAGGAGGCGGCCGGCAATCCGTTGGCTCTCCTCGAGTTGCCGGCTGTGGCCCAGGACGTCGGGGAAGTCCGGCCGCTCACCGAGCGACTGGAACGCGCCTTTGCCGGTCGGGCGCTCGATCTTCCTGGGGCCAGCCGCCTGGTCCTCCTCGCGGCCGCTCTCGACGACGGCGACGCACTCGGCGAGATCCTCGAGGCGGCGAGCGCCGTCGCCGGGTCCCCCGTGGGGCTTGACGACGTCGAGCGAGCCGTCGAGGCCGCACTCGTCGACGTCGACGGCATGGTCCTGCGGTTCCGTCACCCGTTGATCCGATCGGCAGTCCGGCAGAGCGCAGGACTGGAGCAGCGCCGCCGGATGCACGAAGCTCTGGCCGACGCCCTCGAGAGCGATCCCGACCGCCAGGTGTGGCACCGAGCCGCGTTGGCCAGTGGGACGAACGAGCAACTTGCCCGAGAGCTCGAGGAAGCCGCGGCCAGGGCTCGACGGCGCGGCGCCCTCGACGTGGCGGTGGCGGCACTGGGCCGGGCGGTCGAACTCAGCAGTCCGGACCTCAAAGTCAGCCGCATGTTGGCCACGTCCGAACTGGCGTACGAGCGCGGCCGACCGGATATCGCGACGTCGCTGTTGCGTGAGATCGAGCGCGCCGACCTCACGCCCTTGGAAGCGGCCCGAGCGCGCTTCATCAGAGAGCTGATGGACTCGGGGTCCCTGGCCGACTACTCGGGGGTGGTCGATCTGATCGCCATGGCCGAGCGGGCGGGTGCGACAGGGGACCGCAGGTTGCACCATCAGTTGCTTTGGGTCGCCGCCGGTCGGACGTGGCGCGCGAGCCCGGCTCCCGACATCCGGCAGTTGGTCGTCGACGCCGCCGATCGGGCGGGACCGCCCACCGCCACCGATCCGCGTTTGGTCTCGGTCCATGCCTACGCCCACCCCTACGCCAGCGCGTCCCGGGTGGTGGTCGACTGTCTGCGAGAAGCGGCACGTCTCGGGGTCACGGGCGCGGAGGCGGCAGGTTATCTGGCGTCCGCCGGAATGGTCACCGGGGCCTTCTACGACGCCCTGCGGTTCTGCGCGATCGCCATCGGCAGTGCCCGCGCGGAGGGGAGACTCGGCGACCTACCCCGACTGCTGGCCACCCAAGCGATCCTGGCTGCTCGTCTCCCCGATTGGGACGTCGCCATCCCGGCCGCCGACGAGGCGCGGCGGCTGGCCAGCGAGCTCAGCCAACCCCTTTGGAACGCCATCGCCGAGACGGCGGTCGCGTTGATCGGTGCACTGCGAGGCGACCCCGACGCGACCACGCGTGCCACGGCCCGTGCCCAGCAGATCGCGTTGCCGCTCGGTGCAAAGCACGTCGTCGCCCTGGCCCTCTTGGGCTTCGGAGTGGCGGAGATGACCGCTGGCCGTTACGGCGAAGCGTTCGACGTGGGCGAGCGGCTGTACGACCCTGCCGACCCGGGGTACCACCTCATTTTCGCCTGCATGGGTATCGGTGACCACGCCGAAGCGGCGCTTCTCTCCGACCGCGCGGAAGCCGGACGGCAACGGCTGGACGAAGTCGAGGCGATGGTGGGGGACGCTCCGACGGAGTGGCTGGCGATCACGGTCCGGCACGCCCGAGCGGTGCTTGCGGAGGACGAGGCCGAGGCCTCGATGCGCTTCGAGGAGGCCTTGACCGCCGGTCTCGACCACTGGCCGTTCTGGCGTGGGCGCCTGCTCCTGGCCCAGGGAAGGTGGCTTCGCCGTCACCGGCGGATGAGCGAATCACGGGCGCCGCTGCGTGAGGCCCGAGACATGTTCGACGCCATTGGCGCGTCGGGCTGGGGAGATCAGGCTCGCGGCGAGTTGCGTGCGGCGGGGGAGCGGAGCCGCCGACGGACCGCCGGAGCACGTGAGACGCTCACGGCCCAGGAGCTCCAGATTGCCCAGCTGGCGGCGCAGGGACTGTCGAACCGTGCCATCGGGCAGCAGCTGTTCCTCTCGCACCGGACGGTGAGCACCCATCTGTACCGGGTGTTTCCCAAGCTCGGGATCACCTCCCGGGCCGAGCTCGGAGCCGCGCTCAAGACAGGCGGTCGGGCCGGAGCGTAGGGACCGCCGATTCGACGTACGTACGCAGGGCTCGGAGCACCGTCATGTGACGGACGCCGGGGTGACCGTTTGGGTGCATTGTGGTGGTGACCGATGGTCGGGCATCATCGGAGGCCCACCAAGAACAACGGAGGCCACCCATGGCAGTGCGCAATGTCGTCCTCGTCCACGGAGGGTTCGTCGACGGATCCGGTTGGCGGCCCGTCTACGACCTGCTCAAGAAGGACGGGTTCTCGGTGAGCGTGGTCCAGAACCAGACGCTGTCGTTGGAGAGCGACGTCCAGACCGCCCACGACGCGCTCGACCAGCAGGACGGCCCCGCCGTTCTGGTAGGCCACTCCTACGGCGGGGCAGTGATCACCGAGGCCGGACGCCACCAGAAGGTTGCCGGCCTGGTGTACGTGGCGGCCTTCGCACCGGACGCCGGCGAGTCGGTCAACACCTTCATCGCCGACCCACCCCCTGGCGCAGCCCTCCCGCCCATCCTGCCCCCTCAGGACGGTTTCCTGTTTCTCGACCGTGCCAAGTTCCACGAGGCGTTTGCCGCGGACATCCCTGCGGCCGATGCGGCCTTCATGGCCGACTCGCAGGTCCCGTGGGGTGTCGAGGCGCTGGGTGGCGTCATCAGCGAGCCGGCCTGGCGAAGCAAGCCGACCTGGTACCTCGTGACCACCGAGGACCGGATGATCCCTCCCCCGGCTCAGCGATCCATGGCCGAGCGCGCCGGAGCCTCGGTCACCGAGGTGAGCGGCAGTCACGCCGTGTTCCTCTCCCAGCCGGCCGCCGTCGCCGCGTGGATCAGCCAGGCCGCGCGGTCGCTGTGAGAAAGCGGTAGCCCCTGTTCTTCCCCCCTGCGGTCGAGCCGGAGTCTTCCCGGCGGACTGGCGGCTGCATCGAGCAGCGCAATCGAGGAATTCACTCCCTGCGCGACGCACCTCAGGCTCAGACGCGCACCGCGGCACTGAGCTGCAGGCCGACTGGAAGCTCCCTTCGGGGAACGCGATGCTCGGGCCGTTCAACGACGAGCTGCCCGAGTACGGCTTCGTTATCCAGAACTTCTGGAGCAACGCCAACCAGCACACCGTCCCAGACCCCTTCGGCATGGTCAAGTAGTGCGCGGCTTCACGAGGTCAGCACGCGAAGCCCTGATCCGGCACGAGGCACACCGGTAGTCGTGAAGGAAAACGACGAAGCTGAAAGGACGGGAGGGACATGAGAATCGACGTGCATGCCCACTACTGGACCGACGACTACCTGGACCAGGTGGCAGACCTCGGCAAGACCGACACGGACGTCCAGCGCGGCCTCGGTGCCGGTGGCGGAGCAGAGCTCGACGCCCGGCTCGAGTTGATGGAACGAGCAGCGGTGGACGTACAGGTGCTCTCCACCTCGCCGCAGCAGCCGTACGCCGGTGACGGCGGCAAGGCGAGCAAGGTCGCACGCTTCGTCAACGACCAGTACGCCGAGCTCGTCGGGACTCATCGCGACCACTTCCGGGCGTTCGCCTCGCTGCCGCTCCCGCACATCGACGAGTCGCTCGAGGAGATGGGCCGGGCGCTCGACGAGCTGGGGATGGTCGGCGTGGCCATGAACACCACCGTCCTCAACCGGGCGCTGGTAGACGGCGAGCTCGAGCCGATATTCGCCGAACTGAACCGTCGGGGCGCGGTCCTGTACCTGCACCCTGCGGGCAACAGCGCCTGTTCGCCGCTGATCGGCGACTACCACCTGACCTGGATGGTCGGAGCTCCCATCGAGGACACGATCTCCATCATGCATCTCGTCACCCACGGTGTTCCGACCCGTTATCCGGACATCAAGATCATCAACTCACATCTCGGCGGGGCGTTGCCGATGTTGTTGCAGCGGGCCGACGACCAGTACCACCGGGAGGCGCCGGACACGCCCGAGCCACCAAGCGTGACCTCGCGTCGTATGTGGTACGACACCGTCGGCCACGGACACGTGCCCGCTCTCAAGTGTGCGATCGAGTCGTTCGGCGCGGACCGGCTTCTGCTCGGAACGGACTTCCCGTACGAGGCAGGTGACGTCTTCGTACGGGCGATCGAGTACATCAACGACCCGCTCGTCGACGGGAACGCTTCTCGGGCGATCCTCGACGAGAATGCGGGTGCGCTGCTCGGAATCGGATAGAGCGGTGGGGACCGGGTCTGGCTTCGACGTCGACTCGCGGCTTGGCCGACTTCGCAAGTTGGTCGACCATCCGGAGCGAGGAGCTCCCTCAAGAGCCCGCGCCGTCGAGCCCTGCTGGAGTGCTGTCGCCGTGCTGCGGCCGCCAAAGAGCCCCCGGTCAGATCCCCCGACCGAAAGACCGCTCACGGGAATCGCCATACGGTCAGCGCTGACGGTCGCGTGGGCTTTTCGTGGGCGGGTCCTCGTCCCGTGATGGCACACGAAGCCGACTCGAGCCTGTTGCAGGCAGAACTATGGAGGCGGCGAGCGGAATCGAACCGCTGTACGGGGCTTTGCAGGCCCCTGCCTAAACCACTCGGCCACGCCGCCAGCAGGAAGATCAGCCTACCGCTGCCAACGGGCACCCCTGAAAGGCCCGGCCGCTTCGACGCGCCGGTGTGAGGTCGGAGAGCTGGGCTCGGATGTGGATGTGTGTGCGAGGTGGCTGCCGGCACGGCGGACTGCGACACTGACGGTGGACCTTTCAGGCGACCGTGGCACCAACAGCGCCCGTGCAGGGCTCACGAGACGAGAGGGCGACGACACGATGCGGAACCCGATGTTCACGTTCGACGAGAAGACCGCGGACCTGATCTTCGGCTATTGCCGTGAGAGGTTGGCATTGGATCCCGTCCCCCTCGACTACGGGGGCTACGCAAAGCCCCTGCACGACGTCCTCGACGGTCTCATCTCTTCTGAGGGCAATGAACCTGCGCGGGTGCTGGACCTCTTCGCCAACCGTCTCGCGACTGCGGTGATCTCGTCTGACAGCCCGAGATTCCTCTCGTTCATCCCGGCCGCGCCGACGAAGGCGAGCCTCCTCTTCGACATGGTCGTCTCGAGCAGCTCCCTCCACGGGACGTCGTGGTTGGAGGCAGCCGGGGCGGTTGCAGCCGAGAACCAAGTGCTCGCCGTCCTCTCAGACCTGGCCGGGCTTCCCGGGACCGCTGGCGGCTGCTTCGTCTCGGGAGGGTCAGCCGCCAACCTGTCCGCGCTGATGGTCGCCCGCGACACCGCAGGGCTCCAGGGCCACGACACGGCGCGTCCCAAGTTCGCCTGCACCGAAGAGGCGCACTCCTCGGTGGGAAAGGCGCTGCGCGTCCTGGGAGTCGACCCCTTCGTGGTCCCCTCCGTCGACCACCGGCTCACCGGAGAGGCGTTGGAGACCGCGCTCAGCTCGGCCCGGCTCGGCGCGGCGGACGTCGTCGGTGTCGTGGCCACCGCCGGGACCACGAACGGGGGGATCATCGACGACCTGGCGGGTGTCGGATCGGTCGCGCGCCGGAGGCGGCTCTGGTTCCACGTCGACGCCGCCTACGGCGGCGGAGCGCTCTTCGCGCCCAGCGTGCGTCCGTTGTTCGAGGGGATCGCGATGGCGGACTCGCTCGTGGTCGACCCGCACAAGTGGCTGTTCGGCCCCTATGACTGTGCCGCGCTCATCTATCGCCGGCCGGCGCTCGCAAAGGCCGTGCACACGCAGGACGCGGCGTACCTCGACGTGATCCACGAGGCGTTGCCCCACGCCGATCACGAGGTCGACGCTGGAGCCGAGGATCCGAACGCGGACGTCCCGTGGAACCCGACCGACTACGCGTTCCACCTCACGAGGCGCGCGCGGGGCCTGCCGCTGTGGTTCTCACTCGCGGTCCACGGGACGAACGCCTACCGGGAAGCGGTGGAGACGGTGCTGGCGAACGCAAAAGAGGTCGCCGCGCTCATCGCGAGGACGCCCTATCTCGAGCTCGTGCGGGAACCAACGCTCTCGATCATCGTCTTCCGGAGGCAGGGTTGGTCGCGCACCCATTACGAAGCGTGGTGCGCCAGCGTCCTCGAGGACCAGGTTGCGTTCGTGACGCCCACCATCTGGGAGGGAGAAGCAGCAGCGAGACTCGCGTTGCTGCATCCGGACACCACGGTCGAGATCGTCCGCGAGATTGTGGACACGATGGCGTGACACACCGGCCCGTCGTTACGCTGCTCGGGCTATGACCTACGCGACGAGGATCGAGCACATCGCAGCGCCCACAGGGGGGTCGTTCGACGCCCACGCGTTCCTGCCCGAGGGCGGGGGTCCAGGGATCCTCCTCTTGCAGGAGATTTACGGGGTCGGAGAGTTCCTCGAAGACAGGGCGCGGATCCTCGCCGATCTCGGGTATTCGGTGCTCCTCCCCGACGTGTTCTGGAGGGTCGAGCGCAACGTGTCGCTGGGCCATGACGAGAAGGCGCTCCAGGTCGCGCTCGGGTACATGGGCCGATTCTCGCAAGTCCCGAAAGACGTCACGACCGCGGACCTGGTCGCCGGCCTCGATCATTTGCGAACGATTCCCGAGGTGAACGGCAAGATCGCGGTCGTGGGGTACTGCCTCGGCGGTCGCCTCGCCTACGAGGTCGCCGCAGCATCCGACCCCGACGCGTGCGTCTCGTACTACGGGTCCGGCATCGCCGCCGAGCTCGATCTCGCCCGCCAGATCTCCTGCCCCGTGCTCTTTCACTTCGGCGGATCGGATCCCTACATCGCCAGGCAGGAGATCGACGCGGTCGCTGCGGTCTTCGCCGACCGGCCGGGGACCAGCGTGGTGGTGCAGGAGCAGGCCGGCCACGCCTTCGAGAACTCTTTCGCTCCCATGTTCTCCGATCCCGAAGCCGCCAGCGCGTCCTGGCCGGTGACGCTCGATTTCCTCGACCG
>JASHUY010000173.1 GCA_030039755.1 Acidimicrobiales bacterium
TTCGACCCATCGGTCGGCGCCACCGCTCTGCCGCACGAGGTCCGGCCGCCTGCCGGGGAGTTCTTCGTCGCCTACCTGTATGGCGAGGCGGTCGGCTGCGGCGCCGTGAAGCACCACGCCGACGCGCCGGCCGAGATCAAGCGCATGTGGATCGCCCCGAGGGCCCGCGGACTCGGACTGGGCCGCCGGCTACTGGAGAGACTGGAGACGTGCGCACGGGCCGGTGGAGCTCAGGTGGCGCACATCGAGACGAGCGCGGTCCTTGTCGAGGCGCTCTCGCTGTACCGCTCGACCGGTTGGGTCGAGGTGCCCGCGTTCAACGAGGAGCCGTTCGCGGACCACTGGCTCGAGAAGGCACTGGCCCCGCACCAGCCCCAGGGGGGTTAGCTGCGTGAGTGGTTGATTCCCGTTTCGCGTCGTGGAGCCGGCCTACGACTACGCTCATGCGGTTGAGCTTTCGGACCCGGCACGCGGAGTGATCCAAGACACGAGAACAATGTGGAGGGGTGTCGCTGACTTCCGCTGATCGTCAACTCACTTACCTGTCGGCTATGCAGCTGCGCGAGCTCCTGCTCGCTCGGGCTGTCTCTGCTCGCGAGGTGGTCGAGGCGCACTTGGAGCAGATCTATCGTGTGAACCCGGTTCTGAACGCGCTGATCACCCTGACCGCGGAGCGAGCCCTTGAGCGCGCGAGCGAACTGGACACCGCGATGGTTCGAAACGGAGCGGTCGGGCCGCTGCACGGGATACCCGTCGCGCACAAGGACCTCGTCGAGGTGAAGGGCGTCAGAACGACCTATGGCTCACCGCTCTTCGCTGACTACGTGCCCGACCACGACGCGGCCGTCGTCGAGAGGATGGCTCGAGCCGGAGCGGTGTCCCTCGGCAAGACGAACACCCCGGAGTTCGGCGCCGGCTCGCAGACCTTCAATCAGGTGTTCGGCGCCACGAGAAACCCCTATGACCCAGCCAAGACCGCGGGCGGGAGCAGCGGCGGCGCCGCGGCGGCGCTCGCCTCCGGGATGGTGACCCTGGCCGACGGGTCCGACATGGGCGGCTCGCTGCGCAACCCCGCGAGCTTCTGCAACGTGGTCGGCTTCCGCCCGACCCCCGGCGTGGTGTCGGAGTGGCCGAGCGGGTCTTCGTGGGTGGCGTACTCGGTGAGCGGCCCGATGGGACGACGGGTGGAGGACGCCGCACTCTTGCTGAGCGTGTTGGCAGGTGACGACCCGAGAGCACCGCTTTCTCTTTCCGTCGATGGTGGGATCTTCGCTCCTCCTTTGCAGGCCGACGTGGGCTCTGTGCGCGTCGCATGGAGTCGGAACCTCGGCGAGCTGGCGGTGACAAAGGCGGTCACCCAGGTGCTCGAAGGCTCCGGGCGCCCGGCGATGCTCGGCCTTGGCTGGGAGGTCGAAGAGATCGAGCCGGACTTTACCGGTGCCGATGAAGCGTTTCGCACCTGGCGTTTTTGGTCTCATGCACTGGAACTCGGCGAGCTCCTCCAAGCGCATCACGACGCGTTCAAGGCTGACCTCGCGTGGGACATCGAATGCGGCCTCGGATTGAGCGGCACCGACCTCCAGCGCGCAGAAAAGCTCCGTGCACAGGTCTACGACCGCGTCCAGCGTCTTCTTTGTGACTACGACGTGCTCGCCTGTCCGGTGAGCCCGGTGCCGCCGTTCTCGGTCGAGCTGCCCTGGGTCACCGAGATCGACGGCGCGCCGCAGCACACCTACCTCGACTGGATGCGCTTCGCCTACTTCATCACGGTGACGGGGCTGCCGGCCGTTTCCGTTCCCTGCGGCTTCACCGAGGACGGTCTCCCCGTCGGGATGCAGCTCGTCGGACGGCCTCGCGGGGATCTTCGACTCCTCGAGATCGCCCGTGCTTTCGAGGAGTCAGCCGGCGCGTGGCTGCGTCGGCCGCCCGACGCTCCCCTCCGCGATCGCGCTGCTGAGACGCGGTGCGATCGCCCGGCCCCCTGAGCAACGCCAGGACTTGCGCGGCGGCGATCCGGGCGCCTTGGCTGAGCCCGAGGGTGGTGCTCTCCACCACTCAGCGGTGGTCGCTGCGGCCTCGTAGCGCAGCGGCCACTTGCGCCGCGGCGGCGGTCACCTCAACGCCGTAGCTTGCCACCAGGGCGCGCGGCAACCGGGAGGTCGGCGCGGAGACACTCAGGCTCGCTATCGGACTCCCGGATCCATCGAGGACGGCGGCGGCCACCGCGGAGATGTCGGAGCGCCACTCACCCCTGTTAGTGGCGTAGCCCCGGCGCCTGGTGGCAGTGAGCTCGCGCTGCAACTCCGCCGCGTCACACACCGTCGTGTCGGTAAAGGCCTCGAGGGTCATGTGGTCCAGCAGCTCGGACACCGTACGCGGGTCCAGATGTGCGAGCACCGCCTTCCCGTTCGCCGAGGCATGCAGCGGCAAGCTGGTACCGACCCGCAGCACGATCCGCACCGGGTTGGTCGTCCCCGCCCGTTGGATCAGCACGATTCGGTCCGCCCGAGGGACCATCAGGTGCACCGTCTCCCCGGTGTGGTCGCGCAGCGCGCGCATGATCGGAAACGCGACCTGACGCAGCTCGACGTCGCCGCCCGCCGCCGCAACGCCGAGCGCCTTCGAGGTGAGGATCCATCTCGTGGTCTCCCCCGGCGCCTGCCGGATCCAGCCCGCGTCGCGCAGGGCGTGCAGGCAACGCTGGACGGTGCTCTTCGGCAGGTTGGTCTGCCGGGCGAGCTCGCTCACGCCGGACGGCTGCGCCGCGGCCACCCCTTCGAGTACTTGAAGCGTGTTGAGCACGTTGCGCACTTGACTCTCCGAGCTTGACTCTCCGAGATGGCCAGCCTTAGGCTCGGTTCCGGGTCGCAGCATAGCTGTTCCGGGAGACGGCACATCGAAGATCGGAGGCAGGCGTGGCGACCGGCCCGCAGTTCCTGCAGACGCCTGGCCCGTCGAACGTCCCGCCGCGCGTGCTCGCCGCTACGGCCAGCCCCACGATCGACCACCGTGGACCGGCGTTCGCGGAGCTCACCTCCGCGTTGCTACCCCGCCTGCAGGAGGTGTTCGGCACCGGTTCTGCGGTGGTGGTCTACCCGTCGTCGGGAACTGGAGCCTGGGAAGCTGCCCTTACGAACTGCCTCTCCCCAGGTGACCGGGTGCTGGGGTTCGAGACGGGGTACTTCGCGACCCTGTGGCGTGACATGGCGATACGGCTCGGGCTCACCGTCGAGTTCGTTCCGGGCGACTGGCGCCACGGTGTGGACCCTGCGGTGGTCGCAGAGCGGCTCACAGCCGATCCGGTCATCGCCGCCGTCATGGTCGTGCACAACGAAACCTCGACCGGCGTCCGCAGTCCGGTGGCGGCGGTGGCCGACGTGATCCGCCGCACCGGACACCCGGCGCTCCTGCTGGTGGACGCGGTGTCGTCGCTGGGGTGCATCGAGTACCGGCACGACGAGTGGTCGGTCGACGTCACTGTGTCCGCGTCGCAGAAGGGTCTCATGCTCCCGCCGGGGCTGGGTTTCAACGCCCTGAGCGACAAGGCTCTGACCGCCGCCGAGCGATGCCGGCAGGCCCGCTCCTACTGGGACTGGCGGGCGGTCCTGAACGCGAACCGCTCGGGGTTCTTCCCTTACACGCCCCCAACGAACCTGCTCTTCGGTTTACGCGAGGCGCTCGACATGCTGCTCGGTGAGGGCCTGCCCGCGGTCTACGCCCGGCACACGCGGCTGGCCACCGCCACCAGGGCGGCCGTCTCGGCCTGGGGACTCGAGACGGTTTGTGCCGACCCGACCGCCCACTCCGACTCGGTCACCGGGGTCCTCCTCCCGGAGGGGTTCCCGGCGGCGCAGCTCGATCGGATCGCCCGGGACCGATACAACCTGGTGCTCGGGATGGGGCTGGGACGGCTCGCAGGCCGGGCGTTCCGGATCGGGCACCTCGGGTACCTGAACGAAGCCGCGCTGCTCGGAGCTCTGGGGGCCACCGAGCTGGCGCTGGGCGACACGGGAATCCCACCGCCCTCGTGCGGGGTCTCGGCTGCCCTGGCAGCGCTTCGATGATGGCCTCAGCCGGCGCGCCGGAGGCCGACGACGGCCTTCCCGCGCATGTGGCCGAGCGCCTGGCTCGCCGCCTGCGCGGTGACGTGCGGGCTGACGCGTACACCCGGTTCCTGTACTCCTCGGACGCCAGCATGTACGCGATGACGCCGCTCGCCGTCGTCCTCCCAAGAGACGAAGCGGACGTGCTCGCGACGCTAGAGATCGCCAGAGCGGAGAGCGTACCGGTGCTAGCCCGCGGTGCCGGGACCAGTCTGGCCGGGCAGACGGTCAACCGCGCGATCGTGCTCGACTTCACCAGGTACATGAACGGGATCCTGGATCTGGACCCTGTGGCGTCTCGCGCCGTCGTGGAACCAGGTGTCGTGCAGGACCAGTTGAACCGCGCCGCCGCACCGGCGGGCCTCATGTTCGGTCCCGACACCTCGACCAGCGATCGGGCGACCATCGGCGGTATGGTCGGGAACAACTCCGCGGGCAGCCACTCGGTCCGCTACGGATCGACGATCGACCACGTCGACGCCCTGCGCGTGGTACTGGCGGACGTGACCGTCGCCCAGCTCGCGCCGCTGGCCTGGGACGCGGACGGCAGTGCGCTCGGCTCGCCGACCGCCGCTGCGATCTTCCGAGGTGTGCGCTCGGTCCTCGACAGCAATCGCGATGCGATCGCGGACTACCCGCCGTTCTGGCGGCACTCCGGTGGCTACCGGCTGGAGCACGCGATGGCCGGCGGGCAGCTGGACCTCGCGAAGCTCGTCGTCGGTTCCGAGGGTACCCTCGCCGTGGTCACCGAGGCCACGTTACGGATGGTTCCGAAACCGGCAGCGGTATCGATCCTGGTCGGCCACTTCAGGTCCGTGACCCAGGCCATCGCGGCCACTTCCGACGCACTCGAGCTCGAACCCGCGTCCGTCGAGCTCATGGACGACACGATCCTGCGGCTCGCGCGAGAACGGGTCGACTATGCGTACTTGGCGATGCTGCTCTCCGGTGAGCCGCGGGCCCTGCTCTTCGTCGAGTTCTTCGGCGCCACCGCAGACGAGGCCAACGCCAGGGTCGAGGCGTTGGCACGCGCTTGGGCCGCGCACGGGCACGGTTACCACACCTTCAGTGCGACCGACAGCGGAACGCAAGAAGCGGTCCTCAAGACCCGGAAGGCGAGCCTCGGACTGCTGATGGCAGCGAGCACCGGATCGCTCCGTCCGCTCGCGTTCGTCGAGGACACCGCAGTTCCGCCTTCGGCGCTCGACGGGTACGTCCGGGAATTCGCCGCGATACTGGAGCGCTACGGCCTACGAGCCGGTTTCTACGGGCACTGTTCAGTCGGTTGCCTGCACATCCGGCCGTTCGTCGACCTGCGTGCACCGGGCCAGACCGAAACGATGCGCGCCGTCGCGGGTGAGGTGGCCGAACTTGCCATGCGGTACGGCGGAGTCAACTCCAGCGAACACGGCGACGGTCTTGCCCGCTCAGAGTTCAACCCGCAATTGTTCGGGCCGGACCTGTACGGAGCCATGCGGGAGATCAAGGCGTTGTTCGACCCCGGCTACCTGTTGAACCCGGGGAAGATCGTCGATGCGCCCCCGATGACCGCGCACCTGCGCGAGAATCCGGGGCAGCGAACCGCGGTCCCGATTTCCACCGCGCTCTCGTTCCGCGTCGAGGGAGGGCTCTTGCCGGCCGCGGAACGCTGCATGAACGTCGGTGTCTGCCGCAAGGACCGGAGCGGGGTGATGTGCCCGTCCTACATGGCGACCCGGGAGGAGGAGCATTCCACCCGCGGGCGTGCGAACGCGCTCGCCAAGGCGCTCTCAGCGTCGGACCCTGGTGCAGCGTTGGCCGATCCGAGGTTGCACGAGATCCTCGATCTCTGCCTGGAGTGCAAGGCATGCAAGTCCGAATGCCCGCTGGGTGTGGACGTCGCCGCGCTGAAGAGCGAGGCGCTCCACCAGCGTCACCTTCGGCAAGGGGTCCCGTTGCGGAGCCGTGCCCTGGCCGAGGTCCGCATGCTCAACCGGCTGGGCGCCGTCGCCGCACCGGTGACCAACAGGCTCACCGAGGACCCGCGGATCCGCGTGCTCCTGGAGCGGTTCGCCGGCATCAGCCGGACACGCCCGATACCGAAGCTGTACCGGCCGAAACGGTTGCGTCGGACCGAGGGGGTCGCGTCATTGTCGCCGCGCAGCGAGGTCGTGCTGCTCACTGACTCGTTCACCACCTACGGCGAACCACAGCTCATCCAATCCGCGGTAGACCTCCTCAGCGCCACGGGGCTGCAGGTCACCCTCAGTGGCGCGGCGTGTTGTGGCCGAGCGGCGATCTCCAAAGGGTTGCTGGGGCGAAGTGGCAAGCTTGCCGCGGCGATGGTCGAGCGACTTGCTCCCTTCGTCGGCCGCGGGGTTCCGGTGGTCGGAGTCGAACCGTCTTGCCTGCTCACCTTTAAGGATGAGTACCTCCGACTCCGCCCCGACGACGATCGGACGCAGCGGCTCGCCCGGCATTCCGTGCTGCTCCCGGAATTCCTGCTCGCGGAGTTCCGCGCCGGCCGGCTGGCGTTCCGTCAAGACGCACCCCTTCAAGGTGCGCGGATCGTCTTCCACGGACACTGTCACGAAAAGGCGCTGGTCGGCACTTCTTCGACGTTGGCGTTGCTGAGGCTCATCCCCGGAGTGACCGTGGAGCAGCTCGACGCCGGGTGCTGCGGGATGGCGGGGGCCTTCGGCTACGAGGCGGAGCACTACGAGCTGTCGATGCGGATCGGTAACGACCGACTCTTTCCGGCGCTGCGGGCCGAACCAGAGACCACCCTCATCGCGGCCACCGGCACCTCCTGCCGCCAGCAGATCGCCCACGGCACCGGCCGACGAGCGGTCCACCCGGTCGAGATCGTCCGTCGGGCGACGGCGCTGCCGCCGGCAATGTAGCCAAGCGTTCACTCCGCCAGTACACGAGTCTCCCGAGGGCATGGTGTGGGCAGCCGTGCGGTTCCGATC
The DNA here is from genome assembly GCA_030039755.1 of Acidimicrobiales bacterium. Taxonomy (GTDB): domain Bacteria; phylum Actinomycetota; class Acidimicrobiia; order Acidimicrobiales; family RAAP-2; genus JAJYVT01. Next base: position 7,055 of record JASHUY010000173.1, read on the forward strand.
CGATCTGAGCCAG
>JASHUY010000174.1 GCA_030039755.1 Acidimicrobiales bacterium
CCGCCATCAACCCTCCTCCTCTTGGTCTCCGCCCAGCATTCCCCGGCGCACGAACTCCTGACAAGTGGCCCCGCGCGAGGTGGCGATCCGGCCCCGTGCCGTCCGGCCCTGCCGCGGGCCCTTCCGTCGCCTGGCCCTCGTGTCGCCGACCCTCCCGTCGCCTGGCCCTCGTGTCGCCGACCCTCCCGTCGCCTGGCCCTCGTGTCGCCGATCCTCCCGTCGCCGACCCTCCCGCCGCCGGGGAGGCGGCGCGGACACCGGGCGCGCGAGCATCGAGCCCATGGACGACACGACGCCTTCACCCCGCCGCGGCCGCGCACAGGACGCGGGCCGGTTCGACTGGCACCCCGAACCGGCGATGTTCGACCTCCAAGCTGACGGCGCGCGGCAGGCGCTCGAGGACCTCGGCCGGCAAGCGTGGGCGCTCGCCGTCGAGTACGTCTACGACGAGGCGCTCGTGCGGCCGGTCGGTCCCGACTCCTACCAGGAGCTGCGCGCACGGTTCTTCGGTCCGTCGCTCGAACCGGCGGCGGCGCCGGCGACCCCCCACCCCTCGTCTGCGGTGCTCGACGAAGTCCGCGAACGGGTGCTCCCCTACGCCTACAACGCCTACCATCCCCGGTCGTTCTCCTACTTCACCCCGCCTCCCCTGCCGATGTCGGTGCAGGGCGAGCTCTTCTGCCAGGTGCTCCACCAGGGGATCGATGTCTTCCACTCCGGTCCCATCGGCGGGCTCGTCGAAGAGGAGGTGACCCGCTGGCTCGCAGACCTCGTGGGAGCCGGTGCGGACAGCTGGGCGGTGCTCACCTCGGGAGGGGTGATGGCGAACATCATGGCGATGACGGTCGCGCGGGACCGCCATCTCGGTCACCTCCTCGGCACCGGCGGCCCGCCGCGTGGCCGTGCCCTCGAGGGCGCCCGCGTCTACGTCTCGGACCAGGCGCACTTCTCCATCGGCCGCGCCCTCGACATGCTCGGCTTCCCGGCCGAGGCCCTGGTCGTCGTGGAGAGCGACCGGCGGTACCGCCTGCAGCCCGGTCCGGTCGCCGACCGGATCGCCGAGGACCGCGCCGCCGGCTTCCTGCCGTTCTGCATCGCCGCGGTGTGCGGGTCGACCAACACCGGGTCGGTGGACGACGTCCCCGGACTTGCGGAGCTCGCCCGCACCGAAAGGCTCTGGCTGCACGTGGACGCCGCGTACGGCGGCGCCGCGCGGCTGTCGGCGCGTGACGCCTGCCGCGTCCCCGGTCTCGCGCTCGCCGACTCCGTGACGGTCGACCCGCACAAGTGGCTGTTCCAGGCCTACGACATCGGCGGGCTCGTGGTGCGCCATCGGGAGGACCTCCACCGGACCTTCGACCGCTCGCCCGAGTACTACCGGTCCACGATGCCCGAGGCCGAGCCGCTCAACTGGCTCGAGTACTCGATGGAGGGGACGCGGCGCTTCCGAGCCCTCAAGCTCTGGACCTCCTGGAAGCACGTCGGGAGCGCCGGCTTCGCGCGCCTCGTCGAACACGACAACGACGTCGCGGCCTTCCTCGCCGCCGAGATCGCACGGTCCGACGACTTCGAGGCCGCAGTCGCCGAGCCCGATCTCTCGGTCGTCTGCTTCCGCCACCTCGCCCCGGGGGTCTCCGACGAGGAGCTGGACGCGCACCAGGACCGGCTCCAACGCGCCCTCGAAGTCTCCGGAGAGGCCTGGGTGTCGACCACCAAGCTGCGCGGCCGGACCTACCTTCGGGCGGGCGTCATGAACTGGCTCACGACCGAGGACGACGCGCTCGGCATGCTCGAGAGCCTGCGGCACCTCGCAGGCACCCTGCCCACCTGACCGGGCTCCGCCGGTCGCCGGAGGGCGCTCACTCGACGAAGCCCCGGCACAGCAGCACGGCCGTGACGAAGGTGTCGAACAGCGCGAGCGGCTCGGCGCCTGCGATCGTGGCGGTGACGTCCCCGGTGCGCACCACCCCGGCGATGCGCGCCGCGAGCTCCGCGTAGTCGCTGTTGTGGAAGCGGATGCCGAGGGTCGCGGGCAGCGCGATCACCGGCGGCCGCGCCGACGCGGCACCTTCGATCGCCGCCTTCGCCTCGTTGCGGATCAGTTCGCACGCGTCGTCCGGGTGCAGCGACTCGGCCGCGAACCGGGTGATGGACCGCTTCACGACCGCGCTGCGGATCCCCGGACACATCACCGCGAGGTCGGCGGCGGTCGCTTCGTCCCCCGTCACGAGCACGATGGGCACGCCGTAGGCATGGGCGACCAACGCGTTCACCCCCGCCTCGCCGACGACCGCGCCGTTCAGCGTCACCTCGGCGATCGCCGCGGGGAAGTACGTATGGGAGAGGACCGACCCGCCCGAGGACATCGAGCCGTGGTACCCGACGAAGAAGGCCGCGTCGAACGTCTCGTCGAGGCCCTGCATCATGTAGCGCGGCTTGAGCCTCCCCGACAGGTAACGGGCGCGGCCTGCGAGCGCGTCGGGACGGAGGTTCGCCATCCGGCCGTGCGAGTCGTTCACGAGGAAATCCGTCGCGCCCGCGTCCATGGCACCGGAGATCGCGGCGTTCACCTCCGCGCCGAGGAGCCCGGCGAAGTACGGGTAGTCGGCAGAACCCGGCCTGACCTGCTCCCAGTCGACGACACCGGCGGTGCCCTCCATGTCCGACGAGATGAAGACCTTCACCCCCGCCCCCTCTCTCCGGTTCTTCCTCTGCCGTCATCTTCCTCTGCCGTCATCTTCCTCTGCCGTCATCTTCCTCTGCCGTCATCTTCCTCTGCCGTCATCTTCCTCTGCCGTCATCTTCCTCTGCCGTTCTTCCTCCGTGCGCGTGCCCGCCGACCGGGCGACGGGCCGCGGCACACCGCCGGCGGCGGCGCGCTCAAGCCACGGGCTCTCTCGGCAGGAGCTCGGGCTCGGCGTGGTCCGGCGTCATGAACGCGTAGACGGACCCGGGCGTGCCCGCGGCTCCGCCGTGGCGCCCGTCGGGCGTGAGCGCGAGGGCCCGGAGCTCGGCGGCGAAAGGGTCCGGGAGCGAGCGGGCGTCACGGAGCATCGCGGCGCACGCCTCCGCGGGCCCCATCCCGGACGCCAGCAGGTCGACGACCCGGCGCGCACCGCACGCGCGCATGGCCATCTCGCCCCGGCCCGTGCATGCGGCGCCGCCATGGCGGAGGTCGCAGTAGTTCCCCGACCCGGGCAGGGCCGAGTCCCCGACCCGACCGGGGTACTTCCACGGGTAGCCGCTCGTCGACACCGCGACGCACAGCTCTCCTGCAGCATCCAGGGCGAGGACGTTGATGGTCCCCCACGGACCGGCGTGTGGGGCGAGCCGGCGCATGAGGGCGCTCGCGGTCCGGCGGTAGCGCCGGTCGCCGGCGGTCGCGCCCTCGCCCTCGCCCTCGACCGGCTCGTCGTCCTGGCCGAGCGCCTCCAGGTAGAGCCGACGGGCCTCCTCGGTGAGCAGCACCGCGCGGGTGAACCCGCACTCTTCGGCGAAGAGCTCCGCACCCTCGCCGACGAGAAGGCAGTGCTGCGGGAGCCGCTCGAGCACGGCGCGGGCGATCGAGATCGGGTTCGGGAAACCCTTCACGCCGCCCACCGCGCCGAAGGCACGCGTGGAGCCCACCATGACCGAGGCGTCGAGCTCCACCTCGCCGCGGGCGTTGGGCAGCCCACCCGTGCCGACGTAATGGTCCGACTCGTTGTCCTCACAGACGCGCATCGCCGCCTCCGCGGCGTCGAGCGCGCTGCCGCCCCGACGCAGGACGGCGATCCCCGAGGGAAGTCCGACCTCGCTCCGTTCGCTCCCGATGATCACAGGGTCGGTCACGCGCACGCACCTTGGTCGCCTGCCGGGGGGCGGCCGCAGGCGGTCGGCCCATCGACCTTCACCCGCCGGCTCAACACCGCGCGCCCCACGAAGGCTCACCGCCCTTCCACGTCGCCGCGACGAGCGGGACCCCCGGTCGGTACGCCAGGTGGAGGTGCGTGGGCGCCTCGAGCACGACGAGGTCCGCTCTGGCGCCCGGGCGGAGGTGGCCGACGTCCGCGCGCCGGAGCGCCTTCGCCCCGCCGAGCGTCGCGGCGACGAGGGCCTCTTCGGGCGACATGCGCAGCTCCCGAACGGCGAGCGCGATGCAC
>JASHUY010000175.1 GCA_030039755.1 Acidimicrobiales bacterium
ACGCTCCTGAACGGCCTCGAGGACGCCGACGAGGTGCTTGGCCTCGAGTCGATGTGCGTCGGCGGCGGCCAGGGCATGGCCATGGTCGTCGAGCGGCTGAGCTGAGCTGGGCGGTCGAGCTGAGCGCAGCTGCCGGCCGGAGCTGCCGGCCGGAGCTGTCGGCCGGAGCTGTCGGCCGCAGTTCCGAGGTTCACCCGCCGAGGCTCGACCGGAGGTCCTCGAGTCCCGAACGCAGCGCCTCGAGCTCTGCACGGACGGCGTCGAGGTCTCGTCGCAGGTCCTCGATGTCCGCACGTAGGGTGCCCGGCTCGCTCCCCGCCGGGCCCGGGGAACGGGACGCCGGACCGCTTCCTCCCCCGCCGGCGACGGCAGCCCCGCCCGAGGCGGCGGCGTCGCCCGCAGCGGGCGACACCGGCTCTGCGAGCAGCGACACCCAGCGGTCCTCCTTCTGACCGGGTAGCCGCCCCACGAGCGCGACGAGTGGCTCGTCCCGACCTGCCAGCAGACCGAGCTCGTGGTCCACGGACTCGATCACCGCCATGCGCTCGGTGCGCACGCGGAGCTCGGCGACCGTCTGGGGGCCGCGCAACTCGAGGACCGCGAGCACCGCGAGCTGGGGCGCGTCGAGTCCGAGCGTCTCGTCGAGCACGTGGCGGTAGCGAACGACGGAGCGACCGTGCGACGGGAGCACCGCGCGGACCATCCGCTCCGCCTTCAAGGACTCGATCGCACCGAGCACCTCGCCCTCGTCGTACGCGGTGACCGGGTCGCGGCTCGAGGACTGGTTGCAGGCGGCCACGAGCGCGTGCAGGGTGAGGGGGTAGTGCTGGGGAATCGTGAGCTGCTTCTCCACGAGGGACGCGACGACTCGTCCCTCGGGCGCCGTCAACCGTTCCACGCCGCCAGGCGCTGCTTGAGCTCGCCCAGGACGGGCACCGGGCCGGGGTCGACCCCCTCTGCAGCGGCGAGGTGCAAGGAGACGAAGTCCCCGAGGAGCACGAGGTCGAAGAGGGCGGCGACGTCGCTCGGTGCGTCGGTCCGCACGTCGAGCACCTCGGAGACGACCTCTGTCATCAGCTGCTCGACGAGCTGCACGCGCTGCGCGGCGCGCGGGCTCTCTCCGGGATAGCGGAGGACCACGGCGGTGATCGTCTGGCGCGTGACGTCGCCGTGCTGCCCCCACCCCGCGATCTCGTTGTGGGAGAGCTCCGGCTGGAGGGAGTAGAAGGCGGGGGTCTTGGCGTTCTCGTTGACCTGCGTCTTCCAGCGCATCGCTGCGACGCCGGTGGGTCCCGGAGCCCCGTGCACGAGCGGGATGGTCCTGCCGATGCGCTTCGCCAGCTCTTGCGCGCTGCTACCGGCCTTGACGAGGCCGTCGCGGCTCTCGGCCACCACCCGGACCGCATCACGAAGCTGGGATTCCATCCCATGGAGCACGCCGAGCCGGTCCAGCACCAAGACCGGCGGCACCGACAGCGCGCCGAACGCGGCACGCGGTTGGGGGATGCCCGCGGGTACCTCGACGAGCGGCCATCCCGCCCGTCTGGCGCACTCTGCGAGCGTCCCCGGGCCCGATACGGCCACGAGGGCCGCACCGCGGGCTCGGGCATCCTCCGCGGCGGCGAGCGTCTCTGCGGTTCCGCCCGAACAGGAGACCGCGAACACGAGCGTGGAAGCTCCGACGTGCTGCGGAAGCCGGCAGTCCTTCACCACCTGGACGGGTAGGCCGGCCCGTGGCCACGCCAGAGCGGCCAGCACGTCGCCGGCGATCCCGCTCCCGCCCATGCCGCACACGACGGCGGAGCTGAACGGGCCCCGCGTCGCGAGGTCGCCGAGGTCCGCCCCGATGGTGCGGTCGACCGCCTCGTCGATCTGCTCGGGAAGCGCGGCGGTCGCGCCCCACATGTCGAGAGAGTCGACCGGGAGCGGCGAGGCGGCCCCCGTGGTCATGCGTCCTCCGCTCGGCGGCCCGCCGAACCGGTCTCCGGCACGCCCCGCTCCTTCGCCTTGGCCATGAGGCGCTCGTGCTCGTCGTCGCCGAGGTCTCTCGACTCGTCGACGAGCAGCACCGGGATGTCGTCGCGCACCTCGTACCCTTTCTTGAGGCGCGGGTTGTAGAGAAGCTGCTCGTCTTCGAACCAGAGGAGCGGGCCCTTGTCGACGGGGCACGCGAGGACGTCGATGAGCAGTTGGTCGAGCGGCACCGGTCTTCCTCCCTGTCCTTCCTCTTACGTCTCGCAGGCTCTGGCTCTGTCTCTCGCAGGCTCGTGACGGGTCTCCTGCGAGTTCCCGACGACCTGCCCTCAGGGCACGACGGCACGCACGAGGTCGAGCACCTCGCTCACGTGCATACTGCACGCCCGCTCGTCTGCCGCCTCCACGTTCAAGCGCAGAAGCGGCTCGGTGTTGGACGGCCGGAGGTTGTACCACCAGTCGCCGTGGTCCACCGTGAGACCGTCGAGCCGGTCGATCCCGCCCCCCCTCGTCGCCTCGGCCGTCGCGACGGCGTCGACCGCTCCGGCGGGGTCGGGCACTTCCGTGTTGATCTCCCCCGAGTCGGCGTAGCGCCGGTAAGGCCGGAGCAGCTCGGAGAGGGGGCGGCGGCTCGTGCTCATGAGCTCGAGCACGAGCAGCGCGGTGACGACCCCGGAGTCCGCGCGGTAGTTGTCGCGGTAGTAGTAGTGGCCCGAGTGCTCACCGCCGAAGACGGCGCCGGTCTCCGCCATCACCTGCTTGATGAACGAGTGCCCCACCCGCGTCCGGACGCCGGTGCCGCCGTGCTCGGCGACGACCTCGCGGACCACGTGCGAGCAGATGCAGTTGTAGAGCACCGTCGCGCCCGGGTGCTTCTCGAGCATCGAGACGGCGACGAGCGCGGTGGTGAGCGACCCCGACACGGTCTCGGCACGCTCGTCGACGAGGAAGCAGCGGTCGGCGTCCCCGTCGAAGGCGAGGCCGACGTCGGCACCCTTCTCGAGCACCGCGGCCTTGAGGTCGCGCAGGTTCTCCTCCTGGATCGGGTCGGCCGGATGGTTCGGGAAGCTGCCGTCGAGGTCCCCGTACAGGACGTCGACCTCGAAGGGGAGCCCCTCCATCACGCGTGGGAGCACGAGCCCGCCCATCCCGTTCGCAGTGTCGGCGACGACGTGGAGCGGCCGCAGCGACCCCACGTCGACGAACGACCGGACGTGCCCGGCGAAGTCCGCCAGGACGTCGCGGTGGTCGATCGGGGCGAGCGGCCGATCGCAGGCGCCCGGGGCCGACAGGAGCTCGCACGTCAGCGCCTCGATCTCCCTCAGGCCCGTCTCCCGGCCGACGGGCCTCGCGCCCGAGAGGCAGAGCTTCACGCCGTTGTAGGCCGCCGGATTATGCGAGGCGGTGAACATCGCGGCCGGCGAGTCCAGCTTCCCCGACGCGAAGTACAGGCAGTCCGTGGACGTCATGCCGAGATCGGTGACCGCCGTACCCTCGGCCCGGGCGCCTTCGGAGAAGGCTCCG
>JASHUY010000026.1 GCA_030039755.1 Acidimicrobiales bacterium
AAGAGCCCCTCGTCGGGGTTCACGACCGGGATGACGATCAGGTCCTTCATGTAGAGCGCCTGCGCCGCGCCGATGAGCCCGGCCCGGGCCTTGTCTGTGTAGGTCTGGATCGCCTTCTTGAGATCGAGGTTGACGGTGGGGTTTGTGTATGTCGTGTAGTCGAAGAGCGCGCCCTTCGGGAACCACAGCCCCAGGTAGTCGAGCGGTGTCGGCACGTCGAGGTACCCGTTGTCGACGATCATGTCGATGCCCTTGCGGTACCCCGCTGTGAAGAACGCGTTGTCGAAGTCGAGCGACGGCATCTCGTCGAGCTTGATGTCGAGCCCGATCTCGGCTCCCGCCTGCTGGACCGCCGTCCCGAGCTCGAGCTGTGTCTCGTCGCCGGCCAGCACCGCCAGGACGATCGGCTTCGAGTGGTCCGGCACCGAGCTGACGAGCTTCTTGGCCTCGGTCAGGTCGACCTTGTCCGAGGGCAGCTTCGCGTAGGCGGCCTCGTACGTGCTCGTCGCGCCTGTCCACGCGGTCGGGGGCGTGAGCGCCTCGTTCGGCACCGCCGCGCCGCCGTAGATGACCTTCGCGATGGCGGCCCGGTCGAGCGCGAGGGAGAGCGCCTCGCGCACCTTGACGTTGCCGATGGGCCCTGTGTTCGACGTCGGGGCGAGCTCGGTGATGATGAGGCTCTTGCCGAAGTAGAGCTTGCCGTCGGACGCGCTCTCGAGCTCCGAATAGCTCGTCGCGGGCGCGCCGTAGACGCCGTCGATCTCACCGGAGAGGAGCCCGCTCGTGAGCGTCGAGGTGCTGGTCACCCACTTGACGGTGATGACGGAGATCTTCGGCTTGTACGCGGATGTCCAGAAGTGGGGGTTCGCCTTCAGCACGATGTCGTTGCCGGCTGTCCACTTTGTGAGCTCGTAGGGCCCGGTGCACATGACGCCGCCCTTTGGCGTCCCGAATGTGCTCCCCTCCTTCACCATGTAGGACTTCTCTGCGATCGCGCCCGAGATGGTGGCCATCTCCTTGACGAAGAGCTCGTCCGGGCTGGTGAAGTGGACGGTGACCTGGTACGGCCCGGTCACTGTGATGCTCTTCACGTACTCGTAGTACGCCCCGTTGACCGGTTCGTCCTTCGGGTTCAGGTTCCGGAGCATGCTGTACGCGACGTCTGTCGCGGTGAGCTCCTTGCCGTTCCAGAAGTAGACGCCCTTGCGGATCTTGAACACCAACGTCGTCGAGTTGGTGTAGTACCAGGAGGTCGCGAGCGCAGGCTTGACGCCGAAGGTCGGCGTGAGCCGGAGCAGGTCTGTGCACATGTTCTCGACGACGAGGTCCGGCGAGTATGTGGCCGACTTCACGTAGTCGAGCGTCGTAGGCTCGCCGCTCGGCAGGTCCCAGACGATGGAGGACACCTTCCCCGTGCCCGCGGGCGTTGTCGTCACCGTGTGCACACCCGGCGGTGTCGCCGCGCCTGCGGTCGCGGTGGTCAGGAGGAGGGCACCCAGACCCAGCGCCCCCGCGACCACGAGCCCGACCCGGCCGAACGCGCCTTTTCTACTCGAGAGTTTCATCACAACCCCCCCGAACCCTGCCGCGACGCGGCGAGCGGTTCACTCTGCTTCCTCTTTCCGATCGGTGACGTGCCGGACCCCTCCCCGGCTGCCGGCGTACCTGCGCTCGAGGTGCTCGCCGATCACGGCGACGGCCCGGGCGGCGGTCGTGACCGCCCACCGGTTGAGCGGCGTCGGCCACGTCGAGAGCTTGGCGACGACGGTCCGGGTGGGTCCGTGCACGAAGACGTTCTGCCCGTAGATGCCCGACCCGTACAGGAGGGGTGCGACCGGGTCGGCCACCCACCACCCGTTCCGGTAGTGCGCGCCGGCCGGGAACCCGGGAGTGTTGTCCCCCGAGGCGAAGGCGTCGGGGCCGTCGGGCGCGCCCCTCACGGTGTCCGCGACCCATCCCGCCGGCACGACCTCGGGTCGACCCGGGACGTCCGCCGGCAGGTAGAGCATTCCGAAGCGCCCGAGGTCGCGCAGCGTCGCAGAGATCCCGCCGTCGGCCATGGCGTTGCCGTGCCCGTCGAGGGTCACGTCCGCGTCGAACTCCGCACCCATCGGCGCCCAGATCTCCGACGAGACCAGCTCGTGGAACCGCGCGCCCCCGACCCGCTCGAGCACCCAGGCGAGCACGTCGATGAGGACCGACCGGTAGCGGAAGGGTCCCCCGTGCACGCCGTCGTTCCGCAAGGTGGCGAAGTACGACAGCGCGTCCGGCGGGAGCTCGGAGCCGTCACGCGGTCGCCAGAGGTAGACCTGCTCGTAGACCCGCACGTCCGCCTCCGGGTCGTCGTAGGTCTCGTCGAAGCGCGTCCCGGTCCTCATGTCGAGGAGCTGTTGGACCGACGCCCCTTCGAACGAGGAACCGGACAGCTCCGGGAGGACGTCGGTCACCTGCGCGTCGACGTCCAGCGCGCCGCGCCCGACGAGCCGGCCCGCGACGGCTCCGGTGATCGACTTCGACACGGACATGAGCAGGTGGGGCGTGTCGGGTCTCATGCCGTTGAAGTAGCACTCCGTCACGACGCGCCCACGGTGCAAGACCAGGAATCCGTCCGTCTGCGTCTCGCGCAGGTGGTCGCCCACGGTCGTCGTGCGCCCCTCGGAGTCGACCACGAGGTCCAGCACGTCCTGCCCGGCGCGTTCGGTGTGTTCGGTGTCTTCGACACGTTCGGCACGTTCGGCACGTTCGGCCTGTTCGGCCCGGGAAAGCCGCCACACCGGCCCGGTGCCCCGGCGGATCGCTGCGGTCGGGATCAGCTCACGGACGTGCTGGAACGCCCACCTGTTCCCTGGAGGGTCCTGCCAGTCCGCGAGCGTCACGAGCCCGTCGGGGCCGAACGGCGGAGATCCGGCCATCACCTGACCGGCTCGGGAGAGCTCGACGGCCATGTCAGCTCCGCCGCGCCCTCGTTCTCGGGCGCGTGCGCCGCTCCGGACGCCTGCGTGCGGACCGGTCGTCAAACGCGAGTGCCACTCCGGCGACGAGGAACGGGCGGAGGACCTCGCGCATGATCGCTTCGCTGTCGATGCTCGGATCGAGCGCGCGCTTCCCGACGAGATTGTCGCTCAGCG
>JASHUY010000004.1 GCA_030039755.1 Acidimicrobiales bacterium
GGGAGGGCACCCCGCAGGTGACGTCGTGAAGGTGATGCCGCGCGACTACCGGCGGGTGCTCGAGGCGACGCAGCGGGCGCTGGCGGAGGGCCGGCCGGTCGACGAGGCGGTGATGGCGTCCGCGCATGGGTAGGGCCGATGGGTAAGCCGACCGGGTTCATGGAGCACGGCAGGGAACTGCCGCGGAGACGCCCCGTCCCGGTGCGTCTCCGCGACTGGAAGGAGGTCTACGAGCCTTTCGACGGAGCCGCGGCCCGCACGCAGGGCGCGCGCTGCATGGACTGTGGCATCCCGTTCTGCCACGACGGGTGCCCGCTCGGGAACCTCATCCCCGAGTGGAACGACCTCGTCTATCGCGACGACTGGCACGACGCAGGGGAGCGGCTCCATGCGACGAACAACTTCCCCGAGATGACCGGGAAGCTCTGCCCCGCGCCGTGCGAGGCCGCGTGCGTGCTCGGGATCACTACAGATCCCGTCACGATCGAACGGATCGAGCTCGAGATCGCAGAGCGCGCTTGGGCCGAGGGCTGGGTGACGCCCCACGCGCCTAGCGCCCCCACCGGCAAACGGGTCGCCGTCGTCGGCTCGGGGCCATCGGGACTTGCTTGTGCGCAACAGCTCGCGCGGGCCGGCCACGCCGTCACGGTCTTCGAGCGCGCCGAGCGTCCGGGCGGGTTGCTGCGCTACGGGATCCCGGAGTTCAAGATGGAGAAGCACGTGCTCGACCGCCGGCTCGCCCAGCTCCGCGAAGAAGGCGTCGAGCTCCTGTGCTCGACCTCGGTGGGCGTGGCGCCCGGCGAGCAGCGTCGGGCGAGGCACGGCGAGCAGCAGGGGTTGGAGCCCGGCGAGCAGCGTGGGGTCGGCGCCGCCTGCGCGCCCGACGTCCGCACGGTCGCCGCCCGCCAGCTCCTTCGTGACTACGACGCGCTCGTCCTCGCGACCGGATCGACCGTGCCGCGGGATCTCCAGGTTCCCGGGCGCGACCTCTCCGGTGTGCATTACGCGCTCGAGTACCTGAAGCCCGCCAACCTGGTGCAGGAGGGTGTCCTCGAACGTTCGCCGATCGACGCCCACGGCCGGCACGTGGTCATTGTGGGCGGCGGCGACACGGGAGCGGACTGTCTCGGGACGGCCCACCGGCAGGGGGCGGCCTCCGTGGTCCAGCTCGAGATCCTCCCCGAGCCACCCCGTGACCGGGGCGACGACCACCCGTGGCCCGTGTGGCCGGTGATCCTGCGGACCTCGGCGGCCCACGAGGAGGGAGGCGCCCGGCGGTGGTCCGTGAGCCCCGGCGCGCTCGTCGACGACGGTGCCGGCCGGGTGGGTGCGTTGCGCGGCCACGAGGTCCGGCTGACGACCGAGGGGGGGCGGACGACGTTCGAGCCCGTGGCCGGCGGCGAGTTCGAGATCCGGTGCGATCTCGTGCTCCTGGCCATGGGGTTCACCGGACCCGAACGCAAGGGCGTCGTCGCAGAGCTGGACCTCGATCTCGACGCGCGTGGGACCGTGGCCGTCGGGCCCGACTGGTCGACGAACGCCGATGGGGTGTTTGCGTGCGGGGACGCGGCGCGCGGGCAGAGCCTCGTCGTCTGGGCGATCGCCGAGGGCAGGTCTGCTGCCGCGTCCGTCGACCGCTGGCTCGTCGGTGCGAGCGCGCTGCCGGCGCCGCTCGCCCCGGGGCAGGCTGCGATGCGCTGAGGTCCTCCTGCCCGGGAAGCGGCTCGACGCCTGACGCGGGTAGCCGACTCACCGGGACTCCCGGTCACGCGCGGAATGGGACAAGTCGGGCCGCCGCCATCGAAACGTAAGGATCACGGCATACCCTGGTGCCCGATGACGGGCTCCGCCCCGAACGAGGAGGGGCTCCGCGCCCTCGGCCGCACGATCGACGACGAGGAGTCGGCGCGCGCGGGTGGCCGGCGCAGCCCGGTGCACGCCCGCCGGAAGGGCCGCTCGCCCACGGCCGAGGAGCCCGGCACGACGCCGGGTTCGGACGGCGACGCGGCGTCGTGCGGATCGGAGACGCATGCAGCGGACGCACCCGCCGCGGACGCGCCGGCGCTCGACGCGCCCGTCGTAGCCGCGTCGGCGTCAGAGGAAGCGGGGAGCGCAGGCGCACCGGCAGGCACCGTCGTCACCGACGCGACGGGCACGCCCGGCAGCAGCGCCGACGCCGACGGTCCCGGCGGCACCGACGGCGTCGGAGACCAGCGCGCCGGGGGCGGCGGGCCGGACGGGCCGCCGCCGAAGCGCCGCAAGCGCCGCTGGCTGAAGCGGACGCTGCTCATCTCCCTCGCGGTCATCGTCCTCGCGGTGGGCGCCGGCGCCGGCTACGCGTGGTACCTGAACGACGAGGTGCACCGGATCCCGATCAACGGCCTCACCCCGGGCGAGCGCACTGGTCCGCTCGCCAACACCCAGAACATCCTGATGGTCGGCTCGACCACCCGTTGCGGGCTGAAGAAGCAGACAGCCGCGTACGGGCTGTGCACACAAGGTGTCACCGGCGTCAACAGCGACGTCGTGATGATCCTCCATCTGAACGGGACCACGGGCGGGGTGTCGATCCTCTCGCTCCCGCGCGACCTCTTCATCCCGAACGCCCGCTC
>JASHUY010000176.1 GCA_030039755.1 Acidimicrobiales bacterium
GCACTGGAGCACCTCGTTGGAGCCGTTCGCACAGAAGACCTCCTCGGGTCCGACGCCGTGCAGCGAAGCGACGGCCGCGCACAGCTGCGTCGCGACACGGTCGGGGTAGCGGTGGAAGTCCACCTCGCCGACGGCCTCGGCGAGCGCCCGCTGCCACGCGTCGGGCGGCGGGTACGGCGACTCGTTGGTGTTCAGCCGCACCTCGGCGTCGACCTGGAACGAGTGGTAGGCGCCCAGCGCGGCGAGCTGCTCGCGCAGCGGCACGAGCGCGCTCATGCGCTCGCTCCGATCGCGCTCCGGCGCAGCGCGATCGAGGCCGCGTGCGCGGGGAGCCCCTCGGTCGCCGCGAGCGTCTCGACGGCCGGGCCGAGCGTCTCCATCGCGGCGGGTTGGGCGCTCACGGCGTGGAGGTGCCGACGGAAGTCGTCGGCCCGGAGCGCGGACGCGAAGCGCGCGGTCCGGTTCGTCGGCAGCACGTGGTTCGGCCCGGCCACATAGTCGCCCAGGCTGGCGGGCGACCATGGTCCGCAGAACACCGCCCCTGCCGACCGCACCCCTTCGAGGAGCGCCTCGGACCCGTCGAAGAGGAGCTCGAGGTGCTCCGGTGCCACGACGTTCGAGACGGCGACCGCGTGCTCGGCGCCGTCGACGATGCAGGCGTACCCCCCGCTGCGGAAGGTGGAGACGAGGTCGTCACGGCGCGGCGACTCCGCGACGACGAGCTCGAGCGCCGCCTCCACCTCGTCGGCCTTCCGTTCGGACCACGTGACCAGCCACGCCAGGCCGTCAGGCCCGTGCTCGGCCTGCACCGCGAGGTCGATCGCCGCGAACTCCGCCGGGGTGTCGGGCGAGGCGACCACGACGACCTCGGAAGGTCCCGCGAACGCGGAGGGCACCCCGACGAGCCCGGCGACCTGACGCTTCGCCTCGGCGACGTAGCGGTTCCCGGGCCCGACGACGACGTCGACGCGCCGCACCGACTCCGTCCCGTACGCCAAGGCCGCGATCGCCTGCGCGCCCCCGACCGCGTACACCTCGTCGACCCCAGCGAGCGCCGCCGCGGCGAGCGTCGCGTCGTCGACCCGTCCCTCGCGGTCGGGAGGCACGCAGAGCACCACCTGCTCGACTCCCGCGACCCGAGCTGGCACCGCGCACATGAGCACCGTGGACGGGTAGCGGGCCCGCCCGCCGGGCGCGTAGCACCCCACCCGCTCCACCGGGCGCACGAGGTGGCGGACTCGCACCCCGTGGGCCACGAGGTCGGGCACCGCCGCCATCTCGTGGGCGTGGTACGCGGCGATGTTCCGGTGCGCGACGAGGAGCGCCTGGCGGAGATCCTCGGAGATCCGCGCGAGCGCGTCGTGGAGCTCGGAGTCCGGGACCGAGAGACGTTCGAGCGCGACGCCGTCCAGTTCGGCGGTCAACGCGAGAAGCGCGCGATCACCCTCCCGCCGCACCTGGTCGACGATCGCCGCGACCGCGTCCCGCTCGGCACGTCCGGGCTCGTCGGGGCGCGGAAGTGCCTCGGCCAGCGCCCTCCCCCGCAGTCCACGAACGTCGATCCTGGTCAGCATCGTGCGGCTTCCACAAGGGACCCGATGCTACCGGCGCCCGGGAAGGCGGCCGGGCTTGCGCCGCTGCGATCCCGGGCAGGACGGGACCGAGTCAGGGCATCATGCCTGCGTGGCCACCACACGAGCGGAGCTCTCCTCGATCGCCTCGTCCCTCACCGACTTGACCAAACGCGTGACGTCCCTTGCGGAACGCTCCCGCGACGGCGGGGAGCCCGACCTCGCCGCGGAGCTGTTCACGGTGGAGCGCGACCTGCGCGGGGCGCTGCGCCGCTTGGACCGCGCCACTTCGGAGGGTCGCGGCCGACCGTCCTGACAGGACCGGTGCGGTCAGGCTCCGGTCACAGGCCGGTCAGACGCCGTACTGGACGAGGTCGTACCCGAGCACGTCGGTCGCGGCGCGCAGCGACGCCTGCCTCGTGTTCACGATTGCGGCATTGCGCCGTGCCGCGGTCTCCGCGGTCGACACGGCGACGAGGTCCGCGGTGCCGGCGCGCGACGCGACCTCTCCCGTCCGTTGCGCACCCTCTCGGCCGAGGGGCTCGACCTCGGCTCCCGCCAGCAGCGCGTCGAGGCGGTCACCGCGCGCCTCGGTGCGGTACGCCTCGGCCACTGCGCCGACGGTCACCACCGGGACGACGCCGTAGGTGAGCGTCGCGCGGTGCAGCGCCCACATCATGCGGTCGCCGTGGGCGGCGGCGCGCAGCGCGCCCACGCCGTAGACGATCCCGTCACGCGCGGTCACGGTCGGCGACGAACTCGTGACGCCATGCCGGACACTCCGGAGAGCAGCCTGCCGAGCAGCGCTTCACCGGCCGCGATCTCCTCTGCGGTGAGCGGCCCGGAGTCCGACTCCCACGCCGCGACACCACGCAATCCCTGCCGGACGCGCAGCTGACGCTCCGCGGCACCGCAGAGCCACGCGCTGAACGACACGCCGTCCTCCTTGGCGGCCGCCTCCACCGCCTTCGCGACGTCGTCCGACAACGAGACTGACCGCTTGGTGACCATCGGAAAAGGGTAGCACCGTAGGTACCACCTCATGGCGACAAGCCCGCACCCGGAACGCAATAATGGCCCCGACGCAGGGAGTTTGCCTCCACACCTCCCCTCCGCAAGCCCCCTCGACGCGACGACGGCGCCCTCATGGGCGCCGTCGTCGGAGCGGGGCCAGGCGGCGGATCCCGGCGCTTCGCTCAACTGGAACCAGGTGGCGGGAACCGGTTCCGAGGCCATCTTACAACGAGTTCCGCCACGCGCCATTGCCATGACAACTTTTTCCGGAACCGAACGAAGCCGCGCCCGCCCACCTCCCGGCAACCGTGGCGCCACCCACCCACGACCTGGGGGTTCCCGCCGCGGGACCAGGCCGGATCAGGCCGGATCAGGCCGGGAGCCGCGCCGAGGGGCAGACGTCGGCCAGCACGCACTCCCCACAACGCGGGGTGCGCGCCACGCAGATCGCCCTCCCGTGGAGGATGAGCCGCAGGCTGAGGGTCCCCCACTCCTCGGGAGGCACCAGCGCGTCGACGTCGCGCTCCACCACCTCGGGATCCGGGGAGGCCGTGAACCCCAGCCGGCGCGAGAGTCGCCCGACGTGCGTGTCGACGGCAAACCCGGGTTTGCCGAAGTCGACGCTCAACACGACGTTCGCGGTCTTGCGTCCGACGCCGGGAAGCGTCACGAGATCCTCCATGTCGGAAGGGACGTCGCCACCGAAGCGCTCGATGAGCGCCTGCGCCATCCCGAGGAGGCTCTTCGTCTTCGAACGGAAGAACCCCGTCGACCGGATGAGCTCTTCGAGCTTCTCGGGGTCCGCGCGCGCCAGTGACGCGGGGTCCGGATAGGCCGCGAACAGCGCGGGCGTCACAAGGTTCACCCGGACGTCGGTGGTCTGGGCCGAAAGGATCGTCGCGACGAGCAACTGGAACGGGTTGTCGTGACGGAGCGCGCACAACTCCTTGGCGCTGCCCGGGTACAGGGCGGCCAGACGCGCCGTCACCACCTTTGCCCGAGCCTTCACCGTGCGTGACGGAGGCATCGCCAAGCGAGCGTAGCGACGCAACGTGGGGGAGGGACCACCCCGGTAGCCTGCTCTCGGTGCCGTCCCCCGTGCCCATGGTCCGCGTCGACGTCGTCCCGTCGCTCGAGCCCGCCGGACGTGAACAGGTCCAGGCCCTCCTCGACGAGGCGCAGCGGACCGACGGGTTCCCAGGCCTGAGCGACCAGGCGCATCTCGGCATCGAGGCCGATCCGCTCCCGGGCACGATCGCGCTGCTCGCACGCGTCGGGGAGGCGGGTGCGCTCGCGGGTTTCGCGTCGCTCTCGGGGTGGGACCGTCGCTGGACGATCGAGACCGTGGTGCGGCCCGACCGGCGTGACGATCTCACGGACGTCCTCGGCGCGCTCCTGGACGCCGCGCTCGGAGAGGTCGCCGCGCGCGGCGGAGGCGCGGTCAGCGCGTGGCTTCGCAGCGGGGGCGAGCGGGACGCCGAAGAGCTGGTCGCCCGCGGGCTCCGGGCGACCCGCGAGCTGCTCCAGCTCCGGGCGCCGCTTCCCCCCGAGGCGGTGCACGACGCCGGCTCCCCGCCCGTTCCCGTCCGGCCGTTCCGTCCCGGTCGCGACGAGAAAGCCTGGCTCGAGGTCAACGCGCGCGCGTTCGCCGACCATCCCGAGCAGGGTTCCTGGACGCTCGCCGACCTCGAACGCCGCGAGCGGGAGCCCTGGTTCGACCCCGGTGGCTTCCTGCTGCACGAAGAGGACGGCCGTCTCGCGGGGTTCTGCTGGACGAAGGTGCACCTGACCCCTGTGCTCGGCGAGATCTACGTGATCGGCGTCGACCCGGACTTCCAGGGTCGCGGGCTCGGGCGCGCCCTCACGCGCGCGGGGCTCGGCCACCTCGCCACCCGAGCGGTGCCGACCGCGATGCTGTACGTGGAAGCCACCAACACGCCCGCGCTCGTCCTCTACCGGTCGCTCGGGTTCACCGTGCACCACCGCGAGCTGCAGTTCGGCGGCGTGGTGACGTCAGCTGGTCAGGTGGACGCGCCGACGGCGCGACCGATCCCGTAGGTCACCGCGGCCGCGACCGCGGCGACCAGGATCTGGCGCGCCGCGCTCTTCACGACCGACCGCCCGGTGAGCGCGCCGAGGGTCACGCCGACCCCGATCGCGGACAGCGCGCCGATCACGATGGACGCGACGAGCGCGCCGTTGCCGTGGGTGACGAGCCAGGGGATCAGCGGCAAGAGCGCACCGAGGGCGAACGTGGCGAACGAGCTCGTTGCGGCGACGACCGGCGAGCCGAGCGAGGTCGGGTCGATGCCCAGCTCCTCGCGGGCGTGGGTCTCGAGGGCCGTCTGGGGGTCACGCATCATCATCTCGGCGAGCTGGCTCGCGAACGCCCGCGAGAGGCCGCGTCGCTCGTAGATCGCGACGAGCTCCCCGCGCTCGGCGGCTGGGCTCTTCTCGAGGGCCTCCCGCTCCACCTCGAGCTCGCGCTCGAGAAGCTCCCGCTGGGCCTGCATGGAGACGAGCTCCCCGGCCGCCATCGAGAAGGCGCCGGCGACGAGGCCGGCGAGGCCGGAGAGCCGCACGATCCCGCCGGCGGGATGCGCGCCGGCCACGCCGAGGATGAGCGACACGTTCGTCACGAGCCCGTCGCTGATCCCGAACACCGCCGCCCTGGCGCCTCCCGACTGGAGGTTGCGGTGGTGGCGCTCGCCGTGGGCGTTGTACCCCGTCCTCGGCCGCGGACGACGTGGGCGGGGGGCCTCCACCGCGTCAGCGTAGCGATGTCCCCACCAGCGCGCGAGCTGGCAGAATGGTGCCGTGCCCGGCCGGTGGCTCGACCAGACCCAGCCCCAGACGCTCCAGGGAGCGGTCCTGTTCTCGTACCTGAACGCCGCGCTGGCGCTGATCTTCACGATCGCCCTCGGCCAGTCGACGTTCCTCTTCGTCTTCGTCCTCCTCGCCGTCGCGGCGTTCGGCATCGCGAACGACAAGCGGGTCGCGTACTGGGCAGCGGTCGTGCTCGCGTGCCTGTACTTCCTCGCGGTCCTCGCGCTCATGGTCACCGGAGCCGGGCTCGGAGGGATCTTGGACCTGCTCTTCGCGGGAGTCCTCGTCGCGCTGCTGCTCCATCCCGAGAGCCGGCAGTACGAGCGCGTCTGGTTCAAGTAGGCCGCGGCGGCGTGCCGCGACGATGAGGCGCGAGGAGCATCCTTGACCACGACCATCGACGGCGTCGACCGGTTCCAGTCCATGGTCGGCGAGCACCTCGGTTACAGCGACTGGGTCGTCGTGGACCAGTCGCGTATCGACCGGTTCGCCGACGCGACCGGGGACCACCAGTGGATCCACGTCGATCCCGAACGCGCGGCGAAAGGGCCCTTCGGCAGGACCATCGCGCACGGCTACCTGACGCTGTCGCTGGTGCCGTGGCTGCTGGCGGAGGTGGTGCGCGTCGAAGGCGTCGCATTCGCCGTCAACTACGGGTGCAACAAGGTCAGGTTCCCCGC
Source organism: Acidimicrobiales bacterium (assembly GCA_030039755.1). Lineage (GTDB taxonomy): Bacteria > Actinomycetota > Acidimicrobiia > Acidimicrobiales > RAAP-2 > JAJYVT01. The sequence continues at coordinate 6,092 of JASHUY010000176.1, forward strand.
GCCGGTGCCCGTCGGCTCCGAGGTGCGGCTCGGCGCCTCGGTCGCCTCGGCCGAGGACGTCGGCGGCGGCGCCGTCCAGGTCGTGCTCGACGTCACCGTCGAGGTCCGCGGCGCCGGGAAGCCGTCGTGCGCGGCGCAGCTGGTGTACCGCTACTACCGGGCGTGACGACGACGAGGCTCCCGTCAGGCAGGGAGAAGACCGTGCGTGTCCGCGCGATGTTCGACGCGATCGCACCACGCTACGACCGCGTCAACCGGCTCATCTCGCTCGGCCTCGACCAGCACTGGCGCCGACGCACGGCACGGGCGCTCGCGCTGGCACCCGGGTCGCTCGTGCTCGACCTCGCGTGCGGCACCGGCGCCCTCGGTGAGATCGCACGGCGCTGCGGCTACCGGGTGGTGGGCGCCGACCTGAGCGCCGGAATGCTCGCAGGCCGCGCCGGCACGTTCCCCGCCGCGCTCGCCGACGCATCGGCACTCCCCTTCGCGACCGGGTCGTTCGACGGGGTGGTCTGCGCGTACGCACTCCGGAACTTCACCGACCTCGAGTCGTCGCTCGCAGAAGCCGCTCGCGCCGTGCGGCCGGGTGGCCGCATCGCGCTCCTCGAGGTCGCGACCCCGCCGCAACGGCTGGTACGCGCGGGCCATACGCTGTGGTTCCGGCACGTCGTCCCGGTGATCGGCGCGGCGCTCTCCGACGCCGAGGCCTACCGGTACCTTCCCGACTCGGTCGCATACCTCCCGGGGGACGAGGAGCTCCGCGGGCTGCTCCGCCGGCTGGGTTTCGCGGCGGTCGGCCGCCAGCTCCTCCAGGGCGGGCTCAGCCAGCTCCTGACCGCCACCCGCGCCGGTACGCCCACCGCCCCGTGAGCGCGACCGCACCATCCGGCGCCGCCGTCGGCGTCCCCGGCCTTCCGGACCCCGCCGACTTCGTCGCCACCTCGAGGTCCGTCGACCCGTCGAGCTGGTCGCTGCGGTCGGCGGAGACCATCGCGGCGGCCGCGGACACCGGGGTGCTCGTCGCGGGGCGCGAGCGTCTCCTCGCGGCGACGGGCGTCGCAGCGACGCTCCCCCTCCCCCAGGGCCTCGAAGACGACGACGCGCTGCACGCGGTGCGCGCCTGGCTCGCCGCCGTCGAGCACGGCACCCCCGAGGTCGGTGCGGCAGCCGGGGCGCCGCCGGCTGTGATGGCGCTCGGGGCGTTCCCCTTCGACCGGGGTGCGCCCGCGGCCCTCGTCGTCCCTTCCGTCGTCTGGTGCCACGACGCGGACGGTCGCACCTGGCAGGTGGAGGTCCGCCCGCGCGTCGCGGCGGGCGCCGGCCCCGCGAGGGACGGGAGCCGCCGCGCCGACGGGAGAGCCGCCAGCGCGGCCTCCGAACCGGCGACCGCACCCCCCGCGCTCGGCGCACCGGAGCTCGAACAGCTCCCGCCGCCCGGCGAGTACGCCGATGCCGTCGCGCGCGCCGTTGCGGACATCCGTGACGGCGAGCTCCGCAAGGTGGTCCTCGCGCGCGCGGTCGAGGTCCGGCTCCCCGGTCCGCTCAGGCCGTCGCTGCTGTTGGACCGGCTGTGGGGAGGCGATCCCGTGTTCTCACCGTTCTCGGTGCCGACGCCGTCGGGCAGGCTGGTCGGCGCGTCGCCCGAGCTCGTGATCAGCCGCCGAGGGAGGACCGTCACCTCCCACGCGTTCGCCGGCACGATGCCGCTCCCGGGGCCCGACGGCAAGGGCGGCGCCGAGAGCCTCTTCGACTCCGTGAAGGACCGCGCCGAGCACCGGATGGTCGTCGAAGAGATCGTGGACGCGCTCGAGCGGCGTTGCGTCGCGCTGACGGTACCGGTGGAGCCGACGGTCGTGTGCCTCCGCTCCGACGCACGGCTCGGCACGCTCATCCGCGGCACACTCACGAACACCCCGTCGGACGGTGACGCCGCACTCGCGCTCCTCGCGCTCCTCCACCCCACCCCGGCGGTCGCCGGCGTGCCGCGCCCCGCCGCGCTCGAGCGGATCGCGACGCTCGAGCCCGTGCCGCGCGGCTACTGGGCGGGCGTCGTCGGCTGGACGGACGGCTCCGGGGACGGGGAATGGGTCCTCGCCATCCGGTCGGTCGAGCTGGACGGCCCGCGCATCCTGGCCCGGGCCGGAGCGGGGATCGTCGAGGAGTCGGATCCCGAGGCCGAGCTCGCCGAGACGACGGTCAAGCTCCGTCCGGTCCTCGACGCGTCGTCGCCGGGAGCGTCGACGCTCCTCTGAGCGCGGGCTCCGCCTCGTGCGCCTCCTCGAGGACCTCGTGCCCGCGGACCCCGCGCCCGTTCTCGTGCCCGCGGACCCCGCGCCCGTTCCCGAGTGCCTCCCCCTCTCCCGCCGAGGGTCGGAGCGCGGCGGCCGGCACCGTCGCGGGGGCCCGCGCGGGGGCCCGGGCACCAGGGTCCAAGGGCACCTCGACGCCGAAGACGGTGCCCTCGCGGTCGGCCCGCGGCAGCACCCAGGCGCGACCGCCGAGCGCCTCGGCGATCGCGCTGACGATCGAGAGCCCGAGCCCGGTCCCCCCACCCGTACGGGCGCGGTCGACGCGGTAGAAACGGTCGAACACCCGCGCACGGCGCGAGGCTGTGAGTCCCGGGCCCTCGTCGACGACCCGGAGGACACCCATGCCGCCTTCTGCGGCCACCTCCACCCGGACCGGCGTCCCGGCCGTGGTGTGCACGAGGGCGTTCTGCACCAGGTTGTGCGCGACCTGGGCGAGACGGTCCCGGTCGCCGGAGACCGTCACCGCGCCCGGCGCCACGAGCTCGACGGGACGGTCGGGGTCGGTGAGCTGCGCGTCGTCGACCGCGTCCCGGCAGACCCGCCGGAGGTCGACCGGCGTCCGCTCGAGCGGCCGGCCTTGGTCGAGGCGCGCGAGCAGCAGCAGGTCGTCCACGAGGCCGCTCATGCGGCTCGCCTCCCGCTCCACCCTGCGCAGCGCTCTCGTCCGCTCCTCGTCGTCGACGAACGCCCCCTTGCGCAACAGCTCCGCGTAGCCTCGGATCGAGGTGAGCGGGGTGCGCAGCTCGTGGGAGGCGTCCGCGACGAACTGACGGAGACGGGCTTCGGACTCGGACTTCTCCGCGAACGCGCCCTCGATGCGCGTGAGCATCGTGTTGAGCGCCTCGCCGAGGCGACCGACCTCCGTCTCGGTGTCGGCCGGTTCGATCCGGCGTGCGAGGTCCCCACCCGACGCGATCTCCCCGGCGGTCTTCGCCATGTCGGCCAACGGGCGCAGGCCGCGGCGCACGGTCCACAGCGCGAGTACGCAGAGCGCGAGGAGCACCGCGACGGAGACGCCGATCTCGATGCGGACGAGCGACGCCAGCGTCGCGTCGGTCTGCGCGAGCGGGACGGCGACGATCACCGTGCCCTGCGGGACGCGCGCCGCGTCCGCGCGGTAGGCGGTGCCGTTGCGTGAGACGAGTGTGAAATTGAAGGGGTTCGGGTGGTAGGGCCCGCTCGCCGGGCCGATCTCCGGTGAGAGGCGCACCGAGCGGGGGACGACAGGGGGCGGTGTCGGGTGGCCGGGTGTGCCCGAAGGGCGTGTCGCGATCACCGCTCCTGTGTGGCCGAGGACGATCACGTAGACGTCCGGGTTGAGCCGGTCGCTGATCCCGTCGGATGTCGGTGCGTACCCGCGCTTTTGGGCGTGGATGAGATAGCGGACCGCGGAGCTCTGAGCTCCCGAGAGCTGGTAGTCGAGCTTTCCGTAGAGGAACGAGCTGAGCGACGTGTACGTGACGACGTCGGCGATCGCCAACCCGATGACGAGCAACACCGCCATCGCGAACGTCAGTCGGCGGCGGAGGCGCACGTCTGCCCCTCAGTCCTTCGGCAGGCGCAGGCTGTACCCCACGCCGCGCACCGTGTGGATCAGCGGAGGGCCGTCGCTCTCGTCGAGCTTCTTGCGGATGTAGCTGATGTAGGTCTCGACGATGTTCGCGTCGCCCTCGAACTGGTAGTCCCAGACATGGTCGAGGATCTCGGACTTCGGCACCACGCGGCGCGGGTGCTCGAGCAGGTACTGGAGCACGCGGAACTCGGTCGCGGTGAGCTCGATCGAGTGGTCGTCCCGCCAGACCTCGTGGGTGTCGACGTTCATCACGAGATCCGCGTAGCGCAGCTCCGCGGCATCGGGACCTTCGTGACCGGCACGGCGGAGGACCGCCCGCACGCGGGCGACGAGCTCTTCGAGGCTGAACGGCTTCGTGACGTAGTCGTCGGCCATGCCGAGGCCGTGGACCTTGTCCTCCGTGCTGTCGCGCGCCGTGAGGAAGACGACCGGCACGGCCACGCCGTTCTCGCGGAGGCGGCGGCACACCTCGGTCCCCTCCATGTCCGGCATCATGACGTCGAGCATCACGAGGTCGTAGCGTCCGGGCGTCGCGACCTGCAGGGCCTCCCTCCCGGACCCCGCCACCTCGACGTTGAAGCCTTCGAAGCGGAGCGCGGCGGAGAGGAGGTCCGTGATGAACGGCTCGTCGTCGACGACGAGGATCCGTTCGCCTTCCGGGCTCACGGCTCCATGATCGCAGACGCCCGGCGGCGGGGCTGCTCGGCGGCACCCGCGCCACCGGCGAGGCGCCCCGCCAGACGGCCCAGTCCCCACCAGGCGACCAGGAAGAACGCCTCCACGACGATGGCGGAGGACATCTTGGACTCGCCGGCGACCCGGTCGACGAAGCTGATCGGCACCTCGGTGATCGGCGCACCGGCCTGCTTGGCCCGGTAGGTCATCTCGATCTGGAACCCGTACCCGTCGGCCCGGATCCGGTCGAGGTCCAGCCGCTTCAGCACCGAGGCCGAGTAGACCCGGAAGCCCGCCGTCGAGTCCTTCACGCC
>JASHUY010000177.1 GCA_030039755.1 Acidimicrobiales bacterium
TCGAGGTACCAGCGGTACCGCTCGTCGATCCAGTACTCGTGCCACCTGGGGCTCTCCCCCGGCGGCACGAAGTACTCCATCTCCATCTGCTCGAACTCCCGGGTCCGGAACACGAAATTCTGCGGGGTGATCTCGTTGCGGAACGACTTGCCGACCTGTGCGATGCCGAACGGCGGCCGCTTGCGGGTGGTCTGGAGCACGTTCGCGAAGTTGACGAACATGCCCTGGGCGGTCTCCGGCCGGAGGTACGCGACGGCGCCTTCGTCTTCGACCGGGCCGGCGTGCGTCTTGAACATGAGGTTGAACGGGCGCGCCTCGGTGAAGTCGGTGGCGCCGCAAGTCGGGCAGATGCCTGTGATCTTGTCGGCGCGCCAGCGGCTGTGGCACTGGCGGCAGTCGACGAGCGGGTCCGTGAAGTTCTCGAGGTGGCCGGACACCTCCCAGACCTTGGGCGGCGAGAGGATCGCCGCGTCGATCCCGACGACGTCGTCGCGCAGCTGGACCATCGAGCGCCACCACGCGCTCTTCACGTTGCGCAGCATGTTGACGCCGAGCGGCCCGTAGTCGTAGGTGGAACGGAACCCCCCGTAGATCTCAGCGGACTGGAAGATGAAGCCGCGGCGCTTGCAGAGGCCGACGACCTTCTCCATCAGGTCGTCCGGCTGCCGGGCGGGCGCGTCGTCGACCTGGGGCTCCGCGGTCATGGGACGGCAGGATACCGGCCGGAGGCTCCCGCTCCGGACGCCACCTGCACGGCTGGCTCAGCTGGCCCGGCGTCCGCGCAGGGTGAGGGTGCAGTCGCAGCCTCCGGCGTGCCGACGAGGAGCATCGAGGAGACCGCGTTCAAGACGAGCCGCCCGGACACGGTGAGGACGGCCCGCCCGCGCTCACGCACGACGAGGCCGTCCAGCTCGGCCGCGTCGGGGAGCGCGGAGCCCGGGACGCCCGCCGGGGTGCGCAACGACAGCATCAGCCGCTCGAGCTCGTAGCGGTCGCCCTCGACGCGCTCTTCGCCGGCCACCGGTGAACGGCCCGCCTCCAGCGCCGCCACGTAGCGGTCCGGCGTCCGCACGTTCCACCAACGCCTGCCGGCGCAGGCTCCCCCGAGGTGCGAGTGCGCGGCCGACCCGATCCCGACGTAGTCCCCTTGCCGCCAGTAGAGCTGGTTGTGACGGCACCCGTGGCCCGGCCGGGCCCAGTTCGAGACCTCCTCCCACCCGTAGCCGGCGGCGGAGAGCTTGGACTCGGCGACCTCGTAGCGCGACGCCTGCACGTCGTCGTCAGGGTGGCGCGCGGGGTCCCGGGCGAGGGGGGTCCCCGGCTCGACCGTCAGCGCGTACGCGCTCACGTGGCCCGGCGGGTGCGGCAGCGAGAGGACGTCGTCGATCGTGCCCGCCCAGTCCTCGTCCGTCTCGCTCGCCGCGCCGTAGATGAGGTCGACGTTCACGTGGGAGAACCCGGCGGTGGCCGCCGCCTCGACCGCACGTGGCACCGACTCGGGCCGGTGACGACGGCCGAGCGACGCGAGCACGTGGGGCGCGGTCGACTGGACCCCGAAGGACATCCTCGTGACTCCGGCCGCGCGGTAGGCGGCGAGCCTCTCGGGCGACGCGTCCTCCGGGTTGCACTCGACAGTCACCTCCGCGTCAGCCGTACGGGGGATCGCGGCGAGGATCCGGGAGAGCCACGGTGCGGGAAGGCGCGAGGGGGTTCCCCCGCCGAAGAACACGCTCGTCGCCTCGACAAGCTCTCCGACCCTCACCGCGCGCGCCACGTCGGCCACGCAGGCGGCGACGTAGCGCGCCATCAACCGGTCGCGGTCCGTGTACGTGGCGAAGGCGCAGTAGTCGCAGCGGTGCCGGCAGAACGGCACGTGGACGTAGACGCCGAGCTCCCTCACCAGTGGAGGCCCGCCGCCGTGTGCACCGCGCGGAGCCGGCGGTCGACGTGCACCTCCATCGCCTCGGTGGCGAGCCCGGACACCTCGCCTGCACACGCGGGGCGGGGGGCCGAGAGCACCCGTCCGAGCGCGCCGCCGAGCACGGCGCGTAGGACCTCGAGGGCGTCGGGGCTCACCGCACGGCCTCGCCGGCACTCCCTGCACAGGGTGCCGCCCTCCGTGAGGTCGAACGCGACCAGGTCGGCCTCTCCTTCGGGCCGGCCGCATGCGGCGCACGCGTACAGGACGGGCTCGGAACCTTCGTGGGCGAGCACCTTCAAGAAGAAGGCGGGCACCACCATCACCGGGTCCGTGCGCTCGTCGGCCAGCGCGCGCAACGCGCCCACGAGCATCCGGTACAGCCCTGGGTCGGGATGACCTTCCAGCGCCAGCTGGTCGACGACCTCGAGCATCGACAGGCCCGCCGCGACGCGTTCCAGGTCGCCGCGCACACTCGGGAAGTGGTCGACGACCTCGGCCTGGTTCACGACGGCGAGCTCTCCCCTTCCCTGCCACAAGAGGAGCGCCACGTGGCTGAGCGGCTCCAGGCGACCTCCCCACTTGCTCGTCGTCTTGCGCACGCCCTTGGCGACCGCGCGCACCTTGCCGTGGGCCTCGGTGGCCAGCACGACGATCCGGTCCGCCTCGCCGAGGCGGTACGTGCGCAGCACCACCCCCGAGTCGCGCAGCAACGTCACGGCGCCGGCTCGTCGTTGCGGGGCGCGAGCCCCGCGTCGACCCCGTCGCGGGGCTCGCAAGGAGCGTCGGCGCCTGCTGAGGAGCCGGTGCCTCCGTAGGTCTCCCTGCTGCCCCGGGCCCCGGTGCGGCCGTAAGAGCCGGTCCGTCCGGCGAGGAAGTTCCCGCCGCCGACGAGCAGGACGAGCGCGAAGAGGCTGATGAGACCCTCGCGCGCCGCACCCAGGCCGGACGCGGCGAGCCAGCAGACGAAGCCGAGCAGCGCGAGGCAGCCGACGACCGCCACCTTCGTGAACGTCATCGGGACGCCACCAGCCCACCGTAACGGCGGTCGCGCCGGCGGTACTCGGACAGCGCCGCGTGGAACTGCACGCCCGTCACCTCGGGCCACGGATCGGGCAACACGACGATCTCGCTGTAGGCCACCTGCCATACCAGCAGGTCCGGCACCCGACGGTCCCCACCCGTCAGCACGAGGAGGTCCACGTCCGGAACCGCCAGGGTGCGGCCGATCGTGGCCTCGCTCACCTTCTTCGGGGCGACCCCGCGTCCGGCGAGCTCGCGCACCGCGGCGACGAGCTCCTGCCTGCCCGACCCCTCGTGCGCGAGGAGGACCCGGAGCGAGGGTTCTCCCGCTTGCACGAGGTCCCTCGGCCCGGGCGCGGCGCCAGGAGAGGACGTGCCGGGGACGTCGGCCACCGCGACCCCCCGGCGCGCCAGCTCCCCGGCTCGTCGACGAAGCGCGTGCCCGCCCGAGGGGTCCTGGACCGTGAGCAGCACGATCCCGGCGTCGAGCGCGTGCTCGACCAGCCCGAGCAGTGCGCCCTCAGCCCGGTCGGGTGTCGCGGGAGCACCACGCGCCTCTCTTCCCACCCATGCGACATGGCCCGGAACCGGGCCGCGCCGAGAGTGCGGCGGGACGGTCGTCACGACCAGAAATTACTCCTGGCCCGTCGACCCGCCCGTCACCTGCGCCGTCACCTGCGCCGCGGGAATCGCGTGCCGCTTCCGGTAACGTCATGTCGCCACCGGTGCCCTTCGGCGGCGACGAACTGGAGGACGAAGAGGAGCTCCGATGACTGCGCCCGAGCTGGAGCTGAGCGACGAGCAATGGCGGACGCGGCTCCCACCCGATCAGTACGCGGTGCTGCGCAAGGCCGCGACCGAGCCGGCGTGGTCGGGCAAGTACCTCCACGTCGACGAGAAGGGCGTCTTCCGCTGCGCCGGCTGCGAGCTGCCCCTCTTCTCCACCGACGCGAAGTTCGACTCGGGGTCGGGTTGGCCCAGCTTCGACCGCCCGATCGCCGCGGGAACCGTCGAGCTGCGCCCCGACGTCGGCCATGGCATGGTGCGGACCGAGATCGTGTGCACGGGGTGCGGCGGCCACCTCGGGCACGTCTTCCCCGACGGCCCCACGGAGACCGGGTTCCGCTTCTGCGTCAACTCCCTGGCGATCGAATTCGAGCCTTCCGGCGAGTGACGAGGGGGCTCACGTACGGCCCTGTCACGTGAGCCCCGATTCGAGGACGTCGAAGGCGGCGGCGAGCTGCGCAGCCTCGTCCACCTCGCCGGCTCTCCTCAAGGCCCGCTCTGCCCGGGCGAGGGTGTCGCAGAGGCCGAAGACGTCGTCCTTCGCGTACCAGGCCCGGGCGGGGACGCGGAGGGGTTCCGGGCCGGCAGGCACGCCAGTGACAGGCCGGCCGCGATCACCGCCACGGGAGCGGACAGGGGCCAGGATGCGGCCGGCACCAGGACCGGGAGCCAGACCACTGCTCATGCGTCCGCCGGATCGAGCGCGACCGGGTCCTCAGAAGCTCCGGCGCGCTCCTGGCGGTGCACCTCCGCGGTGGCGAACCGGAGGCTCGGACCGACCTCGTCTGCGACGACCTCCACCTTCGTCCGCCGCTCGCCGAGCTCGGTCTCCCAACTGCGCTGCTCGAGCCGCCCCGCGACCATCACACGCATGCCCTTCGTGAGGCTCATCGCCGCGTGCTCGGCAAGGTCCCGCCAGCACACGACGTCGAAGAAGGAGGTCGACTCCTCCCATTCACGGGTCTCGCGGTCCTGCCACCTGCGGTTGACGGCGATGCCCAGAAGGACGCTCGCCTGTCCCTCTCTCGTGTAGCGGATCTCGGGGTCGCGGGTGAGGTTGCCCGTGACCGTGATGTGCGTGCTCATCTGGCGCGCTCCCTTCTCGGAGTGCCGGACGGTCGTCCGGCGACGACAGGGTGCGCCCCGCGCTTTGCCGCCCGCTTCGCTGCCGACCTTGCAGCCGGACCTGTTCCTGGAACGACGACGTCAGACGTCGAGGAAGCGGCTGATCGCGACCGCCGAGCCGCCCGTTCCGATGAGCACGCCGATCGCGACCACGACGATGTCGGTGACGAACACCTCCCAGCCCGTCATGCGCATCTGTGCGAGCACCGAGCCGGATGTGGTCGAGCCGATCCGGTCCAGGACCTCGTGCAACGCGTAGACGATCCCTGCCGCGACGCCCGAGCCGAGGAGGCCCTGGACCAGGCCCTCGGACATGAACGGCAGCCGGATGAACCAGTTCGTCGCGCCGACGAGCTTCATCACCGACACCTCGCGGCGCCGGGCGAAGATCGCCATCCGGATCGTGTTCAAGATGAGCACCGCGGCCGACACCAGGAGCACGAGCGCGACGAGGAGGAACACCCACTGGAGGATGTCGATCACGCGCTGCTCGGTGCGGATCTGCTGGAGCGGCGCGGTGACCTTCATGACGCCGGCCTGGCCGTCGAACTTCTGGATCACCGCGCTCGCGTCCTGCGGGTGGACCGGGGTGCACCGCCACGAGGTCGGCGTCTGCGCAGCCGTGACACCCGCCTCTGTGTAGACCGAGCCCACGAGCTTCTTCGCTTCGAGGAAGTCGTACTCGTGTGTCTCGAAATGGCACGCGCTGACGTACACGAGGGCGTGGAGCTGGCTCCCCACGGCGTTGACCTCGCTCGCGCTCGCTGTGGGCTTCATCCACACCATCACCTCGGTGCCGCGCTGCCACTCGGCCTCGGCGCGGGCTGCGCCCTGCTTCAGGAGCAACGCGGCGCCGACGAGCGAGAGCGACACCGCGACGGTGAGCACCGCGGCGACCGTCATGAGGCGGTTGCGCCAGAGGTTCGACGCCGTCTCTCTCGCGACGTACTCGGTGGAGACCGTCATCAGGCGTGGTCCTGCCCGCGCGCGCGGACGCGGCCACCCGTGATCGCGGGCACGCGCCCGCTCGGTGGACCTGCGGTCGCGACCGCGGCGGCCGTGAGCGTCGCTGCCGGGCTCCCCTCGATCCCGTAGACGCCACGGGCCTGGTCGCGTACGACGGTGCCGTGGTCGAGCTCCACCACACGCCGGCGCATCCAGTTCACGAGGACCTCGTCGTGGGTCGCGACGACGACGGTGGTGCCCGTGCGGTTGATGCGGTCGAGCAGCTGCATGATGCCCTGGCTCGTCGCGGGGTCGAGGTTCCCGGTCGGCTCGTCGGCGAGGAGGATCAACGGGCGGTTGACGAACGCCCGGGCGACGGCCACCCGTTGCTGCTCGCCGCCGGACAGCTCGCCCGGACGGTTGTCACGCTTCTTGGACAGCCCGACGAGCTCGAGCACCTGGGGGACCTGGTTGGCCACGACGTGCTTCGGCCGCCCGATCACTTCCAGCGCGAATGCCACGTTCTCGAACACGGTCTTGTTGGGCAGGAGACGGAAGTCCTGGAACACGCAACCGATGTTTCGCCGGAGGTACGGCACCCGCCATTTCGGAAGGTGGACGATGTCGCGCCCCGCCTCCCAGATCCGCCCGGAGTCCGGCAGCTCCTCGCGAAGGAGCAGGCGGATGAGGGTCGTCTTTCCAGAACCCGAAGCTCCGACGAGGAAGACGAACTCACCCTTCTCGATCTCGATCGACGCGTCCCGCAGTGCGACGGTGCCGTTCCTGTAGGTCTTCGTGACGTTCTGGAATCGAATCATCAGGGGATATCTCCGTCCGGCGAATGGATGGCGTGACAAGCGGCCGTCTCCTGCAAAGCCGCGGACGTGGGATCGCGCCAAAGCCTATCGAGGTACGCGCCCGGGGACATATGTTTGCCCGAAATGCCGCCGTGACCTGCACGTTGTGAACTACGCGCCCCGAAGCCGGCGCAGTTCCGCCTCCATGAACACGTCGAGGTCGCCGTCCAGGACGGCATCCACGTTCCCGGTCTCGACCCCCGTGCGGAGGTCCTTCACGAGCTGGTAGGGCGCGAGGACGTAGGAACGGATCTGGTTGCCCCAGGCATTCTCGGTCCGCTCCCCGCTGAGCGACTCGAGCTCTGCCTGCCGCTCGGCGCGGGCCCGCTCGGCGAGCTTGGCGGCGAGGATCTGCATGGCCTTCGCCTTGTTCTGGTGCTGGCTGCGCTCGTTCTGCACGGCGACGACGATCCCGGTCGGCAGGTGGGTGATGCGAACGGCGGAGTCAGTCTTGTTCACGTGCTGCCCCCCTGCACCAGAGGAGCGGTACGTGTCGACGCGCAGGTCCCTCTCGTCGATCTCCCCCTCCGAGACGTCGTCGAGGAAGGGGACGACGTCGAGCGACGCGAAACTCGTCTGCCGGCGATGCTGAGAGTCGAAGGGCGACATGCGGACGAGACGATGCACGCCACGCTCGGTGGCGAGAAGGCCGTAGGCGTGCCGTCCGCGCACGATGAACGTGGCCGACAAGAGCCCGGCCTCCTGCCCGGGGGTGGCTTCGTCGACTTCGACGCCGAAGCCGCGGCGCTCCGCCCAGCGCTGGTACATGCGCAGCAGCATCTCCGTCCAGTCCTGCGCGTCGGTGCCGCCCGCGCCGGCGTGGACTTCGCACACGGCGTCACGGTCGTCGTAGTCGCCGGAGAAGAGCGACTCGAGCTCGAGCTGCCCGACGCGGGTGACGAGGCCGTCGACGGTGGTCACGAGCTCCTTGGCGAGGCCCTCGTCCGGCGCCCCGCTCTCGTCTGCCTCCGCGACGAGCTCTGCGAGCACGCGCGCGTCGTCGACGGCCCCGGACAGCGCGTCGAACCGGTCGAGGTCGTACGCGATGCGGCCGAGCTCGGTCGTGACGGCGCGGGCACGGTCGGGGTCGTCCCACAGGTCGGGTGCCGCCACCTCACGCTCGAGCTCGGTGCGGCGTGCCCGCATCGAACGGACGCCGAGGTAGTCCTCGGCCTCACTGACCCGCGCCGCCAGCGCCCCGATCTCAGCGGCGAGATCGCGCGCCTCAGGCTGCGCCATGGCAGAGCTTGTACTTCTTGCCGCTCCCGCACCAGCACGG
>JASHUY010000178.1 GCA_030039755.1 Acidimicrobiales bacterium
GCAGCCGTGGACGAGATGACCGCGTCGTGGTCCGGACGCGTCGTGGGCGCGCTCTTCGGCGTGGGGAACGACGTCGCCGCCGGAGCGAAGATCGTCGTCCTCGCAACCCCCTGGGAGGGAGCCGTCGAGACCGTGTCGCAGCTCGCCGACCAGCTGGAAGGAAAGGTCCTCGTCTCGATGGTGAGCGCGCTCGTGCGCGTGGGCCGGGAGATGCTGCCGCTGGCGCACCCGAGAGGCTCGGTCGCCGCGGCCGTCCAGGCTGCGCTCCCGCGCACGAGGGTCGCCGCGGCGTTCCATCACCTTCCCGCACGCGAGATGGGGAACCTCGACTCCGGGCTGATCGCCGACGTGCTGGTGTGCGCGGACGCTGCGGAAGCGACGGCCGAGACGATGTCGCTCGTGGAACGCGTCGAAGGACTGCGCCCCCTCGACGCGGGAAGCCTGAGCCAGGCTGCGGCCATCGAAGCCTTCACGTCGGTGTGCGGCACGCTGAACATCCGCCACCGCGCCCACAGCACGTTGAAGCTCGCCGGGATCTGAGGTGCAGCTCTACGACACCGCTCGCAAGGCGGTCGTCCCGTTCGAGCCCGGACCCCTCGTGACCATGTACACCTGTGGCATCACCCCCTACGACTCGGCGCACATCGGCCACGCGTTCGTCTACCTGACCTACGACGCCCTCACTCGGCGGCTGCTCGACATGGGGCACCGGGTCCGGCTCGTACGCAACGTGACCGACGTGGACGACGACATCCTTCGCAAGGCGCGCGAGCTCGGCGTGCACTATCTCGACCTCGCAGCCGAGGAGATGGCGCGCTTCGACGCAGACATGTCGGCACTCGGCCTCCTCCCTCCCGACGTGGAGCCTCGCGCGACCTCTGCGATCCCCGACATCCTGGCGCTCATCGGCGTGGTGCTCGACAACGGGCATGCATACCGCGCCACAGGCGGCGTCTACTTCGACGTGACGACGTTCCCGGGCTTCGGCAAGGTGAGCCATCTCTCCGAGGACGAGATGCTCGTGCTCGCCGCCGAGCACGGTGGCAACCCCGGGGACCCTGCGAAGCGCCACCCGCTCGACGTCGTCCTGTGGCAGCCGTCGCTCCCCGACGAGCCGGCGTGGGAGTCACGCTGGGGACCGGGTCGACCGGGATGGCACATCGAGTGCTCGGCTCTCGCGATGCGCGAGCTGGGCCCCACGATCGACCTGCACGGAGGCGGGCGCGACCTGGTGTTCCCCCACCACGAGTCGGAGACGGCGCAGTCCGAGTCGGTGACCGGGCGCCAGTTCGTGCGCCACTGGCTGCACGTGGGGCTGGTCGGTCTCGGCGGGCAGAAGATGTCGAAGTCGATCGGCAATCTCGTCTTCGTGGGAGACCTCTTGAAGGACTGGGAGCCTGCGGTCGTGCGGCTCGCGCTGCTCGCGCACCACTACCGCCCGGACTGGGAGTGGGACGGGGAGGAGCTCGCAGGCGCCGCCGACCGTCTCGAACGGTGGCGTCTGGCACCCGAAGAGGCGCCGCGTGCCGACGACGGGAGCCTCGAGGTGGTGCGCGCCCGGCTGAACGACGACCTCGACGCGCCCGGGGCGCTCGCGGCCCTCGACGAGCTCGCCTCGTCGGGCGCATCCGTCTCGGCGGGGGCCGCGCTGCTCGGGATCGTTCTCCAGCCCCGTGTCGGAAGATGAAGACCCCGTGTCGGAAGATGGGCTGGGAGGACGAAGGGTGATGGCGGAACAGGTGACGGTCGAGCTGCCCGACGGCTCCAAGCGGGAGCTCCCCGCCGGCGCGACGGGCGCCGACCTCGCAGCCGCGATCGGGAGACGTCTCGCGAAGGAAGCCGTCGCCGCCAAGGTCGACGGGAGGCTCGTCGACCTCGCCGCCCCGCTCCCTGACCACGCGTCGGTGTCGATCGTCACGACCGGTTCCGACGACGGCCGTGACGTGATCCGCCATTCCACCGCCCACGTGATGGCCCAGGCGGTGCTGCGCCTGTGGCCCGGGGCGCGCTTCGCGATCGGCCCGGTGATCGCAGACGGCTTCTACTACGACTTCGAGCTGCCCGGCGGCGAGCGCTTCTCCGAGGAGGACCTCGGTCGCGTGGACGCCGCGATGCGTGAGATCGTCGCCGAGGACCAGCCCTTCGTGCGCGACGAGCTCTCGATCGCGGACGGCCTCGAGCTCTTCCGCGGCCAGCCCTACAAGCAGGAGATCATCGAAGCGGTCGCCGAGGGTGCCGACGAGGTGGACGCCGCCGGCGACCCGGCGGGCGCCGCGGTCGTCACCACGTACCGCAACTCCGACTCCTTCGTCGACCTCTGCCGCGGACCGCACGTGCCGTCGACGGGGCGGCTCGGCCACTTCAAGCTGACCAGGGTCGCCGGCGCGTACTGGCGTGGCGACGAGCACCGCCAGCAGCTGCAGCGGATCTACGGGACGGCGTGGGAGTCGCAAGCCGCGCTCGCCGACCACCTCCACCGCCTCGAAGAGGCCGAGCGGCGCGACCATCGCCGGATCGGCCACGAGCTGGACCTCTTCTCGTTCCCCGACGAGATCGGCTCGGGGCTCCCGGTCTTCCACCCGAAGGGGGGCGTCGTCCGCCGGGAGATGGAGGACTACTCCCGCAGGCGGCACGCCGAGGCGGGATATGAGTTCGTGTACTCCCCCCACATCACGAAGGCGGCCCTCTTCCAGGAGTCCGGGCACGTCGACTGGTTCGCGGACTCCATGTACCCGCCCATGGAGCTCGACGACGGGTCGACGTACTACGTCAAGCCGATGAACTGCCCGTTCCACATCCTCGTCTACCGCAGTCGCCAGCGGTCGTACCGCGCGCTGCCGATGCGGCTCTTCGAGTTCGGGTCGGTCTACCGCTACGAGAAGTCCGGCGTGGTGCACGGCCTGACCCGCGTGCGCGGGATGACCCAGGACGACGCGCACATCTTCTGCGCGCGCGAGCAGATGGCGGACGAGCTGAGCAGGACCCTCACCTTCGTGCTCGACCTCCTCTCGGACTTCGGGCTCGACGACTTCTGGCTCGAGCTGTCCACCAAGCCCGAAGGGAAGGCCGTCGGCTCGGACGAGGAATGGGACGAGGCGATCGACGTCCTGCGCGACGTCGCCGAGGGACGCGGTCTCGAGCTCGTCCTCGACGAGGGGGGTGGCGCCTTCTACGGCCCCAAGATCTCGGTCCAGGCGCGCGATGCGATCGGGCGCAACTGGCAGATGTCCACGGTCCAGCTCGACTTCCAGCTGCCGCGACGCTTCGGGCTCGAGTACACGGGCGCGGACAACGCGAGCCACCGCCCTGTGATGATCCATCGCGCGCTGTTCGGATCGGTCGAGCGGTTCTTCGGCGTGCTGCTCGAGCACTATGCGGGCAACCTCCCGACGTGGCTCTCGCCGGTGCAGGTGCGCGTCCTGCCAGTCCGCGACGACCACGTCGCCTACGCCCTCTCGGCCACGGAACGGTTCCTCACGAGCCGCTTGCGTGCGGACATGGAGGACGCGAGCGAGCCGCTCGGCGCGCGGATCCGGCGCGCGAAGCTCGAAAAGGTTCCCTACGTGCTCGTCGTGGGCGACGACGACGTCGCGGCGGGCACCGTCGGCGTCAACCGGAGGGGGGGCGACCAGCCGGAGCGAGGGGTCGCGCTCGAGGACGCGGTCGCCCGGGTGCGCGAGGACGTCGAGACGCGGCGCCCCTCGCCCGACGCGTGACGATGCCCCTCGAGCAGCTGTGGGCCGGGTGGCGCAACGCGTACGTGAGCGAGACCACCGACGCGGAGCGCAGGGGGGACGACCGCGATTGCGTCTTCTGCGCGATCGCGGCGAGCGGGGCGCCGTCGCCCGACAACGGGATGGTCTGGCGCGGCGACCTCACCTTCGCAGTCCTGAACGCCTACCCCTACGCGAGCGGGCACCTGCTCGTCCTGCCGTTGCGCCACGTCTCGGACCTCGAGGAGCTCACCGGCGAAGAGTCCGCCGAGCTGTGGGTGACGACGCTCGCGGCGGTCCGCGCGATCACGGTCGCCTACGAGCCCGACGGCATGAACGTCGGCGCGAACCTCGGTCGGGCCGCGGGGGCGGGCATCCCGCGCCACCTCCACTTCCACGTCGTGCCGCGCTGGTCGGGCGACACGAACTTCATGACCTCGATCGCCGGCGTGCGCGTGATCCCCGAGACGTTGGCCGGGGCCTGGGACAAGCTGGCGAAGGCCTGGCCTGCCACGTGACCGGCCTGGTAGGAATCGGGCGATGAGCGACGCCGGGCGTCCCGGTCGGGCGTTCGAGGACTTCGACGCCGCCTATGAGGGCCGTCCGCCGTGGGACATCGGCCGCCCGCAGGCCGCCTTCGTGCGTCTCTCCGACGCAGGCTCGATCGCCGGGCGCGTCCTCGACTCCGGCTGCGGGACCGGCGAGCAGGCGCTCCTGGCTGCGGGAACGGGGCTCGACGCGACCGGGATCGACTCTTCGCCGAGGGCGATCGCGTCGGCCGTGCGCAAGGCCACGGAGCGGAACCTCCGCGCGCGGTTCGTGGTGTGGGACGCGCTCGCGCTCGGCGAGCTCGGCGAGCAGTTCGACACGGTGCTCGACTGCGGTCTCTTCCACGTGTTCGACGACGACGACCGCGCCCGCTACGTCGCGGCGCTCGAGGCCGTGCTCGTTCCCGGCGGGAGGTACTTCATGCTCTGCTTCTCGGATCGGGAGCCCGGCGACTGGGGACCTCGCCGGGTGCGCGAGCAGGAGCTGCTCGACGCCTTCCGTGTCGGCTGGACGATCGAAGCGATCGAGCCCGCGGCGCTCGACACGAACCTCGACGACCACGCGGTCGACGGGTGGCTGCTGTCGGCGCTTCGTGTGAGGGCTTCGTAGAGCTTGTCGTGCAGGTCCGGCGCGCACGCGTCAGGACTCGCTCGAGACGCTCCTCGCCAGCGCGGCCACGAGGTGCTCGGGCACGGGGTCGTAGTGGTCGTGCTCGGCGCGGAACCGGCCCCGCCCACCGGTCAGCGCGCGCAGGTCGACCGCGTAGCGAGCGAGCTCCGCGGTCGGGACCATCGCGGTGACCTCCTGGAGCGAGTCGGTGGTTACCTCGGTGCCGACGATCCTTCCGCGGCGCGAGTTGAGGTCGCCGAGGACGTCACCTTGCAGGTCCGCGGGGACCGTGACGACGACCTTCGAGACCGGCTCCAACAGGATCGGTCCGGCGTGGGCGACCGCCTCGCGGAAGCCGAGCGCCGCGGCGGTCTTGAAGCTGAGCTCGGAGGAGTCGACCGAGTGGTACTTGCCGTCGTCGACCGTCACCGACACGTCGACCACCGGATAGCCGTACGCGCCACCGCGCGCCATCGCCTCGACCACGCCCTTTTCCACCGCGGGGATGTACTGGCGCGGGATCGCGCCGCCCACGACCTCGTCGTGGAACTGGAACCCCTCACCGCGCTCCAACGGCTCGACGCGCAGGTGGCAGACACCGAACTGCCCGTGGCCACCCGACTGCTTCTTGTGCTTCCCCTCCGCCGCCGCCGGCTTGGAGATCGTCTCGCGGTAGGGGATCGCCACCTCCTGGCGCTCCACGGAGACCCCGAACTTGCGCGACAGACGCTCGAGGGTGACCGCGAGGTGCACTTCTCCGGACACGCCGAGAACGGTCTGGTGCGCCTCGTCGTTGCGGCTCACCGTGAGTCCCCGGTCCTCTTCGCAGATGCGCTGGAGCGCCGACATGAGCTTGTCCTCGTCCGCACGGGAGGCCGGCGCGACGGCGACGGCGAGCGCGGGCCCCTCCGCCTCGGGGAACGCAGCGGTGACGGGCTTGTCCTTCGGCGCGAGCGTGTCGCCGGTGAGCGACCCCGTGAGGCGGGGGATCGCCACGAAGTCTCCCGCGACGACGGCGTCGACCGGCGTGGTCTCGTGGCCGCGGAGCAGCGAGAGCACGTGCAGGCGCTCGTCGGTGTGCGTGCGCGGGTTCGTGAGGACGGTGTCGGGCTTGAGCGTCCCGGACAGCACCTTGCACAGGGACAGCCGGCCCGCGTGCTGGTCCGTGAGCGTCTTGCACACGACGACGAGCGGGGGCGCCGACGGGTCGGGCGGGACGTCGGTCGTCGTGCCGCCCGCCACGACCTCGGCCTTACGGGCGCGGTCGGGCGAGGGGCACAGCTCGACGAGGAGGCGGGCGAGGCGGTCGATGCCCACCCCGGACGCCCCCGAGCAGCACAGCACGGGGAACACCGCGCCCGAGGCGACACCGGACGCAAGGCTCGCCTGCAGCTCGCTTCGGTCGATGTGCTCGCCGTCGAGGTACCGGGCCATCAGCTCGTCGTCGCCGACGACGATCCCTTCGACGAGCTGCTCGTGGACGGCGTGCTCGGTGACCGCCAGCTCGTCGGGGACCGGCCCGTCCACGCCCTGCAACGGCGGGCCGCCCGCGGTGTCGTAGACGGTGGCCCGGTCGTCGAGCAGGTCGATGACCCCGCGGAACTCGCTCTCCGCCCCGATGGGGAGCTCCACCGGGGCGACGCCGGCCCCGAACGTCGCGCGGACCTCCGCGAGCGTCCGGTCGAAGTCGGCGCGCTCGCGGTCCAGCTTGTCGACCACGATGATGCGGGGGATCCCGAGGGCCGCGGCGGCGCGCCAGGCGTCCTCGGTCTGGGCCTGGACCCCGTCGGTCGCGCTCACCACCACGACGGCGAGGTCGGCCATCGCCAGCGCGTCACGCATGTCGGTGGCGAAATCGGCGTACCCCGGCGCGTCGAGGAGGTTGATCTTCACCCCGTCGAGCGTGCACGGCGCGACGGCGAAGGAGACCGAGAGCTGCCGCGAGATCTCCTCGGGTTCGAAGTCGCAGACCGTCGTGCCCTTCTCCACCGACCCCTGGCGGCTCAGTGCCCCGGTGGAGAGCAGGAGGGCTTCGGCGAGGGTGGTCTTGCCTGCCGCGTGGTGGCCCACCAGGGCCACGTTGCGGATGTCCGACGGCGCGAGCGGAGCCACGACGGCAACCTCCTTCCGGGCTGGCCGGCAGCCCCCCGCCGGCTTGCGCCCGGCCGCCAGTTAACCACCACCTGGCGCGGGTCCGTCCGGCTGGTGCCCGGGCCCGAGGGGCCCGGAGAGGTCGGGGTAGACTCCAACGAGTGTTCGACGGCCGCTGGCGACAAGGGGTCGACCGGTTCACCGGGCCCGTGGGTCGCAAGCTCGTCCGGTTGGGCATCACCGCAGACGTCCTGACCGCCTCGGGGCTCGTGTTCGCCGTCGCCACCGCGGTGGTGGTGGCGACCGGCCATCTCCTGGTCGGTATCCCGCTCCTGGCGATCACGGGGTTCCACGACCTCTTCGACGGCCCGGTGGCGAAAGCGGCGGGGACCGCGTCGGTGCGCGGCGCGCTGTTCGACTCGGTCATGGACCGGGTCGCCGACGCCGTGCTCATGGTCGGCGTCGCGTGGTACCTCGTCTCGGTCCACGACGGCGAGCTGGCTCTTCTCCCCCTGGCCGTGCTCGGCGCCGCCTCGCTCGTGTCCTACGTCCGGGCGAAGGCGGACGCGCTCCGCCTGCCGGTGACCAACGGCGGGGTGTTCGGGGGGCTCATGGAGCGGGCGGAGCGCATGATCCTGCTCGGCGCGGGTTTCCTCGAGCCGTGGCTGCTCGTGCCGGTGTTGTGGGCGTTGTTCGGGCTCACGACGCTCACCGCGATCGCCCGCTTCGTCACGGCGTGGCGCGCGGCGCAGGGCCCGCTGCGCGGGGACGAGGCGGTCGGGGCGGTCGCTGCGACCGGGGCGGCAGGGGCGCTCGCTGCGGCCCGTGCGCCTTCCAGGTTCCCGTGGCGGTCCGAGCGGGACGCGCGGAGCAGGTCGATCTGGCGCGCGAGGCGGGACGGCTCCCTCGGCCCCGGCCGGCCGCGCGCCGAGCTCGCCGCACGCTGGCGCGCGCGACGCCAGGAGGCCCTCGAGAGCCGCACGGCACGTGCCCGGGTGCGTCGCGAGCGCACCGAGGCCGCCCGCGCCGCGCGCGCGCAGCACGGCAGGTCACGCTCCGGGCACCGAGGCCTGCAGGGCTCCGGCCCGGGCGACCGTGGCGCCTGAGCGGTTTCGCGCCGCCGCCACCTTCGTCGCCTACCGGTTCTCGGGGGCTGGTCTGGGCGTCCTGCCGGAGCCGGTCGCATCGGCCATCGCCGCGGCGGTGGGCAGCGCGATGGCCTGGCGACCGCACGGCGATCTCGAGATGCGCGAGCGGCACCTCTCGCGGGTGCTCGCGTCGTCCTCACCGGCGGTCGCGCCGGATCCCGCGGTGGTGCGCCGTTGGGCGCGCCGCTCGTACCGCAGCTACGCCAGGTACTGGGTCGAGGGGGCGCGCCTGCCGTCGACCCCTCCCGACGTGGTGCGCCGCCGGTTCGTCCTCGATTCGGGCTACGAGCACCTCGAGCGGGCGTTCGAGTCGGGTCGCGGCGTGCTGCTCGCGCTGCCGCACATCGGCAGCTGGGAGTGGGGGGGTGCATGGCTCGCCCTCGAGGGACACTCGATGACCAGCGTCGCCGAGCGAATCGAGCCGCCCGCGCTCTTCCGCTGGTTCGTCGAGCAGCGGGAGGCGATGGGGCTCCGGATCGTGCCGCTCGGCGACGAGTCGGGCCGCATCCTGCTGCGAGAGCTCCGGAGCGGTGGGTTCGTCGGGCTCCTGTGCGACCGCGACATCGTCGGCAACGGCGTCCCCGTCGAATTCTTCGGCGAGCGGACGACGCTCCCCGCCGGCCCTGCGACCATCGCGTTGCGCACCGACGCGTGGTTGATCCCCGCGGCCGTCTACAGCGGCCCGGGTGACGCGCACTTCGGGATGGTCACAACGCCGCTCGACACGAGCCGGACCGGTTCGCTGCGCGCGGACGTCGCGCGGCTGACCCAGGAGCTCGCGCGCCGCTTCGAGAGGATGGTCCGCCGGGCACCCGAGCAGTGGCATCTCTACGGGCCGAACTGGCCGAGCGACCGTGACGGCTGAGGCTGGCGTCCCGAGCGGGGGCCAGGTGCTCCGCGTCGCGATGGTCTGCCCGTACGACCTGTCGCGGCCCGGCGGTGTGCAGGGCCAGGCGATCGGCCTCGCGCGGGCGCTGCGGCGGCTCGGTCACGAGGTCGTGGTGGTCGCGCCCGACGACCGGCCACCGGGCTGGGCCACCGGCCACGTCTACGTGGCGGGCCGTTCGGTCGGCGTGCACTCGAACGGCTCCGTCGCGCCGGTGTCGGTGTCGCCCCGGGCCGCCAAGCGGGCCGTCGACGCGGTGCGCGAGTGGGGGGCCGACGTGGTGCACCTGCACGAACCGCTCGCACCCACCCTCGGCTACGGCTTCCTCCTCGCGCGCAGGTGGCCCGTCGTCGGCACGTTCCACCGGTCGGGCGTCCCGCACGCGGCGGCACTCGCGGCGCCGATCGCGCGCCGGGCTTGCAGCCGCGTCGACGTCCGTACCGCGGTGTCCGACGTTGCGCGCCACAGCGCGGCGGCGCTGTGCGGCGGCGACCACGACTGCGAGGTCCTCTTCAACGGCGTCGAGCTCAGCCGCTTCACGCGCGCCCGCCCCGTCGAGGTGGCCGCGGACGCGGCGCCGAGGATCCTGTTCTTGGGACGCCACGAGCACCGCAAGGGGCTCGGTGTGCTGCTCGAGGCCTTCTCGGGGCTTACCTCGGCCTGGTCGGGGGGTTCGACCCGACGGGCTGCGCCGGAGCTGTGGGTGGCCGGTGAGGGCCCCGAGAGCGACCGGTTGCGCGCGCGGCACCCGGCGTCCCGGAGCGTGCGCTGGCTCGGGGTGGTGAGCGACGAGGAGGTCGCCGACCGGTTGGCCGGCGCCACCGTGCTCTGCGCGCCCTCGCTCGGCGGAGAGTCGTTCGGCGTGGTGCTCCTCGAGGCGATGGCGGCGCGTTGCCGCGTGGTCGCGTCGGACATCCCCGGCTACCGCGAGGCGGCGGCGGGCCATGCGACGCTCGTCCCGCCCGGTGACGTCCCGGCGCTTCGAGCCGCGCTCGCAGCGGCGCTCTGCGACTCGCGCGACGACGACGCACTCGACCGCGCGGCGGACCACGCCGCCGGATGGTCGATGGACCACCTCGCGCGGCGCTACGCCGACGCGTACCGCCGCGCCCTTCACGCCTGGGCGGGCGTGCGCGGCCCCGCCGGCGGCGCGACGCAAGGAGCTGCCCGCGATCCGAGCGGTAACGTGGTCGCGCGATGAGCGACGCCGGCGAGGG
>JASHUY010000179.1 GCA_030039755.1 Acidimicrobiales bacterium
CGACGACGACCCCGCCGAGCACGAGCCGGCGTGACACCTCGTCGGAGAAGGGATGGACGTCGAACCCCTGCCCGACGCGCAGCGTCACGACGCACCGCCGCTCGCGAGGTGCCGGAGGAGCACGAGGTCCGAGGGCAGGGTCAGCTTCAGGTTGCACGGCTCGCCCGGGACGACGCGCACGGTGCCGCCAGCCGCCTCGACGAGCGCAGCGTCGTCGGTCGCGTCGCCCGCCGCGGCGTGCGCCCGACGGAGCACCGACGCACGGAACGCCTGCGGGGTCTGCACCGCGACGAGCGTGCTGCGGTCGAGCGTGCCGGTCACCGTGCACCCGTCGTCGCCGACGCGCTTCAGCGTGTCGGCGACCGCAAGGCCGCAGACGACGCCGTCGACCTCGACGTCCTCGTCGAGCAGGGGGGCGACCACCGCCGCGAACAGCGCCGGCGAAGCGAGCGGCCGCGCGGCGTCGTGCACCACCACGACCTCCACGCTCTTCGGGACTCGGGACAGGCCCTCGCGCACGGAGGCCGAACGCGTCCCGCCGCCGGCGACGACGACGTCCGCGCCGAGCGTGCGGGCACGCTCCAGGTCCCCTCTCGGGACGACCAGCACGACGCCGTCGGTGGCCTTGCGTGCGGCGGCCACGGACCACGCCACCACCGGCCGGCCGGCGAGGACCTCGAACTGCTTCGGTCTCCCGAAGCGCGAGCCGGACCCCCCCGCCAGGACGACCGCCCACACGGCTCCGGCCCGGGACCCGCCGGCGGCGCGCTCGGCGCTTACGGCAGGGCCTCGTTCAGTCGCTGCTCGGCCGTCTCCTCGTCGACGCCGAGCGCGAACGTGAGCTCGGACACGAGGATCTGCCGCGCGCGGCTGAGCATGCGCTTCTCGCCTGCGGACAGGCCCTTGTCCTTGTCGCGGATCGAGAGGTTCCGCACGACCTCGGCGACCTGGTAGATGTCGCCGGAGCGCAGCTTCTCCGAGTGGTTCTTGTACCGCCGGGACCAGTTGGTCGGCATCCGCGCCTCCTTCTTGCGAAGGACGGCGAAGACCTCCTCGACCTCCTCGTCGTTGATGACCTCGCGCAGCCCGACACCTTCGGTGTTGTCCGCCGGGACCATCAACGTCAGATCCCCGTACGCGAGACGGAGCACCAGGTACTCACGCTTCTGGCCGAAGGCCACCTTGGTCTCCCGCTTCTCGACGACCGCTGCGCCGTGATGGGGATAGACGACCTTGTCACCGACCTTGAACACCGCACTCCTTGAACACCGCACTCCTTGCACTGCAGATTCTCGACGGCGGGGCCGCGGCGTCTCGCTGGAGGGACGGCAGCTCCGCGCTGCCGGCCCTGACGGGGACCGGCCTTCCATTGTACCGGATCGCCGGAGCCCACCGTCACGCCGTGCCGAGGTCGCGTACGAGCAGGAGCTCGTCCCGGACCGGGATCCCCGAGTCGCCGACCAGGGGGATCGAGGGTTTGTGCTTCCTCGCCCGGTCCACGGCGCCCGGGAAGAGCTCGACCAGCCGGAACCCGCGGCGTTGGTAGAAGCCGAGCGCACGGAGGTTGTCGTTGGTCGTCGACAGCACGAGCCGGAGCGCACGCGCGCCCGCCGCCGACCGCGCCACCTCGTCGAGGAGCGCGCCGCCGACGCCTGCGCCTTCCTCCAACGCGTCCAGCGTCAGCAGCTCGGCCTCGTCGCCGCCCACCACGAACGTCGCGGTGCCGACGATCTCTCCGTCACGGACGGCGACGAGCATCTCCGCCGACTCCGCGTCGTGCACGAGGCCCCGCGAGACGATCTGCGTCGATCCCCAACGGTCGGCGAGGAGCCTTGCGACGGCGGGACGCTCCTCGTCGACCACGCGTCGTACGACGAACGAGCCGTCCGTCACTCGTAGCGCTCGAGGATGCTCGCTTCCACCATCCTCGAAAGCCCGTCCTTCACCGAGCGCGCCTTCGCCTCCCCCACGCCGCCCACCTTCTCCAGGTCGGCGAGGGACGCCTGCATGAGCTTCGGCAGCGTGACGAACCGCTCCACGATCCGCTCGATGATGGCCTCGGAGACCCGGGGCAGTCGGTGCAGGAGCCGGTACCCGCGGGCCTCGATCGGCAGGTCGAGGACGCCGGGCTCCGGGTCGAAGCCGAGGACCGTCGCCACCGCCGTCCTGCCGAGAAGCTCGTCGTGGCTCAAGCCGTGGAGCGCCCTCAGCGCGGCATCCGCCCGCGCCCTGAGCGCGCCGGTGCGTCCGTGCTCGCGCAGTTGCCCGTCCTCGCGACCGTCGTGGTGCGAACGGGCGGCTCGCCCATCGCCTCCCGGCACGTCGCGCACGCCGGGAGCCCGGCCGTTGTGGTCCGACCTCCCGACCCCGCCCGGGACGACGACGTAGTCGAGGGCGACCAGCCGCAGGGTCTCTTCCACGCCCGCCCCCAGCTCTTCGATCTGCAGGCGGATGAGCCGGCCGTCCTCGCCGAGCTCGACGAGGTACCCCTCGACCTCGTCGGTGAACCGCACCACCATCTCCCCGGGCTGCAGCACCGCGACCACGTCGTTGACCGAGACCGTGTCTTCCACCTCGAGGCTCGAGAGGAGCGCGAGCGCGACGTCGTAACGGGACTTGAAGCGCTCCACCGCGGCGATCGCCTGGCTCGCACGAGCCACCAACCGGCCCGGCTGCTGCAACGTGTGGCGCTCGGCACGCCGGTAGACGGTGATCGTCGCCATCGCCTCCGACACGGTCACGACCGGCACGTCGAGAGAACGGGCGACACGCTCGGCCGTCCGGTGCCGCGTCCCCGTCTCGCTCGTCGGGATCGACGCGCGCGGCATCAGGTGGACGTTGGCCCTGGCGATACGCGACGCGTCGGACGTGAGGACGATCGCCCCGTCCATCTTCGCGAGCTCCGACAACCGTTGGGGCGTGAACTCGGCGTCGAGCAGGAAGCCCCCGGTGCAGATGGCGAGGACGGCCGGGTCGTTCCCGATGACGACGAGCGCACCCCGCTTGGCTTGCACGACCCGGTCGAGCCCCTCGCGTAGCGGCGTGCCCGACGCGACGAGCGTCAGCGCGTCGAGCAGCGCGTCGCCGTGGTCTGCCACCGCCGCATCGTACCGGCGGGTCGCCCGGAGCCGGCCGCAGGGGGATCCCCTCCCGGCCGCGCGGGCTCAGTCGGAGGAGCCGCTTCCCGCCAGCTCCATCGGAGGAGGCTCGACGCCCTCGACGGCACGGAACACGAGGTGCGGACCGTCCTGCCCGTCCCCGGGCTCCGGGTCGACGTCCACGACGATGGTCTCGCCGACGCGGAAGTCCTTCCACAAGATCCTCTCGGAGAGCGGGTCTTCGACCAGCTGCTGGATCGCGCGCCGCAGCGGACGGGCACCGAGCTGCGGGTCGTAGCCCTTCTCGGCGAGGAAGGCGCGAGCGGCCGCCGTGAGCTCGAGGCCGAGCCCCTGGCCGGACAGCTGGTCCCTCGTACGGTTCACCATGAGATCGACGATCTCCATGACCTCTTCCCGGCTGAGCTCGTGGAACACGATGATCTCGTCGATCCGGTTCAGGAACTCCGGCCGGAAGTGGGCCTTCAGCGCGTCGTGGACCTTGGCCTTCATCTTCTCGTAGGTGACCGCCTCCGACGTCTTCTGGAAGCCGACCGACGCCTTGCGGAGGTCCGCGGTCCCGAGGTTCGACGTCATGATCAGCACGGTGTTCTTGAAGTCGACGGACCGACCCTGCGCGTCCGTCAACCGCCCGTCCTCGAGAATCTGGAGCAACGCGTTGAACACGTCCGGGTGCGCCTTCTCCACCTCGTCGAAGAGGACCACCGAGAACGGCTTGCGCCGCACCGCCTCCGTGAGCTGACCACCCTCCTCGTAGCCGACGTAGCCCGGGGGCGACCCGACGAGACGCGACACGGTGTGCTTCTCCATGTACTCGCTCATGTCGAGCTGGATCAGCGCGTCCTCGTCGTCGAAGAGGAACTCGGCGAGCGTCTTGGCGAGCTCCGTCTTCCCCACGCCGGTAGGACCGAGGAAGATGAACGAGCCGCTCGGACGCTTCGGGTCCTTCAGGCCCGCGCGCGTCCTGCGGATCGCGCGGGCGAGCGCCTTGAGCGCCTCCTCCTGGCCGATCACCCGCCTGTGCAGCTCGTCTTCCATCCGGAGGAGCTTGGCGGTCTCCTCCTCGGTGAGGCGGTAGACGGGGATCCCGGTCCAGTTCGCCAGCACTTCGGCGATGACCTCCTCGTCGACGACGTCGAACAGGTCGACGCCTTCGGCTCGCCATTCCGCCTCCATCGCCTCCTTGCGCGACACGCGGTCGGTCTCCTGCTCGGCAAGCCTCTTCGCCTGCTCGAAGGCGCCCCGGCCGATGGCGGCCTCCTTGTCCTGGCGGAGCCGGCCTATCTCCTCGTCCAGCTTCTTGTAGCCCGGGGGGGTGGTCATGCGGCGGATGCGCAGACGGCTGCCGGCCTCGTCGATGAGGTCGATCGCCTTGTCGGGGAGGAAACGGTCCGCGAGGTAGCGGTCGGCGAGATTGGCCGCCGCGACCAGTGCCTGGTCGGTGATCGTGACCGCGTGATGCGACTCGTAGCGGTCGCGCAACCCCTTCAGGATGTCGATGGTGAGCGCGACGGACGGCTGGCTCACCTTCACCGGCTGGAAGCGCCGCTCGAGGGCGGCGTCCTTCTCCAGGTGCTTGCGGTACTCGTCGAGCGTCGTCGCGCCGACGGTCTGGAGCTCGCCGCGTGCGAGCATCGGCTTGAGGATGGAGGCTGCGTCGATCGCACCCTCGGCGGCACCCGCGCCGACCAGGGTGTGCAGCTCGTCGATGAACAAGATGATGTCGCCACGCGTGCGGATCTCCCTGAGCACCTTCTTCAGGCGCTCCTCGAAATCACCGCGGTACCGGCTGCCCGCGACCAGGGCGCCGAGGTCGAGGGTGTAGAGCTGCTTTCCCGCCAGCGTCTCGGGCACCTCGTTCGCCACGATCCGCTGGGCGAGGCCCTCGACGATCGCGGTCTTGCCCACGCCGGGCTCCCCGATGAGCACGGGGTTGTTCTTGGTCCGGCGGGACAGCACCTGCATGACCCGCTCGATCTCCTTCTCACGGCCGATGACCGGGTCGAGCTTCCCGTCCCGCGCGAGCTGCGTGAGGTTCCGGCCGAACTGGTCGAGAACCGGGGATCCCGACGGGGCGTCGCTCGAGGACGATCCCGCGCCGGCTCCGACCGCTTCCTTGCCCTGGTAACCGGACATGAGCTGGATCACCTGCTGACGAACGCGACCGAGGTCCGCGCCGAGGCTCTGGAGCACCTGGGCCGCGACCCCCTCGCCCTCGCGGACGAGTCCGAGCAGCATGTGCTCGGTGCCGATGTAGCTGTGCCCCAGCTGCAACGCCTCACGCAACGACAGCTCGAGCACCTTCTTCGCCCGGGGCGTGAACGGCGGCGAGCCGCTCGGGGCGCTGCCGGCCATGCCGATCGTCTCCTCCACCTTCTCGCGCACCGCTGTGAGCGTGATGCCGAGCGATTCGAGTGCCTTCGCCGCGACGCCCTCACCCTCGTGGATGAGGCCCAGAAGGATGTGCTCCGTCCCGATGAAGCTGTGGTTCAGCAGGCGCGCCTCTTCTTGCGCCAACACAAGCACTCTCCGCGCCCGGTCGGTGAAGCGTTCGAACACGTGACCGCCTCCGTACTGGCTCGTTCCTAGGTCTGCAGTGTATCCGGAGGGTCCTTCCCCACCGCCGCGCGCCTCGGTGCTGCGGCAGCGGCACGAGCGGCGGCGCGCACCCCCGATCCGAGAGCCCCGACGCTGAATTCCCTGCTCAATGGCGCGGGAATACTCGCGTCGCCACGCGTGGGGGCGTCCCGCCAACGTCCGACCAACATCGCGCCACGTCCGGCCCCACGCTGCCGGGGGACGCTTCGCGCCCGGTCTCCCCGGGGCGGGTCCGCCGCCCCGACCGCGCTCCGCCCGGCCGCACCGGGCGCCACGCCTTCGGGCGTTTCCACCGCCGGACGTCCCGCCGAAGGGGTGCGCGCCTGCGCCGTCGAAATGTTCTCGACCTGCACCCGTCGCATAACGTGCTGGTCGTGAACGCGACGGAGGCTCTCGACCTCCCGATGGTCGACGGCGACCTGCAGCGCCTCGAGCCCCTGCTCGCCGGGTCGGTGATGACGGGGGACGGCTTCCTCGACGACGTCACGACGCACCTCATCGCCGCGGGCGGCAAGCGGCTCCGACCGGCGCTCGCCCTCGTCGCGGCGACGCGCGGCGAACGCTGTGCGTCGGAGGACGACCTCCTCGGGGGCGTGGCCGTCGAGCTCGTCCACCTCGCGTCGCTGTACCACGACGACGTCATCGACGAAGCGACCGTCCGGCGAAACGTCGAGAGCGTGAACAGCCGGTACGGCAACCTGGTCGCGATCGTCGCCGGCGATTACCTGCTCTCACGTTCCGCGGCGATCGCGGCCGCGCTCGGCACCGAGATCGCCGGGTTGCTCGCAAGGACGCTCGGGCAGCTCTGCCAAGGGCAGATCGTCGAAGTCCGGTCGTGCTTCAAGACGGACCGCAGCGAGGACGACTACTTCTCCGCGATCGCGGGCAAGACGGCGGCGCTCATGTCGACGTCCTGCCGCATCGGCGCGTTGACGAGCGGGGCGCGACGGGACGAGGTGGACGCGTTCACCCGGTTCGGCCATGCCTTCGGCATGGCGTTCCAGATCAGAGACGACATGCTCGACGTCATCGCAGACGACGGCGAACTGGGCAAGCCGCCCGGCCAGGATCTCGCCGAGGGGGTGTACACGCTCCCGGTGCTGCTCGCGTTGCGCGACCCCGACGCCGGGCCCGAGCTGCGGACGCTCCTCGGGCAACCGCTCGGGCTGCCCGAGCGGGAGAAAGCGCGATCCATCGTCAGCGAGTCGAAGGCCGTCGGGACGACGGTCGCCGTTGCGCGCCTCCATATCGCGGACGCGCTGGCGGCGACCGAGGGCATCGACCCGCCGCACGTCGCCGACGGGCTCGCGCGCCTCGCCACCTCGCTCCTCCACGACATGCCCGGCTGACCCGGCCCGCGAGTCTCCGCTCGAGCTCAGCCTCCCGGGCCCCGTCGCCTGCCGCCCTCCCGGTCCCCGCCCGGCCCCTCCCCGTCGTCCCCGACCTCCCCGTCGTCCCCGACCTCCCCGCCTCCCCGACCCTCGCCCTCTGCGCGCTCGGGCCGCATCATCGGGAAGGAGATCACCTCCCTGATGTGGGCGGCGTCCGAGAAGAGCATGGCGAGACGGTCGATGCCGAGCCCGAGCCCCCCCGTCGGCGGGAGTCCGTGCTCGAGCGCCCGGACGTAGTCGGTGTCGACCGCCATCGCTTCCTCGTCGCCGGCGTCGCGCGCCGCGACCTGCTCCTCGAAGCGCGCGAGCTGCTCGTCGGGGTCGACGAGCTCGCTGAACGCGTTGCCGAGCTCGCGCCCCGCCACCACCGGCTCGAAGCGCTCCGCGAGCAGGGGGTCGTCCCGGTGCGCACGGGCGAGCGGCGACACCTCCTTGGGGTAGTCGTACACGAAGACCGGATCCCAGAGCTCTCCCTCGGTCGTCTTCTCGTAGAGCTCGAGCAGCAGCTTCCCGGGCCCCCAACTCCGCTCGACCTCCACACCGGCGTCCCGCGCCCACTTCTCGAGCTCCTCGCGCGGCGTGCGCACGCTCACGTCCAGCCCCGTCTGCCCGGCCACGAGCTCGGTGAGCGTGGCGCGGCGCCACGGCGCCGTGAGATCGAGCGGACGTCCCTGGTACGTGAGCGACGTCGAGCCCAGGACGTCGAGCGCGAGGCCGGAGACGAGATCCTCGACGAGCACCATCACGTCGTGGTAGTCGGCGTAGGCCTGGTAGAGCTCGAGCGTCGTGAACTCGGGGTTGTGGCGCGGCGACATCCCCTCGTTGCGGAACAGGCGGCCGATCTCGAACACCTTCTCGAAGCCGCCGACGACGAGCCGCTTCAAGTAGAGCTCGGGTGCGATCCGCAGGTAGACGTCCATGTCGAGCGCCCGGAAGCGCGTGGCGAAGGGACGCGCGTGCGCGCCACCGGGGATGGGGTGCAGGATCGGCGTCTCGACCTCGACGAAGCCCATGTCCCACAGTCGTTCCCGCATGCGACGGACGAGCTGGCTCCGCATGAGGAGCGTACGCCGGCTCTCGGGGTTCGCCCACAGGTCCACCTCGCGCTGGCGGAAGCGCGTCTCCACGTCGGTCACACCCCGCCACTTGTCGCCGAACGGGCGGCGCGCCTCGGCGAGCAGCACCCAGTCGGCGACCTTCACCGACAGCTCGCCGCGCCGAGTGCGCACCACCTCGCCGCTCGCGCCGACCCAGTCGCCGAGCCGGAGGCGCCTGAACGCGTCGAAGTCGCGCGTCACCCCGTCCAGCGCGAACAGCTGCACGGCGCCCGACGAGTCGCGCAGCTCGGCGAACCCGAGCTTGCCCTGCGGCCTCGCGAGCATGACCCGTCCGGCGACGGACACCTGGTCACCGGACTCCTCTCCCGCCGCAAGGCCGCTCCAACGCTCGACGACCTCGCCGGCGGACGACGTCTGGTCGAACCGGTAGGGAACTGTCGTCATGCGCCCCGCACCACCCCTGCGCCCACGTTGCGCTCGTAGACGAGCCGCAGGCCGTGCAGCGTGAGCCACGGCTCGACGTGCTCGACCATCTCCGCGTAGGGCGCGACGAGCTCACTGAGCCCGCCGGTCGCGACGACGGCTGCCGCGCCGAGCTCGGCGACGATGCGCCGGCACATGCCGTCGACCTGCGCGGCGAAGCCGTACAGCGCGCCGGACTGGATCGACTCGGCGGTCGAGCGCCCGATCGCGGAGCGGGGCTCGACGAGCTCCACCCGCCGCAGTGCCGCCGCGTGGTGGAACAAGGCCTCCATGCTGATCGCGACGCCGGGTGCGATCGCCCCGCCGAGGTACTCCCCTGCGCTCGAGATGGCGTCGAAGGTCGTCGCGGTGCCGAGGTCCACCACGACGCAGGGACCGCCGTAGAGGTCGAAGGCGCCGACCGCGTTCGCGACGCGGTCCGCGCCGACGTCCTTCGGATTGTCGTACAGCACCGGCATGCCGCTCCTCGTGCCCGGCCC
>JASHUY010000180.1 GCA_030039755.1 Acidimicrobiales bacterium
CGAAGAGGTCGGCGGCCCGCCCCCCCAGCATCAGGAAACCGGCAAAGCTCAACGTGTACGCGTTCACCACCCATTGCTGGGAAGCGATGCCGAGACCGAGGTCGTGTCGCATCTGGGGCAGTGCGACGTTCACGATCGACACATCGAGGACGACCATGAACTGGGCGACGGCGCACAGGGCGAGCACCCCCCAGGGAGAGCCGGGGGCGGACGCGGTGGTCGGAGGTGGCGAGGTCGTCGACGTTCCCCCCGGATTCCCGAACAGGCGAGCCATCTGATCCTCCTCAATAGAACAGTACAGCGCTGTTCCATATCGTACTGGAGAATTCGGCGGAACGCAACAGGTCTGTTCTGATAAAATGGGGCCATGACCACGGTCCGGCGCTCGGCAGGCCGCAAGCGGGACCCTCGCACCGAAGTCGCCGCGAGGGAAGCCGTCCTCGACCTGGTCGGCGAAGGAGCCACCCTCACCGGTCTGTCACTCGTGGCCATCGCGGAGCACGCAGGGGTGTCCCGCAACTCCCTCTACCGGCGCTGGAAGACGAAGGACGACCTCTATCTCGACGTCCTCGACGCCATCAACCCGCCCCTGCCCGACTTCGACCGTCCCAGCGCCCGCGAGGACCTGGCCGCCCACCTGGCCGTCCTCATCGAGCGCACCCTGGACCGCCGGGCGAGCAGCATGCTCCGTGCCCTGCTCGCGGAGGCTGCGGCCTTTCCGGAGCTCCATCGCCGCTACTTCGCCGAGATCGTCGCGCCGCGTCGGGAGATGATGTACAGGATCATCCGACGGGGCATCGCCGACGGCGAGATCCGTTCCGACGTCGACATCCCCTTCGTCAACGAGCTCCTCGTCGGCCCCATCCTGGCGCGCATGGGATCGGGCTCGAGCGAAGCCCTCGACCCCCGGGAGACGAGTCGACGCATCGTGGACCTCGTCTACTCGGGCATCGGGGTTCCCTGAGCCGACCGCATGGGCGGTGACGGCCCCGTCCGGCTCTGGGCACCTCGGAGCCGGGGCTCGGCGTCGGCGCCCACGGACGTTGAGTCGTCCCGGTATTGTCGGCGTGCCACCGGGTGCAACGGGCCGCGCGGCTTGCGACGAAATGGGCACGCGCACACCTCACAACGCGTGGGCCGATGGCCACTCGCGGGACACCCATGCGGGCACGAGAAAAAAGAGGAGGAGCAGCTCATGGCGATCCAAGCCGGCGACAAGATCCCCGAAGTCCAGCTCTGGAGGATGACCGACGACGGGCCGAAGGCGACCACCTCGACCGAGGCGCTCGGCGGGGGAAAGGTCGTGCTGTTCGCCGTCCCCGGCGCGTTCACCCCCACCTGTTCGGACTACCACCTGCCGGGCTTCGTGCTCCGGTCCGACGAGCTCCGGGCCAAGGGCGTCGACACGATCGCATGCCTCTCGGTGAACGACCCCTTCGTGATGGGAGCCTGGGGTCGCGCCAGGAACGTCGGCGACGACGTCGTCATGCTGTCCGACGGCAACGGCGAGTTCACGCGCGCCGTCGACTTGGAGATGGACGGCAGCGGCTTCGGTCTCGGAACGAGGTCCCGGCGCTACGCCGCAATCCTCGATGACGGCGTAGTCACGTCGATCTTCGTCGAAGAAGGCCCAGGCCTCGATGTGAGCTCAGCGGAGTCGGTACTGGCCGCGCTCTGACCTCGCACTCGTCCGTCGTGGGGTTGTCGGCACGGGAGCCGATCTAGCCAGCGAGCACGGCGTAACGGATCCCGATCGCGACGACCAGGACCCCGAGCAGCCGCCGGATCGCGACCTCGGGGAGGTGCGGTTGCAGTCTCGCCCCCGTGTAACCGCCGAGCAGCCCCCCGGCCCCGAGCGCCAGCCCGACGCCCCAGTCGGGCGCGACCGGCCCGTGGTGGCCGCTCGAGAGAACGAGGAAGGTCACCACACCGGCCACGGAAGTCACGAACGTCGCGGCCAGAGTGGCCGGGGCGACCTCCGTGGCTGCGCGGCCCGAGCCGATGAGGATCGGGGCGAGGATCGACCCGCCCCCGATCCCGTAGATCCCGCCTACGCAGCCGACGCACGCGGACATCCCCACGAGTACCGGCGTCGGCAACCAGCGGCGCCTCGGTCCACCTCCCTTGCGCAAGACGAGCCATGCCCCGACCGGCATGAGCACCGAGGCGATCACCGCGTCGAAGGCGCGGGCACCGGGAAGCAGTTCGACACGGATGATCGAGCCGGCAACGACCCCCGGCAGCGTTCCGGCGACGAGAACCGCGGTGAGCCGGCCACCCGTCTGCCGCTGCCGCCAGTAGCGGTACAGCGCGCCGGGAGTGGCGACGACGTTGTAGAGCAGGTTCGTAGGGGTGACTGCGGGGCTTGGAGTGCCGAGCACGCCAACCTGGAAGGGCAGGAGCAGCACGGCGCCCGACACCCCGGCTGGGCTGGCGAGCGTGGCGATCGTGAAGGATGCGCCAAGCGCGGCGGCGTACACCCATCCCCCCGTCAGATCGCCAGTCAGCACCGAGGAAGGGTACCGAGTCTCCCCGCGACCAGGCTCCCGTTACCCGCCCGGCCTCCCGTTGCCCGCTTGTAGGCGAGCCCACGACGGGCACGCTGCGCCCTGAGGCGCTGCGACCGGAACGGGTCGGGTCGACCCGGGCAAGTGCCGTACCGCTCCGCATCCGGACGAAACGGGTTGACTCCTGCCTTCATAACAGTTATAACGATCTCTAACCGTTAGGAAGGAGATCCCGGGTGCAGCAGGAGGTGGTGCTGGCGTTGCTGGCGAAGGAGCCGTCGACGGGTTCCCAGCTGCGAGCGCGGCTCAACGACGCGCTCGGCCCCCTCGGCGAGGCGATGAACGACGGGCAGGTGTACGTCAATCTCTCCCGGTTGGAGAAGGCCGGGTTCATCGCCCGCGAAACGTCCGGCGCAGTCGGAAAGGTCTACGCGCTCACCCCGGCGGGACAGGACCGGGTCGCCGAATGGCTCACCGAGGTGAGCTGGCCGAAGCCCGACCTCGCCGAGTTCCACCTGAAGCTCGTCGCCGCGGCGGAGGCCAGGCTCGGCGATCCGATCGGGATCGTCGACGCGCAGCGCAGAGAGCTGCTCCGGCGCCTCCGCGAGGTCGGGCGCGCCGCGATGGCCGAGCCCCAGGGATCGAAAGCCGGGCTGCTGCTCGAGGGCATCGTGCTGCGCCTCCAGGCCGACCTGCGCTGGTTGGAGGCCTGCGAACGCGCCTGGACGGATCGGAGGAACCGGTGAGCACCAACGGCTCAGTTGCTCCACTCGTCGTCGCCCGGGGCCTGCGCAAGGAGTACGGCAGCGGAGAGGGGCTCGTGCGGGCCGTCGACGAAGTCGACCTCGAGGTCGCCGCCGGCGAAGCGTTGGCCGTCATGGGCCCGAGCGGCTGTGGGAAGTCGACGCTCCTGCATCTCCTCGGTGGCCTCGACCGTCCGACGGCGGGTGAGCTGTGGCTCGGGGGCCGGCGGATCGACCGGCTCTCCGAGCGGGGACTCGCGCAGCTCCGACGCGACGACGTGGGCTTCGTCTTCCAGGCTTTCCACCTCATGGACGAGCTGACCGCCCAGGAGAACGTCGAGCTGCCGGCCTTGCTCGCCGGTCGGTCCCCACGGGCGGCGCGCCGACGGGCCCGGGAATTGCTCGACGACGTCGGCCTTTCCGACCGGGCGGGTCACCTCCCTTCGGCGCTCTCCGGCGGCCAGCGCCAGCGCGTCGCCATCGCTCGCGCGCTGGCCAACGAGCCGGAACTGGTCCTGGCCGACGAGCCGACCGGCAACCTCGACAGCGTCGCCACCCTCGAGGTGCTCCGCCTCTTCGAGACGCTGCACACGTCCGGCCTGACGCTCGTCGTCGTCACCCACGACGAGCGGATCGCCACGACCGCGGACCGGTTGATCTCGATGCGCGACGGCGCCTTCGTCGACGAGACGCGCCTCGTCGACGGCACGAGGGGTCCGCTCGGTGCGTTGTTCGGTGTGGAGTTGGAGGTCTGAGTTGCTGGGTCGCACCTTGCTGGCGTTCCGCCTCGTCGCAGCAAGCCTTCGCCGACGGCCGGTCGAAGCAGCGGTGACGCTCGTGGCGATCGCCGCCACCACGACCACCCTCACGTTGGGGCTCGCGCTGCACGGCGTCACCGACCACCCCTACGAGACGACCCGGGCGATCACCTCGGGACCGGACGTGGTGGCGATGCCGACAAGCTCCCCGACGACCTCAGGCCCCCGTATCTCGAGCCCGAAGGCCGGCTCGGCACCCCGCACCAACCGCCTCGCGGCGCTCGACGACCTCGTCCACGCCGAAGGCGTCGTCGCCCACAGCGGCCCGTACCCGGTGAGCTTCCCGACGATGCAGGTGAACGGGTCGAAGGTCCTGGCGGTCGCAGAGGGCCGCTCATCGCGCCGGGCCGCGGTCGATCAGCCCTACGTCACGGAGGGTACCTGGGTCCGCACCGGTGGCGTCGTGATCGAGCGAAGCTTCGCCGAGGAGCTCGGCGTCGACGTCGGCGACAAGGTGACACTCGACGGCCGGTCGTTCCCGGTGGTCGGGATCGCGGTCACGGCAGCCGTACCCCCGTACCCGTACACCGTGACAGGCGTCGCGTTCGACACACTGCCTGACATCTGGAGTCAGGCCACCGGCCTCATCTGGACGACGGAGCCCATCGCCCGGAGCCTGGCGACGCCGAGCGTGCCCCTCAGCTACATGCTGAACCTCAAGCTCGCCGACCCGCAGCGCGCCTCGGCCTTCGTCGCTGCGCACTCCGCCAACCACGCGCTGTACCTCGAGTCCTGGCAGTACGTGCGCAAGGTGGAGAGTCAGCAGATGCTGCCCTTCCAGCGGGGCCTCCTCATCGGGAGCGCCCTGCTCGACCTGCTCGCCGTTGCCAGCCTGGCGGTGATCGTGGGAGGCCGCCTGGCGGAGCGCACGCGCAGGGTGGGCCTCCTCAAGGCAGTCGGCGCGACCCCGCGCCTGGTCGCAGGCGTGCTCCTTCTCGAGTACCTCACGTTGGCGTTGCTCGGCGCAGGCGTGGGGTTGGCCGTCGGATGGTTCGCCGCGCCGCTCATCGCCAATCCGGGGGCTGGGCTGGTCGGAAGCGTCGGGGCGCCACCGGTGACCCCCGCCGACGTCGGCTGGGTGGTCGCGTTGGCGGTCGCGGTGGCCGGTCTCGCCGCGTGGATCCCGTCGGTCCGGGCCGCCCGGACGAGCACCACGTCGGCGCTCGCCGACTCTGCGCGCATCCCCAAGCGCAGGCGGCTGTTGGTCGGGGCGGCCTCACACCTGCCGACGCAGCTGCTGCTCGGCCTGCGTCTGGCCGCACGCAGACCGCGACGCATGATCCTCACGCTCGTGAGCGTCACGGTCACCATGACCACGATCGTCTCCGTGCTGGCGATCCACGCGCACGAGAGTCAGGCTGCGCCGATCCCCCGCTCGGTGTTCGCCATCCCGGTCAACCCGAACACCCGCAACACCGACGCCGTGTTGCTCGTCCTCACCGTCGTCCTCGTCTTCCTTTCGATCGTGAACGCCGTGGTCATCACCTGGGCGACCTCGGTGGACTCGAAGCAGCCGTTGGGGGTGGCGCGCGCGCTCGGTGCGACGACTCGCCAGGTGAGCGCCGGACTGTCGACGGCCCTGCTGATACCTTCCCTGCCGGGCGTGATCGCCGGCATCCCGTTGGGGTTGCTCCTCGTCAAGGCGGCCGGTCACGGATCGAGCGTCACCGTTCCCTCGGGCCTGTGGCTCGCCGCCGCGTGCATCGGGATCCTGCTGGGGATCGGCGCGCTCTCGTCGATTCCCGCCCGCATCGAGGCCCGACGACCTCCTCTCGACGCACTGCAGTCGGAGCTCACTTAGCCTTTGGGCCCAGTGGACCCGGCACCCTCCACCCCTGCACCCTTTGCAAGGACGCGGGCCGGTCGGAGGTACGACGACCCGTCCCTCAGCGGTGTTGGACGCACCGGACCGCCCACGGGAGAACTTCGAGACGTTCTTCGGGGATCGGTTCTCCGCACAGCTCGCACAGACCGTATCCGCCATGGGCCACGTGATACCGGGCCCGCCGCACGTCCTGCAACATCGCGAGGAGTTGCTCTTGGGTCGACACCGCAGCGAGCCGATCGACCGCCATCGAGGTCCCCTCGCCGACACGCTTGCCGAAGGAGATCGAGCCGGCCTCTTCGACCGACGAAGTGAGCTCCGCAAGCTCCGATCGGATCCGCTCCTCCTGCTCGGCCAGCAGGCGGTCGACGTCAGGGCGCACCACACGGTCAGCGTAAGGCCGCAGCGCCGAACTGGCACCCCGTCCCGGAACGCCCGGACCACGGACGGTCCGACGCGTCAGACCGCCGGAGGTGCGGCGGTCAGGTTGGAGGGTTGACCGTGTCTCCCTTCATGCTCAAGATTCCGTCGGGCGGCACCTCGGACGCTTCGAGCAGCGCGTTGTGCAGGATCGCATCTCGTAGCTCGGTCGAGCCCCCGACGAGGGTGGAGTCGAAGTCGATCTCCGAGGCGACGAACCAGGAACGGTCCGACGGCCACCACATCGCAGCGGGAACACCGGGACGCTCGGAGAACGAGTCGTCTGCGATCTCGATCAAGACGTCCAGAGGGCCGGTACCGAGCAGGTACCGGCGACCGGTGCCCGGCTCCAGCTCGAACCTCGGGAAGAGCCGTGCTTCACGCTCCCGTTCCGCGACGAAGCTCTCGACCGGAGTGGCGGTCCCCTTCGATTGCTTCGAGGACCGGAGCGAGCTGAACGACCTGGAGTGGAGCTGGCCCCACCCGTCCCAGATCGCGAAGAAGCAGTGGTCGGTTGTCGCGGTGGCCGCCCGCAGCGTCGCGACGAGCGGGACGAGGACCTCGAGAGGCGGCTCCCCATGCCGTGGCGCATCCCAGGGGTGCTCGGCGTCCCCCCTCGGCGAGATGCGTGTCCACTGGGCCAGCGGGTGCATGGAACGCCCGGTCGTACGGGCGACCTCCGACCACGTCACGTATCCCGACCGGCTCGGAGCCGGGTGGAAGACCCGTACGTAGGCCGCGAATCCCCCCGGCACGACCGAGGTGACCCTGGTGCCCCCCACTCCCCGCCACGGATCCAGTTCGATCCACGCGACCTCGGTCAGGTCGTCCGTCAACCTGAACTGCCCGGGCCATCCCGCCACCTGCTCAGAGTGCCACGGAGCAGGCGCCGTCGGGAGAAACCACGGAGTCGCATGATCCACGACCGAGCAGCGGCCGAAGTACCCGCTCGGCATCACCACGGAGTTGGTAGGCAGTGAAGATGCGATACGGGCCCAGCCGGACTGCCATGGGAAGCGCGGTGCTGCGCGCCGCTCACGTTCGTGAGGATCCACCACCGTGGATCCTGGAGGACACGCGCTCCGAGCAGCTGCTGAGCGAAGAGGAGCGGCGCCCCATCCTCGAGGAGATCGCGAGCTGGCCGCCCGAGGTGGCTGCGGCGTTCAGGCTGTCCCACGCGGTGCGCACCAGGCTCGCCGAGGACCTCGCGGTCGAAGGGATCGGCGATGGCCGTGACCGCTACGTCCTGCTCGGCGCCGGGCTCGACAGCTTCGCCTGGCGCCATCCGCAGGCGGGAGCGCTCGAGGTGGTCGAAGTCGACCATCCCGCCACCCAAGCCTGGAAGCGCCGTCGGCTGGCGGAGCGGGGCCTCGACGAGCCGGCGAACGTCCGCTTCGTGCCCCTCGACCTGGCGCGGTCTCCACTCGACGCACCGGAGCTGCGCGTCGCCTCGACGTTGAGCTGGCTCGGCGTCACGATGTACCTCGAACGGGGCGCGGTGCACGCGGTCCTCGGCGCAATCGCCCGTGCCCCGCGCGGTACCACGCTGGTCGTCAACTTCCTCCTGGCAGAAGATGGCCTCTTGGAGCCGGCCCGGCTCGTGCGCGCCACGTCGCGACGGACGGTGGCGAGAGCCGGCGAGCCGATCCGCTCGACCTACACGAGGGGAGAATGCGAGGAGTTGCTGGCCGGCGCCGGCTTCACTTCCATCGAGGTCCTCGACGCCGAGTCGCTGGCGGGTCGCTACTGCTCGGGGCGGCCGGACCTTCGCCTGCCGGCGACCACCGTCGTCGCCGTGGCCCGCGTGTGAGCGACCCGGCCCCGGCGGTCGGGCGCATTTTCACTCCCTCGCGGGCGCGCGACGGGATCTGAGTGCCAGGATGGCCGCTACCAGGTGGTCACTACGCAGGATCAATCAACGGCCTGCCTTCGGAAGGAACCCGGACATGAGCGAAGCACCGGAGTACGCGATCGGAGCCCAGGTCTTCTGTGAACAAGGCCCATGTGGCGAGCTCGCGCGTGTGGTCGTCGATCCCATCAAGCGCGCGATTACCCACCTGGTCGTCGAGGAGCGACACGGCCAGGAAGTCGGTCGCCTCGTTCCGATCGATCTCGTCGAGACGGCGACGGAGAAAGAGCTGAGACTGCGCTGCACTTCGGCGACGTTCGCATCGCTCGAAGCCGCCGAAGAGACCAAGTTCGTGCAAGCACCCGCGGGACAGTGGGGTTACGGGCGGAACCAGGCGATGATGCTTCCCTTCTTCGGACTGGGAGGCATGGGGATGCTGGGCGGCCTCGGCATGGGCGGCATGGGCATGGGCATGGGCGGCCTCGGCATGGGCGGCCTCGGCATGGGCATGGGCGGCCTCGGCATGAGGGGCATGGGCATGGGGGGCATGGGGCCGTCGCAGCAGGAGGTCACCTACGACAAGGTGCCGCCGGGCGAAGTCGAAGTCCGGCGTGGACAACGCGTCCACGCATCGGACGGCCCGATCGGACACGTTCGTGGACTGGTCGTGGATCCGAGCGATCACCAGGTAACGCACGTGCTGCTCGACGAGGGGCACCTCTGGGGCAAGAAGGAGATCTCCATCCCGATCTCCGCCGTCACCGGGGTCGACGACGACGGCGTCCGGGTCAGCCTCACGAAGGCGAACATCGCCGACCTGCCTCCGGTTGTGGGCTCGAGCAGCGAGTGACGGAGGCCCCCCAAGGGCGGGGTCTCGGCTTGGAGCCGAGGAACACGGCGCAGGAAGACCTGGCGCGAAAGCTCGTTGCCGGTGCCAACGCTGCGTGAAAAGCTGAAGCTCTCTCGAATGAAGGGGGGACTCCATGCCCAAGTACCTCGTCGAAGCCTCCTACGTCGGTGACGGTGTCGAGGCACTCCGTCGGGAGGGAGGCTCGGCCCGTCGTAACGCCGTGGAACGCGCCTGCGCCAGCATGGGAGGACGGCTCGAGACGTTCTACTTCGCGTTCGGCGAGTCCGACGTCATCACGATCTTGGACCTACCTGACAACACGACGGCGGCAGGCCTCGCCCTGCTCGTAGCCGCCAGCGGCAAGGTCGACATCAAGACCACCGTTCTGTTGACCCCCGAGGAAGTCGACGCCGCAGTGCAGACCGAGGTCGATTACCGGCCCCCAGGCGGCTGACTTCGACGGAGACCGCGACGCCCGAGCTTGCACGTGAGGGGTTCCGGTGGAGCCGGAGCTCGGCGGGGTTCGAGCCCGGGTGATCGTCACCATCAATTCTCCTCGATCGCAAGCTCGCGGGGCGCGCTCCCGAATTGTGACCAAGCTACGCGCGACGCGTGACGAGCGGTTGACTCCGGTCGCGTACGCGAACGACTCGTGACACCTTCGTGACGGATTGGGGCTGTCGACGCCGTCTGCGTACGACTGTCCATCGCTGCGCGCTGCGACAGCCCTCGCGCCGAACCACTCGACGCGCATGTCGCGTCTGTGCACCTTGCATTGCGGACACGGGCGGGCTAATCAATTGCCCGCAGCTCCTTGGCCTTCAAGAAGGCCGCGCGGCAGTTGATGTTTGACCTCTTGCAGAGACGCGTCACCCAGGTGGCCGCGTGCTGAAGTGCGACGGACAGTAGGCGGAGTCCCGGCGGACG
This sequence comes from Acidimicrobiales bacterium, assembly GCA_030039755.1. Classification (GTDB taxonomy): domain Bacteria; phylum Actinomycetota; class Acidimicrobiia; order Acidimicrobiales; family RAAP-2; genus JAJYVT01. The sequence goes on from JASHUY010000180.1 coordinate 9,940, forward strand.
CCGTCTGCCTACAGAAGGGAATCGACATGGCGAGTAGACAGGGAGCTCCGCGCACGCTCAAGGTGTTGCTGGCTCTGGCGTTGCCAGTCAGCGCGCTGGCCGGAGCGGGCGCGTCGCTGGCGCTATCGGGGGCGGCGGACGCGAGCACGACGCCGGAAGTGCTGCACGTCGCGCTGGGTGGTGCCACATCTGGCAGCTGCACCACAGCCGCAGCTCCTTGCGGAACCCTCGGGTTCGCACTGTCGCAAGCCGCGTCCGGCGACACGGTCGAGGTGCAGCCGGGAACGTACCCGGAGGCGGAGAACCCCACAGGCGCACCGAACGCCGTCTCCAAGGCGGTGACGCTCGAAGGTGTCGCGACACACCCGACGACAGTCGTCGTCACAGCCACGGGCGAGGAGTTCGGCCTGACCGTGTCGGCGAGCACAGCGGTCGTGAAGGACATCACCGTCGAGAACTCGGCCCGCTCAGGCGTGCTCGTCTCGCCGAAGACAACAGCCGCCAAGCCCGCGACCGTCGCGAATGTGTCGATTCTGACAAACCACGTCGTGACAAACGACAAGTGCGCGACGACAGCGACATACAAGGCCGTCGCGACAACGATCTGCAAGACACCGACACCCGAGAGCGACTTCGGCGAGGGTCTCCACCTTCTGAGCGTCTCGCACTCGACGATCAAGGGGAACACGGTCTCGAAGAACTACGGCGGGATCCTGGTCACCGACGAGCTCGGGCCGAACTTCACAAACACCATCGAGACAAACACCTCGTCGACAAACTCCGGCGACTGCGGGATCACGCTGGCCGGCCACAACCCCACAGCGGTGCACACGAGCGGGGCGACAGTCGGCAAACCCGACCCGACCGCGGCCGGCGTGTACGACAACACGATCGAGAAGAACACCGTCGAGAACAACGGCGCCGCCGGGCTGCTGGCGGCGACGCCCGAGCCCGGCACCGGGGTGTACACAAACACCTACGAGACAAACACCGTCGAAGGCAACGGCCTCCCGGGCATGACGATCCACAGCCACGCGCCGTTGCAGGACACCAAGGGCAACAAGGTGCTGAACAACACCTTCGAGAGCGACGCCCTGCACGGCGCGTCGACAAGAGGTCCCGGTACAAGCACAGCCCACTTCACCCAGACGGCCGGGGTCGAGGTCTTCGCCGCGGCCGGCCCGACAGACGTCTCGGGCACGGTCGTCACCGGGAACAAGATCTCGACAGTGTTCTACGGCGTCTGGCTTTCACCGGGCGTAGCCGGCGTGAGCACGATCAAGACAAACACCGTCACCGTGAGCACCGGCGGGACCGACGTCTACACCGAGCCGGCCACGGTCACAACCGTCTACGGCGCGACAGCCGACACAACCGCTGCAGCCGAGTTCACCCGGGCTTTCCCCGCGACACGGGGTACCTGTCCGTCGACGCGCGATGCGGTCGTGGCAACGACAAAGGTGTACCAGGACGCGCTGTCGAGCCAGTTCCTCGCCCAGGACCTCACAACCGGGACGCTGCTCACGCCGGCGACGAGCCTTTCCCAGGTGACCGCCACAACCCTCAAGAAGGAGGGCGTCGCTACCGTCTACCTGGTGGGCGGCCCGCTCGCCGTCACCACAACAGTCGCGAAGGCGATCGAGGCTTTGACAGCCTACGAGTGCGGCGGCACGGCCAGGGGATCCTCGACAGGGAAGATCTCCGTCCATCGCATCACAGGAACGACCCAGTACGGCACCGCCGAGGCGGTGGCAGAGTTCGTGGGCAGCGCAGCGTCCAAGTCCTTCGCCGGCGCGTACGCCACAACGAACACGACAGGTGGCTCCGGCAAGTACAACGACACCGCGGGGAAAGGCTCGTCGGCACCGTCCGGCTCGGAGCCGACGGCGATTCTGGCGAGCGGCGAGGAGTTCCAGGACGCTCAGGCTGCCAGCGTCGTGTCCTACCACACAAAGCTCCCGTTGCTGCTCACGCCATCGACAAAACTCTCCACAACAGCGGTCGCCGCGATCCAAAAGCTCGGCATCAAGCAGGTGATCCTCATGGGCGGCCCGCTTGCGGTCACCAACACAGTCGAAGCCGCTCTCGCCACAAAGACCGGGGTCTCGGTCCTCAGAATCGCCGGGAAGGACTACACCGACACGGCTCGCGAGCTGTCCAGGTTCGAGGTCGCGGGGTCGACAAGCGGTCTCGGCTGGACACCTGGGCACCGGGTCATGGTCGCCCGGGGGAACGGCTTCACCGACGGCCTGGCAGGCGCCGTGCTCGAGAACAGCCACAACGTCACAACAGGCGCCGCCGGTTCCAGCCGCCCGCTGCTGCTCACCGAGGGCCCGACCACGATCGGCACATACCTCAGCACATTCCTCAAGGTCACAGGCCACACAGGCATCGACAAGACAACCGGCAAGACCGTTTCGGCCTTGACGGTCCTGGGTGGACCCCTTGCGGTGACCACAACCACGATCTCGGGAATGGAGACAGCACTGGGTCACTGACCCGTCCACGTGCCGAGGGCGCGAGCCGGCAGTCCCTCGCCGGGCCCGACCGCCGGCGTGTCGTGCCGACTACTCCGCCGCGGTGGCCGGCCTGCGCCAGTAGCGAAGGACGGCCAGGACGGACCAGACGGCCTCGACGGCCCCGAAGGGCCACGCCCCCGAGAGGAAACCGTAGAGACTCGAGAGCAGGCAACCGAGGGCGAAGGCCAAGATGAACAGGCGGTGGCGGCGCTCGACCATGTACATCATCATCATGAAGGTGAGGGCGCAGACGCCGTAGACGGTGATGGCGTTGGAGTGCATACGACCAGTCAAGCAGGCGCCTCCCGAAGGCCGGACCCGGAGAGGTCTCCGCCGGCGCTTCGGACGGCGTAGCATCGCTGTCGCGTCACATCGGTTCCGCTGGATGGGGAAAGGGCGGAGGGTTCGTCGATGGAGCGGACGGTCCGATCCCGGAGTAGAGCGCGCTTCGCGGCGCTGCTCGCTGTCGCTGCGGCCGTGGCCTGGCTTGCCGATGCCTCGGCGTCGGGAGCGAGTCCCGACGTCCATCGCGCGCTGACCCGCACAGCACTCAGGTTGCGCTCCGCTCCGATGCCGACCCTCGGGAGCAAGAAGGCGGTGCGGCTCCCGACGTCGGGCCCTCCACCCGTGCCCGATGAAGGTCCCGATCTGAACGCGCGAGGGGGATCATCGCGGCAGTTCGAGACGGACGCCGGCGGAGGTGTCGCCGGTGGCGACGTCACCTCGAAGAATTGGTCGGGTCAGATCGACACCGGCACTTCGTTCACCGCGGTCGTCGGAGAATGGACCGTCCCGGCAGTCGAGAATTCGACAAGCGCGAAGTTCGTCGCCAACTGGATCGGGATCGGCGGCTACGAAAGCTCGAATCCCGAGTTGATCCAGACCGGCACGATCTCCGCGACCACAGGGGGCTCGACCACATACGTCGCCTGGTACGAACTTCTCCCCGCGACGGCGACGAAAATTCGGGACCCCGTGTCGCCAGGAGACACGATGCTGGCGAAGATCGAGCAGAAGTCCACCGACCTCTGGTTCATCAGCATCGAGGACGTCACCGAGGGCTGGACGGCGACAGGCACAGTCACCTACACAGCGGGCTCGGCGAGCTCGGCCGAGTGGATCACCGAGCGGCCGACAGTGGGCGGGCACTTCTCGACCTTGGCCGACTTCGGATCGGTCCGGTTCCACGACCTCCTCGTCGGCGGGACCGAGGTCTCGTCGACGGACCTGACCGCCGCCTACATGGCTGACACAACAGGCCAGATCATCGCCTATCCGGGGAAGGTGACAGCGGCGACAACAGCGAACTTCACCGACTACTACGGCGCGCCGGGCACATCGACGCCGCCGCCACCCACGACGACGACACCCCCGAATTCGACGACACCTCCCAACTCGACGACACCCCCGAGCGCGGCCCCGACGCTCACCGGCGTCGTGCCTTCGTCCGGGTCGGCCACAGGCGGGACGGAGGTCGTCATCACAGGGACCGGCTTCACAGGTGCCTCCTCCGTCTACTTCGGCCCAGCGAGAGCAGCCGGCTTCCGGGTGACAAGCTCGACCAGGATCACCGCGACGTCCCCCGCCGGCACGGGGACCGTCAACGTTCAGGTGGCGACTCCCGGAGGGACGAGCGCCACGACGGGCGGGGACGAATTCAGCTATCTCGCGATGCCGACCGTGAGCTCGGTGAGCCCCACGGCGGGCCCGGCGAGCGGGCACACGGTGGTCACGATCGCCGGGACGAACCTGACAGGCGCGCTGACAGTCGATTTCGGCGCGACGAGGGCCGCCACATTCCGGGTCTCGAGTCCCACAAGGATCACCGCGACGGCTCCCGCCGGCACCGGAGACGTCGCCGTCACGGTGGTGACCCGAGGGGGGACGAGCGCGGCGACCGACGCGGACGGGTTCACCTACCTCGCGGTGCCGACCGCAAGCTCGGTGAGCCCCACGGTGGGACCGGCGAGCGGGCACACGGTGGTCACGATCACCGGAGCCAACTTCGTCGACGGGGCGACGACGGTGCGCTTCGGCACGAAGTCGGCCACCCACGTCACGGTGGTGAGCTCCACGAGGATCGCGGCCATGAGCCCGGTCGGCACCAGCGGCTCGGTGGGCGTGTCGGTGACCACCACGGGGGGGACGAGCGTCGTCTCGCCTGCCGACCTCTTCAAGTACGTCGCAGCTCCGAGGGTCGCCTCCGTGTCACCGCGCGTGGGTCCGCTGCGCGGGCATACTGTGGTCACGATCACCGGAGCCAACTTCGTCGACGGGGCGACGACGGTGCGCTTCGGCACGAAGTCGGCCACCCACGTCACGGTGGTGAGCTACACGAGGATCACGGCCATGAGCCCGGTCGGCACCAGCGGCTCGGTGGGCGTGTCGGTGACCACCACGGGGGGGACGAGCGTCGTCTCGCCTGCCGACCTCTTCCAGTACCTCGCAGCACCGAGGGTCGCCTCCGTGTCACCGCGCGTGGGTCCGCTGCGCGGGCATACGGTGGTCACGATCACCGGGGCCAACTTCGTCGACGGGGCGTCGACGGTGCGCTTCGGCACGAAGTCGGCCACCCACGTCACGGTGGTGAGCTCCACGAGGATCACGGCCATGAGCCCGGTCGGCACCACCGGCTCGGTGGGCGTGTCGGTGACCACCACGGGGGGGACGAGCGTCGTCTCGCCTGCCGACCTCTTCCAGTACGTGAACCCGAAGATCTGAGCCGGCCCTCTCAAAGCTCGGTCCCCTCAGTCAGTGAGCCGGTGGGTCGTTCAGTGAGCCGGTGGGTCGGTCAGTGAGCCGGTGGGTCGGTCGGTGAGCCGGTGGGCGGGACCGTCGAGAGCGGAGTTGACGCCGAGCGCCCCTTCGACGAAGGCGAGCACGTCCGCGCTCTCCTGTATCTGCTTGTCCGTCGGCTTGCCCGCGCCATGGCCGACGGAGGTCTCCACGCGGAGCAGGATCGGGGCGTCGCCTCCCTGCGCCCGTTGAAGGGCGGCCGCGAATTTGAAGGAATGCGCCGGAACGACGCGGTCGTCGTGGTCGCCGGTGAGGAGCAACGTCGCCGGGTACGCCACGCCGTCGCGGAGGTTGTGGAGGGGCGAGTACGCGCGCACCCACGGGTACTGCTCGGGATCGTCGGGGTTTCCGAAGTCGGAGGTCCAGGCCCAGCCGATCGTGAACTTGTGGAATCGCAACATGTCGAGCACCCCTACCTCGGCGACGGCGGCGCCGAAAGCCTCGGGATGCTGGGTGAGGGACGCTCCCACGAGCAGTCCGCCGTTCGACGCGCCGAGGATCGCGATCCGCTCCGGGCGCGACAGCCCCGACTGGGAGAGCTCGCGCGCAACGGCAAGGAAGTCGTCGAAGACGCGCTGCTTGTGCTCGAGACGGCCGCCTTCATACCAGGCAAGCCCGAACTCCCCGCCGCCACGCAGGTTGGCGAGCACGAAGGCACCCCCGCGTTCGATGAACGCGGCCGCTTGGACCGACCACGCCGGGACGATGGGGACGTTGAACCCTCCGTACCCGTAGAGGAGGACCGGCACGTCGCCGTCTCCGCTCAGACCACGGCGGTGCGTGCAGAAGTACGGCACCTGCGTCCCGTCGGCGGACGTCGCGTGTCCACGCTCGGTCACGTACTCCTCGGCGTCGAACGGGGCGCTCGGTGGGTGGAGGAGCGTCGTGTCGCCGCTGGCGAGATCGTGGCTCCACACGGACCCCGAGTCGGTGAACGACGTGGTGGCGAAATGGACGAGGACGAGTCCGGCACGTCCCGACACGGCGCCATGGCCGGCGTCGACAAGTGAGGACCACGCGGGCAGCCCGATCTCGCGGATGAAGCGCCCGTCGAGCCCGTGCACCCGCAACGCGGCCTGGGCGTCCTTCAAGTACCAGCAGACGAGCGCGTCGCCACACCGCTTCGCGCCCTCCAGGACGTCGGCGGACTCGGGGACCATCTCTTCGACACGCTCGGGTGCCGAAAGATCCGTGGCGACGAGGCGGCGGCGGTCCGTTCCTTCACCGGTGACCAGGAAGAAGCGCGAACCGTCGTTGCCGGCCACTGCGAGCTCGGAGGAGAAGTCCGGGTCGATGACGACGCTCCTCCCTCCCGGGCTCTCCAGGTCGAAGATCTCGAGCCGCACCTGCGGTCTCGTCCCGCGGGTGACCGCGACCACGAGGTACCGCCCGTCGTCGGTGACGGTCGCGTGCGGCAACCATTCGGGCTGGTCCTCGGCGGAGAAGACCACCTCGTCCTCGACGTCCGTCGCGCCCAGGCGGTGGGAGAGGACGCGAAGTCCGCGGGTCTCGCCCTCGAGCTCTTGACCGGGCTCCGGACGGCGCGGCGCGCCGTAGAAGAAGCCCGTGGCGTCGACCCGCCATGCGGACGTCGAGAACTTGGACCACTCGACCACGTCGGGCAGAAGGGTCTTGTCCGCGATGTCGAGCACCCTCCAGGTGAGCCAGTCCGAGCCCGCGTCCGCCGTCGCGTAGGCGAGGAGCCGGCCGTCCGGCGAGGGCACGGCGTCGACGAGCGCGACCGTGCCGTCCGGCGAAAGCGTGTTGGGGTCGACGAGCACCTCTCCCGCAGCGCCCGGACGATCCATGACGTAGAGGACCGGCTGAGGTTGGAGCCCGGCGTTGCGGTGCTGGAACCATCGTCCACCTCGTTCGAACGGCACGCCGAACCGTGGGTGGTCCCACAACTGGGCGACGCGACGCGTGATCTCCTCGCGGCTGGAGACGCCCTCGAGCCACCCCTCCGTGAGGCGGTTCTCGGCACTGATGAAGCGACGCGTTTCCTCCGACGAGGGGTCCTCGAGCCACCGATAGGGGTCGGCCACCCGCTCGCCGTGGTACTCATCGATTTGCACGCCGCGCGGGGCCGGCGGGTACGTGAGGTGCACCCTCCGATTCTCCGTCGCGACCCAGGGGCGTGCCAACCTCCCAGGCAACCGCAGGAGTCGCGTGGCGACCGGTCAGGCCGGGCCGTCGACGTTCACCGTCGGGACACCTCTTCCCGCACGGACGACGACGATCGCACTCTCGACGTCACCCGGGTTCGACTCCCGGTGGACGGCGCCGGGCGGGACGTGGACGAAGTCCCCCGGCTCCGCCTCGACGACCTCGCTCCCCCCGGCGCCCGACTCGAAGCGCACGCGTCCGCGCGCGACGTAGATCGACGTCTCGTAGTCTCCGTGATGGTGCCATCCGGACACCGCGCCGGGCCCGGTGCGGACGAGCCCCGCCCAGAGCCCGTCGACGGCGATCGCCTCCTCCCGGCGCATCCCGGGCGTGGGGTCGGCTTCGACCCTGTCGCCGGGCGAGACGCGTCGTACCGGGTCCCTCGCAGCCACGCGACCTACCCCCGGCGGGCGGTCTTCACGGCAGTGCCGTACGCGCAGATCTCCGTCCAGTTGCCGCCCATGTCGGAGGTGTCGAAGCGGAAGGCGACGACGGCGTCGGCGCCCTTGGCCTGCGCCTCCTCGGCCATGCGCTGCATCACGTCCTCCCGGCTCGTGACGAGGTTCTTGGTCATGCCCTTGAGCTCGCCCCCGACGAGGGACTTGAGCCCGGCGCCGAGCTGTGACCCGATGTTGCGTGAGCGGACCGTGAGCCCGAACACCTCGCCGAGCACCTCGGTGATCTCGTAGCCGGGGATGTCGTTCATCGTGCTGACCAGCATCGTTCCTCCAGTCCAAGAGTCCTCGGTGATCCGACGGGCTCCCCGGCGGCCGCACCGGATGACATCATGCACGTCGATGACCGTCGCGATCGCCCGGGCGGAGGTGCTCGAGGTGCGGATGGCCCTGAAGGAGCCGTTCGTCACCGGGTACGGCTCGACCGAGGCGCGGCGGACGGTGCTCGTCCACCTCGTGGACGCGGACGGGTTCGACGGGTGGGGCGAGGCTGCGGCGCTCGACCACCCCTTCTACCTCCCCGAGACGACGTCCTCGACGTTTGCGGTGGCCGCCGAGTGGGCGCTCCCGCTGGCGCTCGACGGCGCCAGCGAGCCGCGTGCGGTCGCGTCCCGCCTGCGGTCGATCCGGGGAAACACGTTCGCCAAGGCAGGGGTGGAGGCGGCGTTCTGGTGTCTCGAGGCGGCCCGGCGAGGCGTCCCGCTCGCGCAGCTCTTCGCCGGGGCCGAGGGGGCGGCGGCGTACGCCGTTGATCCTGGGCCCGCTAAGGGCGAGGACGGCGCGTGCGACCCGAGCGGGTCGGACGCGGACGTCACGACGCTCCGCCCGTGGCGCACGGCGGTTGCGGTAGGGGAGAGCATCGGCATCCACCCGACCGTCGAGGCCACGTTGGCGGCGGTCGACCGGGCCGTGGCGAAGGGGTACCGGCGCGTCAAGCTCAAGGTGAAGCCCGGCTGGGACGAGGAGATCGTCGCGCCCGTGAGGGACGGGCTCGGCCCCGACGCCATGTTGCAGGTCGACGCCAACGGCTCGTACACCCTCGCGGGCGGGGACGTGAGGCGTCTCGAGCGGCTCGACGCGTACGGCCTCGCGTGCATCGAGCAGCCCCTCGCCTGGGACGACCTCGAAGGGCACGCGCGCCTCCAGGCTCGGCTCGAGACGCCGATCTGCCTCGACGAGTGCCTCCGGTCGTCGCACGACGTCCGCCGCGCGCTCGACATGGGCGCGTGCCGGAACGTGAACCTGAAGCCCGGAAGGGTCGGGGGCGTCGTCGAGAGCTTCGAGGTCCACCGCCTCTGCCTGGAAGCGGGCGTTCCGCTGTGGTGCGGCGGGATGCTCGAGTCCGGCATCGGACGCGCGCTGAACCTCGCGCTCTGCGGACTCGAAGGTTTCAACCACCCTGCGGACCTGTCGCCGCCGCTGGAGCTCTACGACTACGACCTCGTGGAGCCCTCCTACGACCTGGGGCCTGACGGCACGATCGCCATCCCGTCTGCGCCGGGGCTCGGATTCGACGTCGCGCCGGGCAGGGTCGCCGCGTGCACCCTCCGGCGCGCCGAGCTCGCGAGCACCGCGAAGATCGGGACTTCGAAATATTGCGTACAATAGGTTGCAACTGAGGCAGGCCTATCCCTGGGAGCCGTCAAGTGAGTTACGCCGGAGCTGACCTGCTCGCCGATGCGAGCTGGGACTGGTCCGACCGTTTCGCCGCCCGGGCGGCGCTCGGTGGCGGCGAGGTGACCGCGATCCTGTCCCTCGCCGGGTCTCCCGACACGATCACGTTCTCCGGCGGGTTCCCCGCCCCCGAGACCTTTCCGGTGGACCTCGTGGGGCCCGTCGTCGCCGACCTCCTCGCGCACGATCCGGCGCGCACGCTCCAGTACACCCCCACCGAAGGGCTCACGACCAGCCGCGCCGCCATCGCCGACCTGGTCTCAGCGACCCAGGGCACGCGACCCGATCCCGCCGCGGTGCTCGTCACGAGCGGGGGGATCGATGCCCTCTCGTTGCTCGCCCGCGTGTTCCTCGAGCCCGGGGACCAGGTGGTGGTCGAGGCGCCGACGTACCTCGGCGCGCTCAGCGGCTTCGCCGGGTCGCAGGCCGAGATCCTCGGGATCCCGATGGACGCGGACGGGATGTGCGTCGACGAGCTGGAGCGCGTCCTGGGGGCGCGCCCCCGTCGCGCCGCTCCGAAGCTCTGCTACGTCATCCCCGACTACCAGAACCCGACCGGGCTGAGCCTCACCGTCGAGCGCCGGCGGGCGCTGGTCCAGTCCTGCCGCCGGCACGGGATCCTCATCGTGGAGGACGTCGCCTACCGGGAGCTGGGCTTCGACAGCGCACCGGCGCCGAGCCTGTGGTCGCTCGGTCCCGACGTCGTCCTCCAGATCGGCACCTTCTCCAAGATCCTCTTTCCCGGGGTGAGGCTCGGTTGGGCGGTCGGCCCGCACGAGGTCGTCGCCGCGATGGCCGTCGCCAAGCAGAACTCGGACCAGTGCTCCGGGGCGCTCGGACAGCAGATCATGCACGCCTTCGTCACCGGGGGCTACTTCCCGGCGCACCTCGCACGCGCGCGGGCGCTCTACGAGAGCCGCGCCCTGGCGATGCTCGACGCGCTCGATCGGCAGATGCCCGCGGGCATGCAGTGGACGCGGCCCAAGGGCGGCTTCTTCGTGTGGCTCACGGCTCCCGAGGGCACGGACATGGCCCGCATGGCGGCGCGGTCCCTCGAGGAGAAGGTGGCGTTCGTGCCAGGTTCGCCGTTCTATCCCGACGGGCGCGGCACGAACCAGGCCAGGCTGGCGTTCAGCTCCGTCCCGGTAGACCGCATCGAACGAGGAGTGCGCCGACTCTCCGATCTCCTCGAGGCGGAGCTGCGCGGCGCGTCGACCGGTCCGCGGGCCGGGTCGTCGCTCCGTACCGGTGGGTGACGACTCGGTACCGGTGGGTGACGAAGAGCGTGTGCGACGGGAAGCGCGTCGCCACTCGAGGGACGACCCGTACCGGCGCTAACCGAGCAGCGCCACCACCATTGTGTTGACGAGTGCCTGGCTCAGCGCGAACGGCCCACCGAGGATCGTGAAGGTGGTGATCCTCCTCCCGCCGAGCCCGGTGGTCCCCGCGTCGGCGAGGAACGCCGGCAGGTAGCTTCCCATGCTCGTCGGAGTCGCGGTGAGGACCAGGGGCTCGGGATGCGTGTCGGTCGGGCCGTCCGCTGCGACGACGGCACCTGCGAGGCCGTCGCTGTAGAAGTCGCCCCTTGCGACGGTGAGCATCCCGGTGGGGGCCCAGCCCACTCCGGCGTGCGATGCGGCTGTGCCGAGCTCGCACTCGGCGAGCTCGATCGCCGTCTCGGTGTAGTCGGCCCCCGCGACCCGGAGGACCGAGACGCCGTGCGCCTCGAGGGTCTGCACCACCGCGTCGGAAACGGCCAGCTGACCACCCATCACGACAACCTGTTGGATGTGCAGCGTCTCGATCGCGCTGAGCACCTGCGCGGACAACGCCGACGGTGTGGTGAGGAGGATCGGGAGGTGCTCGGCATACGCGAGGGTGCTCGCGGCCTCGGCATCCTGGAAGCCGTCCCCGGTCGCGAGGATCGCCGTGGTGAGCGCACCCGCCGGGGCCGAGGTCGACGCGTCTCCCGCCGTGAGGTTGTACGCCCCGTCGCCTCCGAGGGCGTTCACCCCCGCGTAGGCACCTGAGAGGTCGACGCGGCCGGGGGTCGCTCCCGCGGTCTCCGCAATGTCGAGCGCGGTGTCGTACTCGGTGTCACCCGCGACCCGGGTCACGTCCACCTTCACTGTGCCGGGCAGCGTCGTCGTGCCGCCACAGGTGTAGGCGGGGGTGCTCTCCAGCACCGAGACCACCGCTGTGCTCACCGCCAGGGGTCCGCCCACGACGTAGACGTGCGTGATCCCCTCGTCCTGGATCGCCGACAGCGTTGTCACGGAGAGGGATGTCGGCGCGGTGAGCAGCGTGCCCGTCCCGAGGTAACTCGCGAGGTACCCGCTCGCCAGCGCGTCGGCATAGGTCTTGTCCGTCGCCAGGACGACCGCCCTGCCCGATGTCGGGGAGGACGGGCACGAGCCTGCGTGATATGTGAACTGGTGCTCGAGCTCGGCGGCAGCCGTGTCGTCGACCGTCTGGCCGTAGACACGGGTCGGCACCGTGAGGTACGAGTCGGTGAAGCTTTCGACTGTGGTGGCCGAGACGGGGCCCGGCGACGAGATCACGTTGCCGTCGCTCTCCATCCTGATCGCCGTGAGGCTCGAGGGGGCCGGGGCTGCGACCGCGCCGCCGTCCGCGGACTCGATGTCGCTGAAGCGCGTCGAGCCGTAGTCGGCGAGTGTCGCCAGCATTGTCTTACGGGTGATGCTTGTGATGAGCGAGGGGCGCTCGGTGATCCACTCCGCGGACGTCGCGGTGACCGGGTACCCGAAGATGTGGGCGTAGGTCCACTTCGCCGTCGTGTCCGAGACCGTGACCTGCCAGAGGTCGCCTGTGCCGGTGGCCGTCACGGACGCCTCCATGACGTTGCCGGGGGCGACGACGAACGACGCCGACCCGCCCGGCGACGCAGCCGATGTCAGTGTCCAGGGCAGTTCCGGGAGGACCTCGACCCATGCCGTGTACCCCACCTGACGTGTCTCGGTGGCCTCGATCGTGCCCGTCTGGATCAGCGTCGTCCCGCTGTACCCGCCGATGCCGACCCATGTCGCGGCGAACGCGAGCGAGGTGGACGCGACCACCGAGGGGACCGTCCACGTGGCACTGACCGACGTGAGGTTCGAGCCGCGCTCCACCTCACCGGACCAGTTCGAGGCGACCCGGACCCCCCCGCCGACCCCGGCCCGCCCGTCGACCACCCCCCCGGACCCACCCGTGGCGGGCCGCAGCGGGTCGGGAAGACGGTGCCGGAGAAGGGACCGCGCCCGCGCCGGGAGGTTCTTCAGGCCGCCGGAGCGCTCGGAGACGACGGAGTGGACGACGGTCCGGTGACCGCCCGGCGATGCGCCCGCGACCGGGGCGACACCGATCCAGGCCGTGCACGACGCCATCCCCAGCGCACCGGTGACGAGCGCGGCCTTCCACCCTGGCCCATTCATGGCCCCTCCTGCCCTGCCGCTTGCGAGTGCCGGCGCAGCGTACCGCGCGGGGCGTGCGGCGGCGACCCCCGCCTTCGAGGGCGCGGTACGCGGACCGTGCCCGCCTCCCGCCCCCGCCCCTGCGCGGCGCCGAACGTGTCAAACCCCGGATCGCTGGGAAAAGTAACGGCGAAACGCTACACTCCAAGCGCAAACTTCAACGGAGGACCGGATCACGTGTCGGTGCCGCTGCACGAGGTCGAGCCCGAGAGCCACCTCGTCCACTTCTACGCGGACGAGGACGCGCTCGCGTCGTCCGTCGCCGACTACGCCGCCGAGGGGCTCGAGGCGGGGGAGGCCGTCGTCCTGATCGCAGAGCCCGCGCACCTCGAGGCGCTCCGTGACGCCCTGCGGGCCAGGGGGGCCGACCCGGATGCGGGTCCGGCGGGTGGGGTCCACCTGCTCGACGCCGCCAGCACCCTCGACCTCTTCATGGAAGGCGGCCGTCCGGCACCCGAGCGCTTCTGCGACGCCGTGGGCGGCGTGCTCCATTCGGCGGCGGCCGGACGCGCCGGAGTCCGGGCCTACGGAGAGATGGTCGGCACGCTCTGGCGCGAAGGCAACGTGACGGGGGCTCTGTCCCTCGAGGAGCTGTGGAACGAGCTCGCACGTGAGCTTCCCTTCACGCTGTACTGCGCGTACCGGGACTCCCTCGTCGCCGGGACGACCGGCGAGACGCTCGTGGACGCGGCCTGCAGGCTGCACTCGGCGGTCGTCGGCGACGGGGCCCTGGCCCCGCGCAGCAGCGCCTTCCTGCGCTTGGCCCCCGAGGACAGCGCCCCGGCGGCGGCGCGCACGTTCGTGCTCGCGAACCTGCAGCCCCGAGCCGTCTCCGTCGCCGACAGCGCGGCCCTCGTCGTCTCCGAGCTCGCGACGAACGCGGTCCTCCACGGCGGCACTCCGTTCTCCGTCACCCTCTCCGCCCTCGCGCACGGCCTGCGCATCTCGGTGCGCGACGGCGGGGACGACCTCCCGAGGCTGCGGAACTCCTCCTCGTGCGACCCGGGCGGGCGCGGGCTCCACATCGTCGACGCACTCAGCCGGAACTGGGGCACGAAGCGCCACCACGTCGGCAAGGTGGTCTGGGCGGAGCTGACCTCCTCC
>JASHUY010000181.1 GCA_030039755.1 Acidimicrobiales bacterium
CCAGCCCGCTCCCCCCCCGCCGGTGGAGCCGTCCACCGGTCTCGGCGTGCTGCATCTCTTTTGCCGCGCCGGTGCCGCACTCGACGTCGCGGCGGCCCTCGAGGCGGAGGCGGAGGCGCTGAAAGACGGCGACCAGGTCGTCGCCGCGTCGATCCTCGGTCACAAGGCGGACGTCGGCCTCATGGTGCTCGGGCCCGATCTGTGGCGGCTCAGGCGGTTCCAGTCCGCGATGCAGGCCGCGGGGCTCGGGACCGTCTCCTCCTACGTCTCGCTCACCGAGGTGTCGGAGTACGCGGCGGGGCTGCCCGAGGAGCTGAAGCAGTCCCGCCTCTACCCGCAACTGCCTCCTGCGGGGAAGCCGGCCTTCTGCTTCTACCCGATGTCGAAACGGCGGACCGACGCGCACAACTGGTACATGCTCGGCTACGACGAGCGCCTCGCGCTCATGGTGGGTCACGGCCGCGTCGGGCGGACGTTCCACGGCCGCGTCCTCCAGCTCATCACCGGCTCGGCCGGCCTCGACGACTTCGAGTGGGGCGTCACGCTCTTCGCCGTCCGCCCCGACGACTTGAAGGAGTGCGTGTACCAGATGCGCTTCGACGAGGCCTCCGCGCTCTACGCCGAGTTCGGGCCCTTCTACACCGGCATGGTGGCCGACCTCGCCACGGTGCTCAGCTCGACGTCACGATGAGCCCCGACGCGACGGGCGCGGACAGCCGTCTCGCGCAGCTCGAGGCGGTGCTCGCCGGGCTCGGCAACGTCGTCGTCGCGTTCAGCGGCGGGACGGACTCCGCCCTCCTCGCCAGCGTCGCGACCCGCGTGCTCGGCCCCGACCGAGCGCTCTGCGTGACCGCGGCGTCCCCCTCCCTCGCCGCGGCCGAAGAGGGGCACTGCCGGGCGCTCGCCGGCGAGTGGGGTCTCCGGTGGCGGACGGTCGTGACGTCGGAGATGGACGACCCCCTCTACGTCGCGAACGGCGCGGACCGTTGCGCACGGTGCAAGGACGCGCTGATGGTCGCGCTCGGCCCGCTGGCGGTCGCCGAGTCGGCGACGGTCGTGCTCGGGGTGAACACCGACGATCTCGGCGACTACCGGCCCGGACAGGCCGTCGCCGCGGCGGCCGGCGCACGCTTCCCGCTCGTCGAGGCCGGGCTCTCGAAGGCCGACGTGCGCGAGTTGTCGAGGCGGCTCGGGCTGCGGACGTGGGACCGGCCGGCCGGCGCATGCCTCGCCTCGCGGCTCCCGTACGGCACGCCGGTCACCGCGCCCACCCTGCGGGCCGTCGACGCGGCGGAGGCGGGGCTCCGGGGGCTCGGGCTCAGGGAATTCCGGGTGCGCCACCACGGGGCCGTCGCTCGGGTCGAGGTCGCGGACGACGAGCTCGGCCTGCTCTGGTCACGGCGCGACGAGGTGGTCGCGGCGGTGAAGGCGGCCGGCTACGACTTCGTCTCGCTCGATCTCGAGGGCTTCCGCTCGGGGAGCCTGAACCGGCTGCTGGCCCGCCCGGCGCGGGTCTGAGCGTCGCCGACCCCTCAGCGCGCCGCCGACCCCTCAGCGAGGGTCCGAGCGGGGGATCTGCCAGCCGGCCGACGACACGCGCCGGGGCTCGAAGAACACGCAGCCCTCCGGGCACGCGAACGGGAGGGCTTCGTTCGCCCCGAGCTTGCAACGCTCGAGCTTCTCCCCGTTCCGGGCGCTCTGCATCACGTAGTGGCGACACGTCTCGTTCACGGCCACCCCACCATTGTTGCCGGTGCAGCGACCGTTGTGGCGGCGGGGAGGCGGTAGCGTCGGGCTGTGGGGCCCGAGGTGCCGACTCGCACGCTTCTCCGGTGGGCGGAGAGCCTCGCGGCGACCGCGCGGACGGGCCTCGGCTTCTCCCAGAGCCTCTACGAGCGGGAACGCTTCGAGGAGATCCTTCGCATCGCGGCGGACATCCGCACCGCGGCGTCCGGGGACGCCGAGGCGCCGGAGGACGCTGAAGGGCTCGTCGAGGAGTGGCTGTCCCAGGTCGGCGAGGGCGTGCCGGGCTACGTCACGCCCAAGGTCGCGGTCGGCGCCGCCGTCGGCAACGACCGCGGGGAGCTCCTCCTCATCCAGCGGGCCGACTCGGGGGCGTGGCTCTACCCGACCGGCTGGTGCGACGTCGGCTACTCGGCGGCCGAGGTCGTCGTGAAGGAGGTGCGCGAGGAGACCGGGATCGAGGTCGAGCCGGTCCGCCTCATCGCCGTGCTCGACGGCCTGCGGCTCGGGTTCACGCGGATCCCCCTCTACTCGCTGGTATTCCACTGCAAGGCCGTGGGGGGGACCCTCGAGGCCCACCCGCTCGAATGCCGGGACGTCGGCTGGTTCGGCCCCGACCGCCTCCCCTCGCCGCTCGCCGGTTACGAACGCTGGGGGGAGCCCGTCTTCGCCGCGATACGCGGGGAGCTCCGCGACGTCCTCTACGACCGGGTGCGCGAGCCGCTGTGGCGGGAACCCGCAACCTGACGATCGAAGAGGCGACCCGGGTCGACGACGACCTCGTCGACGCGTTCGCCGCGCTCGTCCCGCAGCTCTCGCGCCGCGCGCCGGCGCCCGTCGCAGCCGAGCTCGAGGCCATCGTGCGCACACCGGCCACCGTCCTCCTGGTCGCCCGCGACGACACCAGGCGGGTGGTCGGGTCGCTGACGCTGGCGGTCTTCCGGATCCCGACGGGCGTGCGCGCGTGGATCGAGGACGTCGTGGTCGACGGCGTCGCGCGCGGGAGCGGCGTCGGGGCGGCGCTGGTCAAGGCCGCGCTGGAGCGCGCCGAGGCGGCAGGGGCGCGCACGGTCGACCTCACCTCGCGCCCGGAGCGCGACGCGGCCAACCGTCTCTACGTCCGGCTGGGGTTCGAAGCGCGCCCGACGAACGTCTACCGCTACAGCTCCGAAGGCTGATCGGGGCGCCGTGCACTTCGTGGTCCTCGGCGGCGGTCCGGCCGGCACCCAGGCGGCGATGGACGCGGCGCGGCTCGGCGTGGAGGTGACGCTCGTCGAGCGCGACGTCATCGGCGGCGCGACCGACATGTGGGACTGCATCCCGTCGAAGGCGATGATCGCAACGGGCGGAGCGATGTCCTTCCTCGACCGAAGCGACGGGATGGGGCTCGCTCCCGTCCGCCCGCACCTCGACCTCGAGCGCCTCCGACAGCGCATCGGGTCGATCACGAGCCGGCTCGGGCGTGCGACCGAGACGATCCTCACCAGTCAGGACGTCCGCCTGCTCCGTGGCGAAGGCCGTCTGGCCGGACCGCACACGGTCGTGGCGGAGACCGCCGACGGGCCGGTCGAGCTCGAGGGTGACGCCATCCTGCTCTCGACCGGGAGCCGGCCCCGCGTCCCCGACTGGGCACCCGTCGACGGCGACCGGGTGCTCGTCACGCGCGACGCGTACCCGCCGAAGGAGCTGCCGCGGCACCTCGTGGTCATCGGCTCCGGAGTGACCGGGGTCGAGTTCGTGCACATGTTCTCCTCGCTCGGCTCCGAGGTCACCCTCGTCGTCAGCCGCCAGCAGGTGCTGCCGAGCAAGGACCCCGAGGTCGCCGCCGTCCTCGAGGAGAACTTCCTCCGGCGGGGCGTCAAGCTCATGAAGGGCGCGCGGGCGGTCGCCGTCGAACGCACCGGTGACGGCGTCGCGGTGCGCTGCGACGACGGGCGGGCCGCCACGGGGTCACACGCGCTGCTCGCCATCGGCTCGCTGCCGAACTCCGAGAGCCTCGCGCTCCACACCGCCGGGGTGGTGGTGGACGCGCACGGCTACGTGCCCGTGAACCACCATTGCCAGACCAACGTGCCGCACATCTACGCGGCGGGGGACCTCTCGGGGAAGTTGCCGCTCTCGTCGGTCGCGTCGATGCAAGGCCGCAAGATCGCGGAGCACGTGGTGGTCGGGCACACCGTCGCGCACCGTCACCTGAACTACGACAAGGCCGCCTCGGCGATCTTCACCGAGCCCGAGATCGCGGACGTCGGGCTCGCGGAGGCGGACGCGTTCGCCGAGGGCCGCAAGATCCGCGTCACGAAGGTGCCCTTCGCCGCCACCGCCAAGGCACTCATCAACGACGACGCCCGGGGCTTCGTGAAGATCGTCTCGGACCCGGCGACCGGGGTCGTGCTCGGCGGCTCGATCGTCGGCCAGCACGCCGCCGAGCTCATCTCGGTCATCGCGCTGGCGGTCACGGCCGGGCTGCGGGTCCAGGACATCGTGGAGAGCATGCTCGTCCACCCGACGCTGTCCGAGGCTCTCGCCGACGCGGCGGAGTAGGCGGTCAGCGGCGGTCGCGCCACGCCTCCTCGGCGCGCGATGCCACCTCGTGGGCGCCGAGGCCCGTGGCCGCCGCGACCCGGGCGACGTCGTCGGGCTCGGCCTTCACCCTGGCCAGCCCGACCTTCATCCGCACGGGGTGACCCTCGATCCGCACCTCTTCGACGTGGCGCGACTCGGGCCAACGTTCGCCGTGCACGGCACGCACGCCGAAGCTCCCGGTGGTCCGGCGCACGACCTCCGCCAGCGCCTCGGCGCGCGACCGGTCGCAGAGCACGTGCACCGTATGGCCGGGCCGGCCCTTCTTCATCACGACGGGGGTGACCCACGCGTCCAGGGCGCCCTCGTCGAGGAGCGCGGCGACCGCGAGCGCGAGCTGCTCGCCGGTCGCGTCGTCGAGGTTCGCCTCGAGCACCGTGACCGGCTGCCCGGGCCCGGTGCGGGCGTCGGTCGTCTCGCCGAGCACCACCTGCGTGCAGTTCGGGAGCACCTCGAGCTCCGCCGCGCCGGCGCCGTAGCCCGACGCCCGCACGACCATCGCCGGCATCGCGCCCGCAGCCGCCGGTGACGCGAGCGCCCGCACGAGAGCCGCACCCGTCGGCGTCGTGAGCTCGAGCTGCACCGGCCGCCCGTACGTGGGGAAGCCCTCGAGGAGGCGGAGGACGGCGGGAGGAGGGTTCGGCAGGACGCCGTGGGCGGCGCGCACGGTCCCGGTGCCGAGCGCCACCGGGGAGACGGCGACGGTGTCGACGCCGAGCACCTCCAGCGCCGCGGCGGTGCCGACGACGTCGACCAGCGCGTCGTGGCCGCCGACCTCGTGGAGGTGGACGTCGTCGGGGCTCCTCCGGTGGAGGCGCCCCTCGACCCCTGCGAGCGCGGCGACCGCGAGCGCGAGCTGCTCGCCGGTCGCGTCGTCGA
>JASHUY010000182.1 GCA_030039755.1 Acidimicrobiales bacterium
ATGACGATGGGCCATCGGATCGCCGTCATGGACCACGGGGTGCTCCAACAGGTGGACGCCCCACCCGTCCTCTACGACCGTCCCGCCAACACGTTCGTCGCGCGGTTCATCGGCAGCCCCGGCATGAACCTCCTCCCCGCCACGCTCGACCCCATCGACGCGCCCTCGGCACGCGTCAGCGGAGGCGGCGGTCACGTCCCGCTCGGCAACGACGCGGCATCGGCAGCCGTTGGCGCCACCTCGCTCGTCGTCGGCGTCCGGCCCGAGCACCTCGCGCTCTCGTCGTCGGGCACGCTCGAGGCGACGGTCCTCCTCGTCGAGCTGCTCGGCGCCGACGTCCACGTCGTGTGCAGCCTCACCGAGGAGACGAAGCTGGTCGTGCGTCAGGACGCCTCGGCACCCCGTCCCGCGATGGCGGACCACGTGCGGATCGCGGCGGCAAGCGGGAGGGTCCACGTCTTCACAGGCGAGAGCGGCAGGCGCCTCGGGGGCCCGGGATGAAGGGCAGGGGCCCGGGATGAAGAGCGGGGATGCGACCCGGCGGGCGCCTGCACGCTCGCGCAGGGCCCGCGCGGTGCGCGAAGCGGCCCTCGGCTACCTGCTCGTGCTGCCAGCGCTCGCGGTCTTCGGCGTCTTCGTCTTCTACCCGTTCCTCGAGAACTTCCGCCTCGCGCTCTACCAGACGCCCCCGTACCCCGGGCTCCCGAGCCGCTACGTGGGGCTCCACCAGGTCGGCCAGGTCCTGACCTCGTCGGGCTTCCTCCAGAGCCTCGCCTCGACGCTGCTCTTCGTCGTGATGGTGGTGCCGGCGGGGCTGCTCATCGGCCTCCTGCTCGCCGTCGCGGCGCACCGCCGCCTCAGGGGGATGGCGGTCTACCGGGTGATCTTCTCCTCGACCGTCGTCTCGTCCGTCGCGGTCTCGGCGCTCGTCTTCGGGACCTTGATGGACCCCGTGGTCGGGCTGCTCCCCTGGCTGGGGCTGAACCCGTCGCCCCCGATCCTCCAGAACACGACCTGGGCCCTCCCGGCCATCGCGGTCATGACCGTGTGGCAGTTCCTCGGGCTCTCGTTCATCGTGATGTCCGCCGGCCTCTCGGCCGTCCCCGAGGAGGTGCTGGAGGCGGCGCGCGTCGACGGGGCGTCCGAACGCACCGTGTTCTGGCGGGTCACCGTGCCGCTGCTCTCGCCGTCCATCTTCTTCGGCCTGGTGGTCGCGACGATCTACGCGTTCCAGACCTTCGGCCAGGTCGACATCCTCATCGGCTATTCGAGCGCAGCCTTCGAGCACGTGAACCTGCTCGTCTACGACATCTTGAACACGATCGAGATCGCCAAGACATCCGGGCAGGCGGCGGTGCTCTCCCTCGTGCTCTTCCTCCTCACGCTCGGGGTCACGTTGTTGCAGCTGCGGCTCATCGAACGGCGGGTCCACTATGCAGGCTGAGCGCGCCGCGCCCGGGACCCCAGAGGTCGGCCCGACGGCCCGCGCGACGGCACCTCCGCACCCCGCCGGCAGGCGCCGGCGCGGATGGCGCACCGCCGCGCGCTACACGTTGCTCACCATCGGCGCCGTCGTCGTGCTCGCGCCGCTCTACCTCACGATCGTGAACTCGCTCTTGCCGCCGAGCGCGCTGGCCGAGCGCCCGCCGCCGCTGTTCCCGCTGCACCCGGTCTGGAGCGACTACTCGGTCGCGTGGAGCCAGGGGCACCTCGGCGTCTACCTGCGGAACTCGGCGATCCAGACCGCCCTCATCGTCTGCGGCCAGCTCGTGACCTCGGTGCTCGCGGGCTACGCGTTTGCGTTCCTGCGGTTCCCGCTGCGCCGGGCCCTCTTCGTCGTGTTCCTCGCGACCCTCATGATCCCCTTCGAGGTGACGCTGATCACGAACACCCAGACCGTCTCGGACCTCGGTTGGTACAACACGTTCGCGGGGCTCGCAGTGCCGTTCCTCGCGACCGGCTTCGGGACCTTCCTCCTCCGTCAGGCGTTCCTCCAGATCCCGCGTGATCTCCGCGAGGCCGCGACCCTCGACGGCTACGGGCACCTGCGGTTCATGGCCCGCGTCGCGGTCCCCCTCGCCCGGCCGGCGCTCGCCGCGCTCGGCGTCTTCTCGTTCCTCGCCGCGTGGAACCAGTACCTCTGGCCCCTCGTCGTGACGGGAAACGGCAACGGCGTCCGCACCGTCCAGATCGGCCTCAAGCTCCTCCAGGGCACCCAGGTGAGCCACTCCGACGTCGCACTGGCCGGCACCGTCATCGCGGTCCTGCCCCTCCTGGTGCTGCTCGTGATCTTCCAGAAGCAGCTCGTCCGGAGCCTGACCGGCGGCGCGGTCAAATGAGCCGGTCGTCCCGGTCATCCCGGTCCTGCGCCTCCCGTGGGGGGTCGTCGAGTGCCAGCACACGCGCGGGCATGAGGTGGCAGGCTGGCGCCGTGCGGACGGGTGCGCATCGGGAGGTTGGGCACGCGCCTGCGGCGCGCCGGGCAATCGGGGCAACCGGGGCACCCGGGGCAACCGGTAGGCGCAGCACCGCGAGGCTGTGCGCCGCGCTCGCGGCGCTCGGCGCGCTCGTTGCCGGCGCGGGTGCATCGACCACCGCCGCCGTCCTCGTCGTCGGCGCGCCGTCGGCGGCTGCCGCGCCGAGCTCGGGGGGTGGCGCGCAGTGCCAACCGTCGCTCCTCACGAAGCACA
>JASHUY010000183.1 GCA_030039755.1 Acidimicrobiales bacterium
TGGCCCGTCGACACGACGAGGCTCGACCGAGTCCGGCGGCTGATGGCGGACGACGACCTCGACGCGCTGGTGGTCCGCTCCCCGGACAACCTCGTCTACCTCACGAATTACTGGTGCATGAAGGGGTACGACCTCGCGATCTTCCCGCGGGTGGGCGACCCGACGCTCGTCGTGGTCGCGCCCCAGCGAGAAGATGCCGAACGCACCGGTTGGATTGGCGACATCCGCACCTTCCGTCACTACGATCCTGACGACCCCCGACCGCCGGCGGACCGGGCTCTCGCCCTCGCCCTCGCCGTCATCGCCGAGCGCGACCTCGGGCGGCGCGTCGGCATCGAGATGAACCAGAACGCGCAGTCGGCCGACCGGATGGCGGGCGAACCCACCGTCTACACCCTCGGCTACTTCGACGCCTTCCGCGGCGCTCTCCGTGAGGTGGTCGACGCGACCGGGCTCCTCGTCCGTGCGCGGTCGCTGAAGACCGCCCAGGAGATCGAACGGATGAAGCTCGCGCAGGAGCTCGCCACGCTCGGTCTCGAGCACATCGGGTCGCGCATCCGGCCGGGCATGCGCGAGAGCGAAGTGGGTGCGATGTTCGAGGGGTTCGTGCACCAGACGGGAATCGGCTACAAGGGCAAGGTCGAGATGGCGCGCGCCTTCACGCTGGTGTGGTCGGGTCCCGGGATCAAGACCTTCACCGCGACCGGGCACCGCCCGGTGGTCGAGAACGAGCCCACGCTGCTCGAGATCTGGGTGTGCGCGGACGGTTACTGGACCGATCTGACGAAGAATTTCTGCCCCGGGGTCCTGCGCCCGCGCTATGTGGAGCTTCTCGACGTGCTCCTCCACGCCCGTGACCGCGCGCTCGAGGTCTTCCGCCCCGGGCGGGAGATCGCGGAGGTCGATCGGGTCATCCGCGCGTCCCTGGCGGAAGCCGGCTACGACGGTCAGCCCGATCACGCGGTCGCTCACGGAGTAGGAGCACGGGCGCACGAGCCGCCGTGGGCGCACCTGGCGACCCCGGGCAGGCTCGAAGAAGGCATGGTGCTCGCCGTCGAGCCGGGCGCCTACTGGCCGGGTGGCGGCGGCCTTCGCGTCGAAGACGACTACCTCGTGACGGCGACGGGACCCGAGCGGCTCGGCACCTTCCGCGACGACTTCCGATGAGCACCCGCATCTGCGTCGTGGGCTGCGGAGCCGTCGGCAGCCTGTTCGCCGCCCACCTCGCCCAGCTCGAGGAGACCGAGGTCGTGGCGTACGACCTGTCACGACCGCATGTCGAGGCCATCAACCGGGATGGCCTCCGCATTGTCGGGCAGGTGCACCTCGTCGCACGTCTACGCGCCACGGACGATCCGACGGAGTTGCCTCCGTGCGACTTCGGGGTCGTGGCCACCAAAGGCTACGCGACGGCCACCGCCATCGCGGCGACCGCGCATTGCTTCGCCAACGGCTATGTCGCGAGCGTGCAGAACGGCGTCGGCAACGAGGACGTGATCGCCGCGCACGTCGGCCCCGCGCGGGTCATCCTCGGGACCACCTTTCCGGCCGGGCACCTCCTCGAGCCCGGAGTGGTCGCCATGGACACGGGCGGAGACACGTGGCTCGGTCCATTCGGTCAGGACCTCTCGATGATGGACGCGGTAGTTCGGCTCGCGGATCTCATGACCCGGTCGGGGATGCCCACCAAGGCACTCCCCGATGCCCGTGGCGCGCAATGGACCAAGCTGGTCTTCAACGCTGCGACCAACCCGCTCGGCGCGCTCACCGGGCTCACGCACGGCGAGGTGTGCGACCAACCGGGGCTCCGTCACCTCGTGAGCGCGCTGATCACCGAGGCCCGAGCTGTCGCCGGTGCACTCGGGATCGTGCTCGACGGCGACCCCGAGGCGCTCGTCGACCATGCGGCCGTCGTGGCCCATGGACACCGGGCGAGCATGCTGCAGGACGTCGACGCGCGGCGGCGAACCGAGATCGAATCCCTGAACGGGGGGATCTCGGCGCTCGGAAGGTACTGTGGCGTCGCTACCCCGCTCAACGACACGATCGTCGCGCTGGTGGAGGGTCTCGAGGTCTCCTTCGGGATCGACGAAGGTACCGGCCTCCGGGATGCGTCGAAAGAGAAGGGAGAGCGATGAGCAGGCAGCCGACCGCAGCGGAAGTCGACCGACGCCATCGAGCCGTGCGTGCAGCGCTTGCGGCGTCGCAGCTCGACGCGCTGGTCGTCTGCGGCAGCGAGTACACGGGCTTCGAGGGAGCGGTTCGCTACGCGTCGGGGTTCCGGATCGTGCACCGGTACGCCTATGTGCTCGTCCCGATCGAGGGGCCGCCGATCAGCGTCTTTCCGGCTGAGGCCCGCTACGTCGGCGAGCACGACGACGGGTTCGTCGAGGATCACGTCTTTGCTGAGCTGCCGGGCGAGTGGATGGCGGGGCATCTGCGGGCGAGTGGCTGCCGCCGGATCGGCGTGTACGGGCTCGACTATGTGATGTGCGTCCGCGACTACCGTGCGCTGGCCGATTCCGGGCTCGAGCTCGTGGGTTTCGACGACGAGTTCGATCTCGCGCGCGCGGTCAAAAGCCCCGAAGAGCTCGAGATGGTCCGTGCGACGATCGCGATCAATGAGGCAGGGTTCTGGGCGGTCCACGGCGCGTACCGACCCGGATGTACGCAAGCGCAGCTCATGGCCGAGGCGGAGGCGATCTTCACCCGGGCCGGGTGCGGAAGGCTGACCATGGACATGACCTTGTGGGGGGCGCACGGAGCCGCCACGCCTGAGTTCCGTATCCCCGAGGCCGTCGAGCCGATCGCTCCCGACGACCTGCTCCTGTACTCGCTCGAGGTCGCCGGGCCGTCCGGCTACTGGGTGGAGTTCACGAGAGCCCTCAGCAAGGGCCCGCTCGCGAAGGACACCGAGCTGCTCCTCGAGGCGTACGCCGAGTCCTTCGAGGTCACGCCGAAGGCGCTCCGCGCGGGGACGACGGCGCACGACGCGCATCGCCTCGTCTCGGAGCCGTTTCGCCGGCGGGGGCTCCGTCTGGGACACGTCACGGGACACTCGATCGGCATGACGATGATCGAGCATCCGCGCATCGGTGAGGGTGTCGACGTGGAGCTGCTCGAGAACATGGTGATCTCCATGCACCCGCACGCCATCAGCGCAGACGGGCGGTCGTGCATGTACATGCAGGACACCTGGAGGGTCGCGGCCGGGACCGCCGAGGTGCTCACCCTCGTGCCGCTCCAAGTGTTCGACGGCACCGAAGGCTCGGCGTAGAGGCGCAGGTGGGAGAGCGCTTGCGCGACGAGGTCGTGATCGGGCCGGCCACGACGGTCTCGTCGCGGCGATCACGTTCGCGGTGTCCGGCCACCGGGGGGCGCCGGCGGTCCCGGCGGATCTCCGCAGCTGGGGGCGGTGACGGGTCTGCGAGGTGGTGAAGCGCGTGGCCGCGTTCAGGACGTGGGATCATTGATCAAGGATTACGAAACCGAGGAGGTGGTCACGTGAGCGCGCGAGAAGACGGGACCGCGTCGATCAAGCGGAGGCTGTCCAGCGACTGGACCGCTCCCGAGGTCGTCGGCGCCGTTCCGGCCCACCGCACGCTCGCGGAGAAGGCGTTCATTTCGTTGCACGAGGCGATCCTGACCGGCACGCTGCAGCCTGGGGAGCGCATCCCGATCGAGGACCTGGCGAGCGCGCTCGGGTTGAGCCCGATGCCGGTGAGGGAGGCGATCCGGCGGCTCGACGCCCTCGGACTCGTGGAGAACATCCCGCACAAGGGCGCGCGGGTCACCGAGCTCTCGATCGAGGACCTCCGGGAGATCTACGAAGCTCGGCTCTCGCTCGAGCCGCTCGCCATCGCGATGGCCGCGCAGCGGTTCACGCCGGAGGACGGAGCCCGGGCGAAGGAGCTGCTCGCCGTGCTGCGCACCAAGGAGCCGGCGTCGGCGGCCACGTGGCGGGCACACAGCCAGCTGCACATGTCGATCTACCGGGCGTCGAGGTCGTCGTGGTTGGTCCGGCTGATCCAACCTCTGTGGGAATCGAGTGAGCGATACCGTCACGCGATGGACAGCGCGGAGAGCGCGTCCCGTCACCTCCGGAACCACGAGGTACTGGTTCAGTGCTGCACCCGCCACGAGCCCGAGCGCGCAGCCTTCGAGCTCACCAACCACCTCGTGTCGACGGCGAACGCGCTCTCGAAGCAGCTCGGCAGCGCCCCACTCTTCTCCTTGGCGGAAGAAGGCCGGTTCACTCCCCACGCGATGCGCCTCACGCTTCAGTGACACGGATCGGCGACCGTCACCGATGGCGCATCGTGGTCGCGGGCGTCGGCACGATCGGGAGCCTGTTCGCCGCCCATCTCGCGACGGTGGCAGAGGTCTGGGTCCTGACCCGGCGCGCCGAGCACGCTGCGCACGTCCGCGACCGGGGCATCGACGTGAGCGGAAAGTCCATGCTCCACTCGACGCTGCACGCGACGAACGATGCCCGCGAGCTGCCCTCATTCCATCTCGCCATCGTGGCCACCAAGGCGAACGACGTCGAGGCGGTCGCCGGGGCGCTGAAAGGCCGTTCTGACGACGCCGTGGTGATGACGTGCCAGAACGGGCTCGGTGCCGACGAGATCATGGCCGAGGCGGGGCCCTGGTCCGTGTTGTCGGCGGTGACGTTCATGAGCGGCACCAAGCACGACGACGGCCACGTCGAGTACGAGCTCGACGCGCCGACGTGGCTCGGGCCGTCGCCGGTCCGGCCGCCGTCGACGACGACGGCAGAAGAGGTCGCGGCGCTCCTCCGGGAGTCGGGCCTCCGCGCCGAGGCGTTCGAGGACGTCCGCCCTGCGCTGTGGTCCAAGCTGATCTTCAATGCGACCGTGAACGCGCTGAGCGCGCTGACCGGTCTGCCGCACGACTCCCACTTCCGCGCGGAAGCGCAGCTGACCGATCTCGGTCATCTCGCGCATCAGCTCGTCGAAGAGGGCTGCGGGGTGGCGCGCGCCGCCGAGGTGGACCTGTACGAGGACCCGTGGGAGATGAACCTGGAGGCCGTCCGACGCGGGGAGACCGGGCGAAGCAGCTACCGCCACCTGCCTTCCATGCTCGCCGACGTTCGTGCTCGGCGGCCCACCGAGGTCGACTTCATCACCGGCGCGCTCGTCCGCGAGGGGCTGAAGCGTGCGGTCCCAGTCCCACTGCACCTCACCATGTGGCGACTGGTCCGGGCGCTGGAGACCTCCTACACGCCCGAGCGGTGATGCCGGGTCGAGAGTCCTGCAATGTTGACAATTGATCAAACCGGGTCTAGCTTCGCCGGCGCATTGCCCCAGCACGTCGTGCTCGCCGCAGCGCGTCGGCGCAGGCGGGGAATGGCGGGTGACAGCGACGAGGGTCCTTCGGAGGTGGGCTGACCATGCTGCTCGAACAGGTCGAGTACGTGCGGCCCACCAGTCTCGAGGAGGCCCTTGCCGTCCTCACCGAGGTCGACGGAGCCGCGCCGCTCGCCGGTGGCCAGAGCCTCGTGAACGTGCTGAAGAACCGAGTGGCGTCGGTCGACCTGCTGGTCGACATCTCACGCCTCTCCGAGCTCCGTTCGATCACGAGGAGCCCCGACGGAGGGCTCGACGTGGGTGCGTGCGTCACCTATGACGAGCTCGACCGGTCGCCGGAGGTGCGCGAAGTCCATTTCACCCTGGGCGACGTCGCCGCGCACATCGAGGACCAGCAGATCAGGAACAAGGGCACGATCGGGGGCAACTGCTGCCTGAGCGACCCGACGAACAACCTTCCACCGATCCTGGCCGCGCTCGACGCCGTCATGAGCCTGCGGTCCGCGAGCGCGAGCCGAAGAGTGCCGGCGGCCGAGTTCTTCAAGGGGTACTTCGCGACCGCGCTCGAGCCGGGGGAGCTGCTGGTCTCGGTGACCGTCCCTCCCATGCCCGCGCGTTCGGGTGCCGGGTACGCGTCCCTCCACGTCGCCGCTGACGCCAAGGCGATGGCTCGGGCGGCTGCGTGGGTCCAGCTCGACGCCGGGGAGCAGACGATCGCCGCGACCCGGGTGGTGCTCGCGCGCATGGCGAGTGTCCCGGTCCGCGACGCCGGCGTGGAGGCGCGGCTCGCCGGGGCCGAAGCCGGGGAGGCTGCGGTGCGCGACGCCTGCGCCGTGGCCGCCGAAGGCCTCCGGCCGATCGACGACGTCCACGGGAGCAGCGACTATCGCCGCGAGATGGCGAAGGTGATGGCGCGGCGAGCCGTCATGCAGGCGATCGACCAAGCCCGGGGTGGGGGCGACGGCGCGGAGAGGACGCGACGAGGAGGCCGGGGATGACCGAGCGAGGGACGAGCCACGCCATCAGCGTCACCGTGAACGGGGAGCGGGTGAGCAGGGTCGTCTCCGCCCGTCAACTCCTCGTCCACTTCCTGCGGGACACCCTCGGACTCACCGGGACTCACATCGGCTGCGACACCGGCAATTGCGGCGCGTGCACCGTGGTCGTCGACGGCAAGCTCGTGAAGAGCTGCATGCTGCTCGCGCCGCAGGCGGACGGAGGCACGGTCGAGACGGTCGAGAGCCTCGCTGCCGACGGCCAGCTGAGCGACTTGCAGCGCGCGTTCAACGAGCACCACGCACTCCAGTGCGGCTACTGCACCCCTGGGATGCTCATGAGCGCGACCTACCTCCTCCGGCAGAACCCGGACCCGAGCGCAGACGACGTGCGGCGGGCGATCCGAGGCAACGTGTGCCGTTGCACGGGCTACGTGAACATCGTGGAGGCGATCAGATCAGCCGGGTCGGCGGGCAAGGCCACGCTCGCGACCGGATCTGCGGAGGAGGTGTGACATGACCATCACGAGCAGCCCGGCGACCGACCGGGCGACCCGGGCGTGGTCGGGACGGTCGATCCCTCGAAAGGAAGACGCCCGGCTCGTGAAGGGCCAGGGTTCCTTCGTCGACGATGGTGGCTTGCAGGGTCAGGGCTACGCATGGTTCGTCCGGTCGCCCCACGCGCACGCGAGGATCCTGTCGATCGACTGCGCGCCGGCGCTGGCGATGGAGGGCGTCTACGCCCTGCTGACCGGCGAGGAGGCGCGCCGACAGTGTGAGACGCCCTTCTTCGCGATCGCGCCGCCCCCGGGGTCCCTCATGGGGGAATGGCCGCTCGCGGTCGGCAAGGTCCGCTACCAGGGCGACGCGGTTGCGGTCGTCCTCGCAGACAGCAGGGAGACGGCGAGGGACGCCGCTGAACGCGTGGTCGTCGAGTACGAGCCCCTCCCCGCGGTCGTCGACACCGTCGCGGCCGCAGATCCCGCCACGCCCCTCCTCTACGAAGAGGCCGGAACGAACGTCGTATGGCAGGGGGTGTTCGACTACGGCGACGTCGACTGGGCCCTCGAGAACGCCGACCACGTCGTGAAGATCGAGCGGTTGCACTTCCACCGGTTCACCTCTGCGCCGCTCGAGTGCAACGGTGCCGTGGTCGACTACGACCTCGGCACCGGGGTGGTCAACGTCATGAGCAACTACCAGATGCCGATGTTCGCCGCCATGGTGATCGGGCCGACGATCGGCGTTCCCATCAACAAGTTCAACTTCGTGTCGAAGGACATCGGTGGGGCGTTCGGCATCAAGATCGGCTTTTTCGCGCAGATCGCGGCCCTGGCCCTGCTCTCGA
The DNA here is from genome assembly GCA_030039755.1 of Acidimicrobiales bacterium. Taxonomy (GTDB): domain Bacteria; phylum Actinomycetota; class Acidimicrobiia; order Acidimicrobiales; family RAAP-2; genus JAJYVT01. Next base: position 7,674 of record JASHUY010000183.1, read on the forward strand.
AGAAGGCAGGGCGTGCCGTCAAGTGGACCGAGTACCGCACGGAGCACATGCTCACTGCGGGGCACGGGAACGAACGGACCTTTCTCGACATCGAGGTACCGGTGATGTCGGACGGCACGATCCTCGGGGTGAAGGTCCGCGCCTTCGACGACGCGGGCGGGTACCTCCACTACGAGCCGCTCGGAGCGGTGATCTGGTCGCAGGTCGTGCCCGGGTGCTACAAGCTCAAGCACGTGCGCGTGGACTACACCGAGGTGGTCACGAACAAGTGCCCCACCGTCCCGAACCGCGGCTACTCGCGGATGCAGCACCTCTGGATGATCGAGCGGATCATCGACGTCGTCGCCAAGGAGCTGCGCCTCGACCCGGTGGAGGTGCGGAAGACGAACTACGTCCAGCCGGAGGACTACCCCTACCGCACGCCCAACGACTGCGTCTACGACTCCGGAGACCTGCCACGATCGCTCGACATCGCGCTCGAGCTGGCCCACGCCGAGAAGTGGCGGGCTCGGCAGCGTGAGCTCGGGACGGGGTCGGGACGGCGCATCGGCATCGGCATCGGCTCGACGCTCGACTCGGGGACCAACAACTTCGGGCAGTCGCGGATCATCAACCCCGCCCTCCCGTTCTCGGGAAACGGCGAGGCGGCGATCGTGAAACTCGACCTGTTCGGCGAGGTGAACGTCAACATCGGCACCACTCCGCAGGGCCAGGGGCACGAGACGACCGCCGCGCAGGTCACCGCCGACATCCTGGGGGTGTCTCCGGACATGGTCACCGTCTCCACGGGGTTCAACCAGGCGAACAACTCCTACGTCGGGTTCTCGGGCACCTACGCGAGCCAGTTCGCCGTGTCGGGCCTCGGCGCGGTGATGGGCGCGGCGGAGAAGCTGCGGCGCCAGATCGTGAAGCTGGCCATGTACGCGCTGCAGGCGCCGGAAGAGGACATCGAGGTCTCCGACGGTTTCGCTCGCGTGCGCGGCGACGAGAGCCGCGCCATCCCCTTCATCGGTCTTGCCAACATGGTGTACGCGAACAACGCGGGCCTGCCCGCAGAGCTGCTGTCCGAGGTGGACCTGAACGCGCGCCACGTCTACGTTCCGCCTTTCCAGGTGCCGGACCCGGTGACGAAGACCGGGAACCTCACGCTCACGTATGCGAGCCAGGTCCACGTCTGCGTGGTCGAGGTGGACGAGGACACCGGGGAGGTGTCCTTGCTCGAGTACGCAGCGGTCGACGACTGCGGTAAGCGGATCAACCCGATGATCGTGGAGGGGCAGGTGCACGGTGCGACGGGTCTGGGCATCGCTGCGGCCCTCTACGAGTCGCTCGACTACGACGAGTCCGGCCAGCTGCAGCAGCCGTCCTTCTACGAGTACCACGCAGCCACCGCGCTCGACATCCCGCACCTCGACTGCGGCTCCATCGAGTCCCCGAGTCCCTTCACCCCCAACGGCGCGAAGGGCATGGGTGAGGGGGGCGGCGCTCCGCTGCACGCCGTGTGCAGCGCGATCCAGGACGCGGTCGGAGCGGGCGGGCCGGTCGTCGCGGACAGCCACAACCACTGGGCGCGCGTCTACGAGCTCCTCCACCGGGACCCCGCCGCCTCCCGGGGCGTCGAGGTGTCCTCCCGCAAGGGGTCGCCCTCGGTGGCGACGAACTGATGCGGCTCGTGAATGAGTTCGTCGTCGCCGCGCCGCCCGACGTCGTCTGGAGCCACCTGGTCGACATGGAACAGGTGGCGTCGTGCGTTCCGGGCGCCCGGGTCGAAGAGGTCGTTCCGCCCCGCACGTACAGGGGGAAGATCCGCCTCAAGATCGGCCCGATGACGGTCGAGTACCGCGGAGAGGCGACTCTCGTCGAGATCGACGACGAGGCGCGAGTGGCGACGATCCAGATGAAAGCCCGCGAGGCACGCGGCCAGGGCTCCGCACTCGCCACCGTACGCAACCGTCTGGAGGAGGTCCAAGAGGGTACCCGGGTCGTCGCAGAAACGGACCTCGAGATCACCGGACCGCAGGCGCAGTTCGGCAAGGGGGTGCTCGAAGACGTCGGGAACCGTGTGCTCGAGGAGTTCACGTCCAGGCTGGAGCGCCAGATCGCGGACAGCGCGGCGAGCGCGTCGGTACCCGCCGGCGACGCGGATCGCGGGCGAGAGGGCGGTCCGGCGGCATCCTCCGACGACGTGCTCGACCTCAATCGGCTCGTCGGGGCCTCGCTCCGCTCGCGGCGCGGTGTGCTCGCAGGACTCGCCGGCGTCGGCCTGCTGGCCATCCTCGCTTTGGTGAAGCGAGCACGAGGACAGAGACGGCGGTGCGCGGCGCGATACTCTCCGCCGGACCAGGTCGCGGGACCGGAACGGTCCTTCGAGCAGATGACGGGGACGTAGACCAGGAGGTAGTCGTGTTCGACGTCGACGCAGTCCGTGCGCGCTTTTCCGTTTTCAAGGGTGACTTCGTCTTCCTCGACGCGCCCGGCGGCACCCAGGTTCCCGACGAGGTAGCTGCCGCGGTCGCGCGCAACTACCGCGACGCGAGCGGCAACATGGGCGCACCCTACGAGACCAGCCGGAGAATCGAGGCGCTCATCGACGAGGCGCGCGAGCGGGCGGCGGGCTTCCTGGGTGCCACGCCGGAGGAGATCGTCTTCGGTGCCAACATGACGTCTCTCAACTTCACGCTTTCGCGCACGGTCGGGAGGACCCTTTCGCCCGGAGACGAGATCGTGGTCACGGCGCTCGACCACGACGCCAATGTCGCACCGTGGCTCGAGCTGGCACGTGACAAAGATCTGGTGGTCCGACAGGTGAATATCACCGACGACACGAACCTTGACTACGGCGAGCTCGAGAGCTTGTTGAACCCGCGCACCAGGATCGTGGCCTTCCCGTTCGCTTCGAACGCGCTGGGAACGACCGTGGACGCTGCACGGGTCTCCTCGCTGGCCCACCGAGCAGGAGCTCTCGCCTGGGTGGACGCCGTGCAGTACGCACCCCACCTTCCGATCGACGTGAAGGCGATCGACGCGGACGTCCTCATCTGTTCCTCGTACAAGTTCTGCGGTCCCCACCTCGGGATCGCCTATGGGCGGCGGGAGGTGATCGAGTCGTGGCGGCCGTACAAAGCACGCCCGTCGGCGAACGAGCCTGTCGGTCACCGCTTCGAGACCGGCACGCTTCCTTACGAGCTGCTCGCAGCGCTGGTCGCCTCGTTCGACTACCTGGACTCGATCGGGGGGATCGACGAGATCGCGGGGTGGGAGCGCACCCTCGGCGAAGCGTTCCTGGCCGGGTTGCCGGAGGGCACTCGTCTCTACGGTTCTCCCACCATGGAAGGAAGGGTCCCGACCTTCCTGGTGAACTATGACGGCATTCCCTCCGCCGAGCTCTCGGTCGCCCTCGCCAAGGAGGGCTTCGGCGTCTGGAGCGGTGACAACTACTACGCACTTGCGCTGTACGAGCGACTGGCCTGGAGGGACGCACTGCGCGTAGGAATCGCCCACTACAACACGCTCGAAGAGATCGGCCGGTTGAACGAGACGTTGGGCGTGCTCGTTCGAGGAGCCAAGGCGGCGTCGGCCGATGGGTGACGTGCGTGCCGTCGTCGTGCAACGCGCGCCGGGTCGACCCGGTCGCGGGGAGTCCGCGCAAACGACGGTGCTCGAGAGCGCCGACGGTTGCCCCAACCTCGTTCAGCGCGTGCTTTCGGTAGGCCCGGCAGGGGCTGCCACCATGCGCGCGGAGGGAGGGGGTGAGTGTTGGTATGTGAGTCGCGGGCGGGCGATCGTCCACGCTGACCGCAGCGTCGGGGTGGAGAAGCCGACCGGGATCTTCCTCCCCGCGGGCACGAGCTGCCAGGTGGAGAACCCAGGCGACGAGGTGCTCGAGGTGACCATCGCCGTGCTCCCCGAGCCCGTCGCGTGCAGCGAGATGCTCGTGGCAGCCTTGGAGGACTGCGCTGTCGAGGTGACCGGGGACAGACAGTTCCGGGTCCTCCTCGGCGCCCCCCAGGGTTTCGAGGCTGCGACCCAATTCGTCGGAGACATCCCGCCGGGACGGGCGCCCGAGCACAGCCACACCTACGACGAGGTGGTCCGCGTTCTGGACGGGAGCGGCCAAATCCACGCCGGGGGCGAAGTTCACCCACTGGAGCCCGGTACCTCCGTCTATCTCCCTCCTGGGACCCCGCACTGCCTCGAGAACACGTCGAGTGGCGTCCTGCGCGTGCTCGGCGTGTTCCACCCCGGAGGCAGCCCCGGCGCCAAGTCGCAGCACGCCGGCGACGGTGGCGGGCTCGCTCATTAGCAGCGTCCACCCAGTGAGCGCGCAATAAGTGTGGGGTTGGAGATGGCACACCCTCCTGCACCCCCGCTGGAGCTGTCGCTCGAAGAGCGCCGTGCACTCGAAGCGATCGTCGCGAGCACGACGCGTCCGCACCGGGCGGTGCGCGAGGCGGAAGGACTGCTGCTCGCCGCCGACGGGCTGGCGAACACGGCGATCGGCGAGCGACTCGGCGTCTCGCGATCGACGGTCCTCGAGTGGCGTCGCGACTTCTCAGCCCACGGGGTCGAATGGGTCGGCAAGGTGCGCCCAGGCCGTGGACCCAAGCCCTCGATCCGCAAGGAGCGGGTCGAAAGGATGGTCCACGACACCTTGCACATGAAGCCCCCTGGCGGGGTGGCGCACTGGTCGGTGCGCTCGATGGCCGAGCACTCGGGCATCGGGAAGTCCACGGTGCAGAAGATCTGGAAGGCGCGGGGGATCGAGCCCCGCGTGTTCGAGACCCTCGAGCCCTCCAACGACCAGGCCTTCGAGAGGCGTTGAACCGCAGCTACGGTCGGGAGGCCCCTTCGGCTCGGCTCATGACCAGTGCAATGTGGCCGGTGTCCGGTCCAAGGGAGCGATCGGCGGATGCTCGAGCCCCTTGTGGTACTCCCAAGCTTCCACGCTCTCGGGTTCCCAGATGACCGGGAGCTCCTTCGCAAGGTAGTTCTCGTAGGTGACGAGGCTCTCGTCCGTGAGGTTGGTCGCTCTGATGTTGGCGTTGTTCTGGGCTGTGTCGAAGCTGCCGGAATTCGACTCGGCTCCGGTGGCGAAGATCTCCTCTCCGGTGGGGTAGTAGTCCGGAAGGTAGCCCCAGCCGATCAGCCCGTAGCTCGTCAACTGCCACTTGCACCCTTTCGCGCACGGCGTGGCGTCGGCTACGACCGTGTCAACGGTCGCGCTCAAGAGATTCACGTGGATGCCGACTTCCCCCCAGCTCGCCTTCTCGGCGTCCATGATGGCCGTGATCGTCCTTGTCCCAGAGATGTACTGGAGCGAGAAATCGAGCTTCGCGCCCTTCTTCACGCCCTTTCCACAGTCGCCGGCTCCGGTTCCCGGTCTCGTGCATACGTCGGTTCCGCCCGGGACCACCTTCCAGCCGTGGGACGAGAGGAGTTGCTTGGCGTGTGAGGGGTCGTAGGGGTACGGGTCCGACTCCTCGAACTTGGACGAGAACGGGTTGTGAGGCCAGATCGGAACCGGACCGTAAGTGGGGACTCCATAACCCCTCTCCAGCCGGTCTATGTACAGCTTCTGGTCGACGAGGCTCTGCATGGCTTGTCGCAGGTAGAGCTGGCGGAATATCGAACCTGCATTTCCTGTGTCGCCGGTCGAGTTGAAGTTCATCGGGAGGTAGTTGAAACCCCAGTCGTAGACCGTGAGCAGATCGAACGTCGAAGCGAGGCGAGTGTTGTTCTTGCCCGGCGTCACTGTCTGGGAGGGGCTGGAAGGGCTCGTCGCGGGCGAGGTCACCTCTGTCCCCGGAAGCTCTCCGACATCGACTGTCCCGTTGACAAGCGCATTGAACTCGGCGGACGCTGTCGTGAACGGCTTCTCGATGAACTCCTTGTAAGTGGGCTTGTTGGGTCCCGAATACGCGGTGTTCGGGACCATCACCACCGGTTCTGTGGGCTCGAAGGACTTGAGGCGCCACGGGCCGTCGACCACCTGCCAGAGCGGGTTCGTCGCGTAGGTGGGTAGTGCGTCGATCGTTGTCTTCGGATGTGTCGGGTTGAACCCCGACTGCTCTGACAAGAACACGTAGACGGCTTTGCACGCCGCGTCGTCGGTGCCGTAGCCGGCGGTCGCGCACCCTGCCGAGCCGGCTGCCGCGCCGGTCGAAGTCTTTGTCCATGCGATCGGGAGCGGCGTGATCTGGGACAGCTCGTTGTAAAGGAGCCAGTGAGGATTGAAGGATTGCTTGAAGTTGATCGTCATGACCGTCGGGCTGACGATCTTCACGCTCGAGATGCTTGTCGGCATAGAAAGACCACCCGGGAACCAACCCGCGTAGCCTGTCGGCTTCTGGTGCCAGATGTTGAGCCAGAACATGACGTCCTTCGTTGTCACCTGGGCGCCGTTCGACCACTTGTAGGGCTTCAGAACGATCCTGGCCGTCTTGTTCCCGTTGGACATGACCGGCGCTGCAGCAAGTGAAAGGGCCTCGTTCAGCGTCGGCTCGGCCTTTGTGCCGAACCAGTAGAGGGGGCGAAACATGTAGGGCTGGAAGCGCTCGATGTTCGGCCCGTCGAAGTAGGCGCCTGTCATGTACGGGAAGATGTAGTTGGGCGACGCCCCCGGTGTCTCCGCCCACACGACGACTGTCTTGTTCACCGTCGATGCCCCGCTCGACGGTGCGGTTACGACAGCAACCGTCCCGAGCGACGCCGTCGCCACCGCGGCGAACCCGATGGCCAACCTTCGCAAGAACGTCACGTGAGCAGGACCACCGCCGAAGCGCTGCGATCCCGGGTTGCTCGGCACCTGAGTGGTGTAGACCCGTGGGGAGAATCCGTTCTCGTACGTGTTCACCGTCACCTCGGCCATCACTCGACTGTTGGGGGCGTCATGGTATCGCACGCGAGGATTGTCCGGTCTTGGAGCGGATCTCGATCGTTCCCGACGGCTTCCGAACGCGGCTTCCGAACGCGGCTTCCGAACGGTGACGGGCTGTGCGATGCTCCTTCCCAGTCGTTCGGCGCGAGGTCGGCGCGACGTCGGCGCGAGGACGGCGCGAGGACGGCGCGAGGACGGCGCAGCGCCATGAGCGTCGACCGCGGCTCGGAGCCTGCGCGAGTCGAGACGGCCGATCACGCGACGGCCCTCCCGAGCGTCGGCCGCACGTCGGTGTGCGTTGCCGGTGAAGGTCTCGGCAAAGCCCGCCACGTCCGGTGGTTGTCCACCGATTGAGCGCGCAATTGGTGAGGGGTTGGAGACGGCTCACCCGCCTGTAGCTCCGCTCGAGGAGCGCGACGCACTGGTCGGCGCGCTCGGTGGCGTCGCTCTCGGGCTCCGGGAAGAACCATGGCGGCGCGGACCTCTTCGGATCGTCCCGGCCCTGCTCCACGCTCGGCGAGTCGCCGGCCACCTGTGATAATCTCGATCGTTGATCAAACGGCTGGGTGCGGGGGGAGGCGACGTGCTCGGCGACCTGACGGCGCGGTCTATGTCGGAGCGGCGGCGGATGGTTGCGCCGCGTGCGCCTGACGCGGTTCTCGGTGCGCCCGCGCCGAGGAACCGTGCTGCGCACGGAGCGCGTCGATGACGCTCGTTCTCCGGGGAGCCAACGTCATCGACGTCGAGGCCCGTCGCACGCTTCGAGGTCGGTCTGTCCTCGTCGACGGAGGAGTCATCGTGGCGGTGGCGGGCACCGAGGGGTTCGACGACCTCGGCGACGCCGAGTTCGTCGACTGTGGCGGGGCGTACCTGCTGCCCGGGCTGATGGACGTGCACGTCCATCTTCGCCCCACGCCCCATGTGGGGCCGAGCTCGAACAGGCGGCATCCACCGGCGGATGACCGCCCCGTTCCGCAGCCGGTCGACGTCCTCCCACAACTGCACAGCTACCTCTACTGCGGTGTGACCTCGGTCTTCGACGCGGGGAACTACTCGAGCTTCATCTGGCCGCTGCGGGACGCGGAGCGCTCGGGGCAGCTCGTCTCCCCCCGTATCTTCTGCGCAGGGCCGTTCGTCACGTGCACGGGGGGGCACGGGTCGGAGCAGCTCGAGGCCGTCGAGGTGGACGAGCTTCCTCGAGACCTTCGTCAGCTGCGATCGCACCTCGACCGACGGCCGGATCTCGTCAAGATCACCTACGACGAGCACGGTTGGGGCATTCGCCCGCTGATTCCGATCCTCTCACCCCGGACCTTGCGGGGCATCGTCGATGCTGCACATGCCGACGAACTGCGCGTGACCGTCCACGCGTCGCACGAGCTACGCGTCCGGGAAGCCGTCGAGGGTGGTACCGACACCTTGGCACACCCGGTCATCCAGTCGCCGATCACCGAGGAGCTCGTCAGCGTGCTCGCGGCCCGTCGGTTGCCCGTCGTGAGCACGCTCGCGATCGGCGAGCGGTACGTCCGACTCGCCGAAGACCCGAGCTTCCTCGACGGAGAGCACTACGCGGCATGTGTCGATCCTGCCGAGCGCCGGAGACTGGCAACCGTGGAGCACGCCGAACAGAAGCAGAACCGCTGGGCGGCGTGGATGCGGGTGATGACTCCCGTGGCACAGGAGAACCTTCGCAGGCTGGTGGCCGCCGGCGGCGTCGTCGCCAGCGGAACGGACCTTTCGCTCGGGCCCGAGCTGCTCCGGGAGCTCGAGCTGCTCCAGGACGCAGGCATCGAACCATGGGATGTCCTTGCCTGCGCCACCGTCCACGCAGCGCGGTTCCTCGGGGCCGACGGGCGGATGGGGACCGTCGAACCCGGCAAGCTCGCGGACTTCGTGCTGGTCGACGAGGACCCCACCACCGACGTCTCACGACTCGCCGAAGTCTCGATGGTCATGAAGGGAGGTCAGGTCATCGATCGCTCCACGCTCCACCTGGCCGGGGAGCAGCCACCACGCCCCGACGTGCGGGTCCCCAGCCCGCTCAGCGCTTAGCCGCCGCTCAACCTGTGACTGTTTCTGACCACTTCAACTTCTGACCACTTCAACTCCCTGCAAAAGGAGGGAACCCAATGAAACCAACGCACCGCCGATGGAAGTCATGGTTCACCCTGGGCGCGACCGCCGTGGTGTCCGTGTCGATGGTCGCGGTCCTCGCGGCCACGAGTGCCTCTCCAACGTCCGCGGCCACCCGCCACCGCTCCGCGACATCGTCCGCGGGTGTCGTCACCCTCGCGGAGGGTGCGCAGGGCACCCCGAACTTCATCATGCCCTTCGTGACAGGTGCGAACAATGCCGAAGCCAACATAAACCTGCAGTACCAGATGTGGCCGACGCTCTACACGATCAGCACGCCGAACAGCGTGGACGCGATCAACAAAACACTGAGCCTCGCCGAACCCCCGGTCTACAGCGACGGGAACACCGTGGTGAGCGTGACCCTCAAACCGTGGAAGTGGTCCGACGGGACCCCACTCACCGCCCGCGACATCACGTTCTTCATGAACATCTTGAAGGCCGAGAAGACGAGCTGGTCTTCTTGGGCTCCGGGCAACATGCCTACAAACGTGGTGAGCTGGACGGTGCAGGGGACGAGCACGGTCGTCTTCAAGCTGAACAAGGCCTACAACCCGACGTGGTTCACGGACACAGAGTTGGCGCACCTCGTCCCCATGCCCCAGCAGGCGTGGGACAAGGAGTCGGCCACAGGTCCGGTCGGTACATACGACACGACCACAGCCGGTGCGAAGGCGGTCTACACATTCTTGAAGAAGCAGGGCGAGGACACCGCCACCTACAACACGAACCCGCTCTGGCAGGTTGTCGACGGTGCGTTCAAGATCAAGCAGTACACATCCAACTCCTTCGTGGTGCTCGTGCCGAACACGGCGTACTCGGGTCCCGACAAGCCCAAGATCTCCAAATTCGAGGAGGTTCCGTACACGTCGTCGACAGCCGAGTTCAACGCGGTGCTCTCGGGGGACGTCAGCCTCGGCTACGTTCCGCTGAACGACCTGACCGAGACGTCGCGGGTACAGGGTGTCGGCTACAGCACCGTTCGTTCAGAGTTGGAAGCGGCGAACATGCTCTCGCTCAACTATCACAGCCCCGTAGTGGGGCCGCTCGTGAAGCAGCTCTACATTCGCGAGGCCCTGAACGACGTGATGGACCAGCCCGGACAGATCAAGGCGATCCTCCATGGAAACGGCGGCTACGCGGACTACGGCCCCATCCCTCCTGAGCCGACCAACCCGTACATGGCCTCCCTGCAGCGGAAGAACCCGTTCGACATCTCCGCGGCGAGAAAGCTCTTGACGTCGCACGGCTGGAAGATCCCCTCGAGCGGCGCGGCCAAGTGCGTGAAGCCCGGCACGGGGTCTTCGGAGTGCGGTGCAGGCATTGCGAAGGGCAAGACGCTCACGTTCTCTCTCCTCTTCGTGAGCGGGAGCGGCTACCTGACAGCGACGATGGCCAATTACAAGAGCGACGCGAGCGAAGTCGGGATCGTGCTCAACCTTTCGCAGCAACCGTTCAACTCGATCGTGGGCGATATCTGCGGAACCGCCACATGCGACAGTCCCGGGTGGCAGATCGCCAACTGGGGAGCGGGCTTCGCGGAGAACTACAACTCCCCGTACCCTGAGGGCGCACCGATATTCGAGAACCACGTCGGACTGGATTACCCGGTGACAGCGACGTTCGCCTCCCTGATGAGCGCCACGAGGACGGCGACGGGCTCGAATACGGTCAAGGCGATGCAGGCCTACGACACCTGGGTGATCCAGCACCAGCTCGAGGTCTGGCAGATCGAGACCTATACGGTGAACGCGGTGTCGAGCAAGGTCAAGAACGTGTGGTACAGCCCGATCACCGGGAACGTCTACCCCCAGGAGTTCGTGGTCAAGTAGACCGTCCGGCGCATGACCCGCGGGCCGACGCACGGTCGGCGGCCCGCGGGTCACGCCGTCTTCTCCTGGACCAGGCCGAACGCGCGGAGCGCGCAAGCGGCGGGTCCCCATCCCGCTGGGCTTCCGGCATGGCAACTCCGCGGAATCCCCAACGCGGAGACGTGCGCGTCCGTCGAGAGCGCGACCGCGTCAGCGAGGTGCGAGGATCTCCTGAATGGAACGCGAAGAGGCATCGGGCGCGGTGGACTGGGACGCGGTCAGGAACGACTTCCTCGGGGATACGAAGAAGACCTATCTCGACACTGCCACCAAGGGGATACCCCCGAGAACGTCGCTCGGGGCGATGCAGGACTATTACGCGGCGCTTCGGCGCCAGGAGAGCAGGTCCGCGACCGACCAGACCATTTCCGTACTGGAGCACCTTCGCGATGCACGGCGTGAGGCGGCGGCATTCATCAATGCGTCCGAACAGGAGATCGCCCTCGTCGAGAGCACCCAGCAGGGAATCCGGGTCGTCGCCGACGCGCTCCGGTTGCCCCCGGGCTCGCAGGTCCTCACGAGCGATGTGGAGTTCTTGGCGACGGTCCTTCCCTGGCGGTCGCTCTCGGCGTCGGGAGTCGAGGTCAAGGTGGTCCCCGGGCACGACGGCGCGATTCGTCTCGAGGAGGTCGAGGCATCACTCACGACTGCGACGAAGGTCGTCTGCGTGAGCGCGACCCAGGAGGTGAGCGGTGCCACTCTCGACCTCGCTGCGCTCGGTCGGATCTGCCGGTCCCGGGGCGTGCTGTCGATCGTGGACGCCACGCAGTACCTCGGCCCCCGTGTGCTCGACATCGAGCATGCCGACCTCGACTGCGTCGCGGTTGGCGGCAGCAAATGGTTGTGCAACCCGTTCGGTCTCGGATTCGTGTGCGTCCGGTCACCCCTTCTCGAGGAGCTGCGTCCGAACACGTACGGCTACATGGCGTTGCGCTTGCCGCCCGGTGGCTGGTCCGAGTTCGTTGCGAACGCAGTCCCGTCAACCGAGGTTCCCGCGGTCTTCAGTGCTTCTGCCGACAAGTTCGAGGGCGGTGGAACCGGACCGTATCTGACCGCGCTGACCCTGACGGCGTCACTCCGCGAGCTCACGGCCATCGGCCGCGCTGCCATCGAGGCTCGCACCTACCAGTTGGGCGGTGTGCTCATCGACGGACTCGGCCGCGCCGGCATGAAACTGGTGACTCCGCATGACCAGCTCCATCGTGCGGGCATCGTCACGTTCACCACCGGGGATCAGAGCCGTGACCTGAGGCTGCACGAAGTCCTTCTCGACAGAGAGGTGGTGACTTCGTATCGGAGAAGTGGCTCGACGGCAGGCATACGAGTGGCTCCCTACTTCTACAACTCACTCGAGGACATCGAGAGATTTCTCGAGACCGTCGAAGCGTTCACGGGTTGAGCACGTCGCGTGCGGTCGGCGCGGCAACTCCGGGCGCACGGGCACGCCCCGCTTCCGGAAGGTGCGGCGGGAGGTCGATGCCGTCCACGGCACTGCCGTCCACGGCACCGAGCCGGGAAGCCCGACCGTCCGGATGGACCGCTGCGACCTCGACGACCCCGGCCGTCCGCCAGCGCCTTGTTGTCCGGTATCTGCTCGTTTATGATCAACGATCACGTGGCTGCTGCTTCTGTGACTGCGATCTGCCGGGTCGTCCCGAGCCGGTCATGGCGGCCGAGACCATAGGCCCCGAGCGCGAGCGACGGAGCCGCGCCGGCGCTTCTGAGACGCGCAGGAGCTGGGTGGGCGTTCAATGACCGGATACATAGTCAGGCGCATCGGCCAGGCGATCGTCGTCGTGCTGGGTGTGTCGCTCATCGTCTTCCTGATCACGCACCTCCTTCCGGGGAGCCCCGCGCGCGCGATCCTCGGGATCCAGGCGAAGCCGGCACAAGTCCGGCAATTCAACGCCGCGAACGGCTACGACAAGCCGCTGTACGTCCAGTTCTACCTGTACTGGAAGCACCTGCTTTCGGGAAACCTGGGGTTCTCCTACAAGCAGGACCTGCCGGTCGCCACGCTCATTGCCGACGACCTCCCGAAGACCCTGCTCCTCGACGGCCTCGGTTTCGGAATGGCGTTCATCATCGGCATACCCGTGGGCCTGTGGCAGGCGGTGCACCGGAACCGGGTGGCCGACCACGTTCTCACGTCGGTCTCGTTCGTCGGCTACTCGATGCCCGTCTTCTGGATCGCGATGTTGCTGATCTGGCTTCTGGCGGTGGCCAACCACGTGTTCCCGGCGGTCAGCCCGTCAGCTGCCACGGTCGCCCAGGTCCTTCAGCATCCGCTGGCGCTCGTGCTTCCCGTGACGACGCTCGCGATCGCCCTTTCGCCGGCGGTTATTCGGTTCATGCGGTCGGCCGCGATCGAGAACCTGGCCCTGGATTACGTGCGGACGGCGAAGGCCAAGGGCGCCCCGCGAAGACGGATCGTGCTCCGGCACGTGTTCCGCAACTCGGTGCTCCCGCTCATCACGCTGTTCGGGTTCACCTTGCCGCTCGTGCTGTCAGGATCGATCGTCGTGGAGGAGGTCTTCAACTACCCCGGGATGGGCCTCTTGATGTGGAACGCCGCCTTGGCGCGGGACTACCCGACCCTGCTCGGCGGGACGATCGTGATCGGGATTGCCACGGTGCTCGGGTCCCTCCTGGCCGACTTGCTCTACGTGATCGTGGACCCGAGAGTGCGGTACACCGCATGACCTCGTCGTCCGACCCGCCTGCCATCCCGCCGGCTGACGAACGAGGCGACCGATGAGCCAGCAGACCGCGATCGCCCCTCCTGGCATGCTCGACGAGCATGCGGGCGCGATCAGCAGGGCACCGACCCGCTTGGGCGGGACGGTGCGGACGGTGTGGACATGGTGCTCGCGCCACAAGGCAGGGGTCGTCGGACTGACCGTCATCGTGCTGCTCACGTTGTTCAGCTTCGTGGGTCCGCTCATCTACCACACGGATCAGGTCCACACGAACCTCACAGCCGTGAACATGCCCCCGAGCCTGAGTCATCCCCTCGGTACCAACAACGTCGGCTACGACATCCTGGGCCGCCTCATGGAAGGAGGCCAATCGTCGCTCGAGGTCGGCTTGGCCGCCGCCGCCCTGGCCAGCGTGATCGGCACTTTGTGGGGCGCGATCTCGGGGTACGTGGGCGGCTGGATCGACGCGTTGATGATGCGCGTCGTGGACTCGGCGTTCGCGATCCCGCCCCTCCTCCTCCTCTTGCTCCTCGGTACGATCTTCACGCCGTCGATCATCGAGCTGATCATCGTTCTCGGCCTCGTGTCCTGGCTGGTCACCGCCCGTCTCGTCCGCGGGGATTCTCTGTCCTTGCGGACGAGGGAGTACGTTCAGGCGGCGAAGGTCGTAGGCGCACGGAATCCCAGGATCGTGTGGCGCCACGTGATCCCGAACGCTCTCGGCACGATCGCCGTCCAGACGACGTTCGCAGTCGGGACAGCGATCTTGCTGCTTGCCTCCTTGAGCTTCCTCGGTCTCGGCCCGGCGCCCCCGGCGGCGAACTGGGGCGCCATGCTGAGCAGCGGGCTCAGCTACATCTACGCGGGGTACTGGTGGCAGATCTATCCGGCCGGCCTGGTGATCGTGATCACGGTGCTCGCGTTCAACATGGTCGCCGAGTCGGTGCGTGACAGCTTCGAGACCCGGCTCGCACCCGCCTGAGGTCCCTGGAGGAGCTGCGCGCCGCCTTCGGTCCGACAGTTGATCGATATGACCGATGGTCGTAAGGTGCCTCGGTGACGGAAGGAGGGTTCGCGTTCGGGGGAGCGGAGTTCACCGCGCGCCGGCCGATCGCAGACGCGAGCTCTGCGTCGCTGCGCACCTGTCTCGCGCGGTTCGCGACGGGCGTCACCGTGGTGACCTTCGCCACGCGGGAGGGCCCACGCGGACTCACCGTGAACGCGTTCACTTCGGTCTCGTTGCGCCCGCCGCTCGTGCTCGTGAGCGTCGCGAGGTCGGCGCATGCGCACGCACTCCTCCGTGACACGCCCTTTTGCGTGAACGTGCTGAGCGCGGAGCAAGAAGAGCACGCTGCTCGGTTCGCCGGGACGCCGGCCGCCAGTGCGCCCCACTGGGCGGCCCCTTGTGAGCACGGCGTGCCGCGTCTCGAAGGAACGATCGCCTTCCTCGAGTGCTCCCCGTGGCGCACCTACGAGGCCGGCGACCACAGCCTGTTCTTGGGAGAGGTGCGGCACTTCGGGCACCGAAAGGGGGCCGCTCTCGTCTACTTTTCGCACCGCTTCACGAGCGTCGTCGAGAACGAGCTCGGCGTCGAGTACCTGATCTGAGGATCGAGGAAAGGAGGTCTCGGACACATGGCGGCACGCACGGGCAAGGAGTACATCGATCGTCTGTCGGCGTCACGGCCGACCGTCCAGATCGAGGGCGAGACGGTCTCGTCGGCAATCCCTGATCACCCTCGGTTCCGCAACATCGTGGCTACGTACGCCGCGCTCTACGACCTCCAGCACGACCCGGAGCTCCGGGAGGTGATGACCTACGAGTCGCCGGCGACCGGTGAGCCGGTCGGGACGTCGTTCCTCGTGCCCCGAACCGTCGAGGACCTTCGGCGTCGGAGGGTGATGATGAAGACCTGGGCCGACGCCAGTTTCGGCATGCTGGGACGGACCGGTGACTACCTCAACAGCTGCCTGATGGCGCTCAGCGAGGCGCAAAGCTGGTTCGCCCAGGCGGACCCCGAGTTCGGGGAGAACGCTCGGCGCTACTACGAGATGGTCCGGGACGGGGACCTGCTCACGACGCACACGGTCATCACCCCGCAAGCGAATCGCAGCGTCACCTCGTCGCAGCAGTTGGGCGGCACCCTCGCCGCCCGGATCGTCGACGAGCGCGACGACGGTGTCGTTCTTCGCGGTGCGCGGATGCTCGCCACGATCGGCCCGATCGCGGACGAGCTCCTCGTCCTCCCTTCGACGGTGCTTCGGAGCACGCCCGAGGACGCTCCCTACTCGTACGCGGTCGCCGTCGCATGCGACACGCCCGGTCTGCGGTTCTTGTGCCGGGAGTCGATGGACTACGGGCGGTCCCACTTCGACCACCCCTTCGGATCTCGCTTCGAGGAGATGGACGCGGTGGTCGTCTTCGACGACGTGCTCGTGCCCTTCGAGCGCTGCTTCATGCTCGGTCACCCGGAGCTGTGCAACGGCTTCTATTCGGAAACGTCAGCTGTCGTGCACATGACGCACCAGGTCGTGACGCGAACGACGGCGAAGACGGAGTTCATGTTGGGGCTCGTCTCGGCGATGGCCCAGGCGATCGGCATCGAGCAGTTCCAGCACGTACAGGAGAGCATCGCCGAGGTGATCGTCGCCCTGGAGACGCTGCGCGCGTTCACCCGGGCCGCAGAGTGCGACGCAGCGCTGAATCCGTTCGGGGTCATGACGCCGAAGTGGGAACCTCTCAACGCGGCGCGGAACTGGTACCCCCGTTTCTCCCAGCGCTTCCCCGAGATCGTGCGGAAGTTCGGCGCGAGCGGCTTGATGGCGCTGCCGACGGAGGCGGACCTCCAAGGCGAGCTGCGCGCCGACGTCGACACGTACCTGCAGTCTGCGACGCTGACCGGCGCCGAGCGGGTGCAACTCTTCCGGCTGGCATGGGACACCTGCATCTCGGCCTTCGCAGGGCGCCAGAACCTGTACGAGTACTTCTTCTTCGGCGATCCCGTTCGTATGTCCGGGGCGCTGCTGTCGAGCTACGAGCGCGGGCCGTACCTCGAGCGCGTGCGTGACTTCCTCCAGCGCGACGAGCGATGACGGTTCCCGCCTTCACGATCGAGACCGCGACGCCGGCGACGGCTGACGAGGAAGGACGTCCGGGTGGGCGTCGGCCGCCGCCGAACCCTACGGGAGGCTGGCGCGAGCTTGGGCGGGCTCGTACCCCATCGCTTCTTCGTAGAGCCGCCGCACGTGCTCGGGCTGGCCCGCGTAGAAGCTGAAATAGTCGTTGGTGCCGACGAGTCCCGACTCGCTCGAGCGTGCCTTTCGGGCGAGCCATTCGTCTCGAGGCAGTCCCTTCGTGAGGACCGAGCGTCGGTCGTCGGGCCAGTGCACCACCTTGTTCTTCAGTGGGTCACGAATCACGCCCGTCGGGTCTTCGCCGCGCTCGACCTTGTTCATGTCCTCGATGAGCCGGCGCCGGAACATGGCAACGCCGCGGTCGCTCCGGACGAGGTGCTCGTTCTCCCGGTCGACGATACGGCCCTGCCCGACCCACGCGACGGTGTCCTGGTTGATGACATGCGTGGTGATCCAGCGTCCGGTCTGCGGGTCGGTGGTCCGGGCGTACCAGTACGGGATCGAATCCTGGGCGAAGGGTCGCCGGTCGTCGGGGACGGGGTCGTAGAACCACACGACCGAGAGGGTGTTCTCGTCGTCGACCGGGACGCGGTATTCGAAGTGGAGGCCCGGCATGAACAGGTTCGGCATCAGGTGCAACCGGCGGTAGCGCGAGAACGGGGTCAACTCGCCCGATCCCTCGATGACCCGCCCGTAGGCGTAGCCGTACTCCCACTCGTCGATCTGGATCCCGAGATGCCTCGGCGCGCGTTCCTCCTTTCCCGCCTGGGCGAACGACCAATTCGCGTGGAGCCATTCGAAATGCACGGGGTCGACGTCGTTCTCCGCGCACTGGAGCCAATTGCACGGCACCGGAGCCATCACGATCTGGCAGAACCCGTTCTCGTACTCGAACAGCTCCCAATTCGGGAGCAGCGGCGCCGGCTGCGGCCCGAGGTAGGCGAAGACCAGCCCGGCCATGGTCCGGGTCGGGTACGCCGGCTGCCGTACGCGCTCTCTCGGAAACCGGTTCCCAACCTCGTCCTCGAAGGGAGCGCTCGTGCAGTGGCCCTCCCGGTCGTAGGCCCACCCGTGGTAGCTGCAGCGGAGTCCGCAGTCGTCGACGTACCCGTAGGAGAGGTCGGCACGCCGGTGCGCACAGTGCCGGGCCAGCAGGCCGTAGGAGCCGTCCTTCCCGCGGTACAGCACGAGGTCCTCGCCCAGGAGGCGCACCGGCTTGACCGGGTGTTGGTCGAGCTCGCCGGCTGCAGCCACAGGGTGCCAGTAGCGGCGGAGCAGCTCCCCCATCCGGGTGCCCTTGGTGGTCCGCGTCCACTCCCGGTTCGTCTCGACAGTGACCATCAGCGCCCCCGGCACCCGTCTGTTCACACCACGTTACCGTTTCGGAAGTGTGCTCGAAGTGCGCAGCCGTGCTGCACGACCTGCGACATCTCCAGTTCGGCCCACGACCGACGTAGGCTCGCCCGGTACGCGTCGCGAGGCGAGCCCACGAGGTAAGCGGGGGAGCCGACCACCCGATCGCATATGATCAGTGACGTGCCGAACGCCGGTGGAGCGGTGCCCCTCGCCCCGACCAAGATCATCGCCGTCCACCTGAACTACCGGAGCCGTGCCGAGCAGCGAGGAAGGCTCCCGACGGAGCCGAGCTACTTCCTCAAGCCGCCGAGCACGATGGCGTCGAGCGGCCAGCCGGTCGTACGTCCAGCCGGGTGCCGGTTGCTCGCGTTCGAAGGGGAGATCGCGCTCATCATCGGGAAGCGGACCCACCGGGTCCGTCCGGACGAGGGATGGGAGGCCGTCGAGTTCTTGACGGCGGCGAACGACTTCGGCATATACGATTTTCGTCACGCCGACGGCGGCTCCAACCTCCGTTCCAAGGGGATCGACGGGTACACCCCGATGGGTCCGAGCCTGATCGACGCCCGCAAGGTGGACCCTTCGAAGCTCTGGCTGCGTACGTGGGTCGACGAGCGATTGGTGCAGGAGGCCTGCACCGGCGAGGAGCTGTTGTTCGACTTCGGGCGGCTCGTCGCCGACCTGTCGCGGCTCATGACGCTCGAGCCGGGTGACGTGATCCTGACCGGAACGCCCGCCGGGTCCTCCGTGGTGGAGCCGGGCTCCGTCGTCGAGGTCGAGGTCACCGACGGCCAGTCGACGTCGGGCCGGCTCCGCACCCCGATCCTCGAGGACGACCTCCCACTCGAGCGCTACGGGACGATGCCGTTCGTGGACCCCAAGCTCGAAGCGCTCGCCGCCGGAAACCGCCAGCCGGAGCTCTCCCTGAGCGTCGACACGCGTGCTGCGCTCGAGTCGGTCTCCACCGCGACGCTGGCGTCGCAGCTGATCCGGCGCGGGTTGAACGGCTGCGTGCTCGACGGGTTGAGCTGCACCCACGCGGGGGTCAAGGTCGTGGGCGTCGCCAAGACGCTCGAATACCTGCCTCTGCGCGAAGACGTCTTCAGTGAGCGCGGCGGCGGGTTCAACGCCCAGAAGCGCGCCGTCGAAGAGATCGGCGCCGGCGAGGTGCTCGTGATCGGCGCACGGGGCGACCACACGGCCGGAACCGTCGGCGACATCCTTGCCCTGCGGGCCCAACGCCGCGGCGCCGCCGGCATCGTCACCGACGGAGCGATCCGCGACGGCACCGGGCTCTCGTCGCTCGCGATCCCGACCTTCTTCGCGGCCGTCCACCCCGCCGTGCTGGGGCGCAGGCACGTGCCCTGGGCGGTCGACGTGGCGATCGCCTGCGCCGGAGCGCTCGTCAGGCCCGGCGACGTGATCGTCGGCGACAATGACGGGGTGGTCGTGATCCCTCCGGAGCTCGCAGCCGAGTTGGCGGGTGCCGCGGTGGAGCAGGAGCTCGAAGAGCGGTTCGTCGTCGAGCGCGTCACGGACGGAGCCGGGATCGAGGGGCTCTACCCGATCGGGCCGCGCTGGCGTGCCGCCTACGAACAGTGGCGAGGGAAGCAGTCGTCGCCGGGACGCCAGACCGGGAAGGGCCGGCAACCATGAGGTTCCGATCCGACCCCTCGCAGATCCGGGGGTCCATAGTCCCGGTCGTCACTCCGTTCACCGCCGCCGGCGAGCTCGACGTCGACGGGCTCCAGCAGCTCGTTCGATGGCAGCTCGCGAGCGGCTCGCACGGGATCTCCCTTGGCGGCTCGACCGGTGAGCCGTCAGCCCAGACGGTCGAGGAGCGAACCGCGGCGATGCGCGCCGTCGTGGATGTGCTGGACGACCGGGTCCCGTTCATGCCCGGGACGGGCTCGACCAAGCTCGACGAGACCATGCTCCTCACCGGCGTCGCCGCGGAGATGGGCGCCGACGCGGCGCTGGTCATCAGCCCCTACTACGCGCGTCCCACCCAGGACGGGCTGTACGAGTGGTACTCGGCGGTTGCGACCGAGTATCCCGACCTCCCGATCGTGGTCTACAACGTCCCGTCCCGCACTGCCGTCGACGTCGCTCCCGAGACGATCGCCCGGCTTCGTCGTCGCCACGCGAACGTGGTGGGCGTCAAGGAGACGACGAAGGACTTCGAGCACTTTTCCCGGGTGATGCACGTCGCCGGCCGCGACACCTTGATGTGGTCCGGGATCGAGCTGCTCTGCCTTCCACTGCTCACGCTCGGAGGGATCGGATTCGTGAGCGCCGTGGCCAACATCGCCCCGGCCGCCGTGGCCCAGATGTACGAGCACGCCGTCAGGGGCGAGGCGGACAAGGCGCTCGATCTGCACTACGCCCTTCACCCGCTCGTGGATCTGACCTTCGTCGAGACGAATCCCGCACCGGTCAAGTGGGTGCTGGAGCGATCGGGGCTCCTCGCCTCCGGCGCGCTACGACCTCCGCTCGTCCGGCCGAGCTCTGCCGCCGAGGCCCGGATCGTCGAGCTCCTACGCGCCGGCGAGGCCATTCTCGACGGTCCGCCTGCCGATCTCGCTCGCCGAGGTGTCCCCGAAGGGGGAGCGCCGACGTGACGTTGTCGGAGCCGTTGTCGATCGCCGCGCCGGCCGGAGCTCCTGCCCGGATCCAGCACTACATCGGCGGCACCATGGTGGACGGCGTCAGCGGACGGACGTTCCCCCTCGCCGACCCGGTGTCGAATCGCCCCTACGCGGAGGTGACCGCCGGCGACGCCGAAGATGTCGATCGCGCGGTCACGGCGGCCCGCGGTGCGTTCCACGGCGGCTGGCGAGACCTGCCGGCACGGGCACGGGCAGGCATCCTGACGCGTGCGGCCGACGGGATCGAGGCGCGCAGCGAGCTCCTTGCCGTCTACGAGTCGTTCGACACCGGGCTGCCCATCACCCAGGCCAGGGGGCAGGCTCTCCGAGCGGCCGAGAACTTCCGTTTCTTCGCCGATCTGATCGTGGGGATCCACGAGGACGCTTTCCGCGCGCCGACTCAGCTCGGTTACGTCCTGCGTCGGGCAAGGGGCGTCGCGGGGCTCATCACTCCGTGGAACACCCCTTTCATGCTCGAGACGTGGAAGCTCGCGCCGGCGCTCGCCGCCGGGTGCACGGTCGTGTTGAAGCCGGCGGAATGGACCCCGTTGTCCGCCAGCTTGCTGCCCGAGATCATGGCCGAGGCCGGCGTGCCCGACGGCGTCTTCAACGTGGTCCAGGGCGTCGGGGAAGTGGCCGGTGCGGCCCTCGTCGCCCACCCGGGCGTCCCCGTGATCTCCTTCACCGGGGAGACGGCGACCGGGCGGGTCATCATGCGCGCGGCCGCGGACCACCTGAAGGGCCTGTCCATGGAGTTGGGCGGGAAGAGCCCCGTCGTGGTCTTCGCCGATGCCGATCTCGACGCCGCGTTGGACGGCTGTGTGTTCGGAGCGTTCTCGTTGAACGGGGAACGGTGCACCGCCGGCTCACGCGTGCTCGTCGAGCGGACCACGTACGCCCGGTTCGTGGAGCGGCTGGCCGCGCGGGCACGTGCGGTGCGGGTCGGGCTCCCGTCCGACCCGGGGACCGAGGTCGGCGCGCTCGTGCATCCGGAGCACTACGAGCGGGTGCTCGGCTACGTCGAGATCGGCAAGCGGGAAGGCGCCCGCCTGGTCGCCGGCGGCGGTCGGCCCGACCACCTCCCCGAGGGGAACTTCCTCGCCCCGACCGTCTTCGCCGACGTGACCCCGACGATGCGGGTGTTCCAAGAGGAGATCTTCGGCCCCGTCGTGTGCGTGACCCCTTTCGACGACGAGGAGGACGCCGTCCGTCTTGCCAACGACTCGAGGTACGGGCTCGCCGCCTACCTCTGGACGTCCGACCTGTCGCGCGCGCATCGGGTCGCTGAACGACTCGACGCCGGCATGCAATGGGTCAACTCCCACAACGTCCGTGATCTGCGGACGCCGTTCGGCGGCGTCAAGGCGAGCGGAGTCGGGCGCGAAGGCGGCGTCCACAGCATCGACTTCTATAGTGAGCTACGCACTGTCCACATCGCGACGGAGGAGACGCACGTGCCGCGCTTCGGGGCTGACGGCGAGCGAGGGGACTGAGCCGGTGGGAGCATCACCCGCCGCTGGAGCCGCAGCTGGTGAGGTGCCTCCTCCGGACATCGTGCGGGCGGCCTACGCCAGCCTGCGCGTGACGGACATCGCCCGCGCCCGCTGGTTCTGGGTGGACCTGCTCGGCTTCAACGTGAGCGACGAGGACGCCACCACCGTCTACCTGCGCGGTAGCGACGAGCTCATCCATCACAACCTCGTTCTCCGGGCCGGAGAGGCGCCGGCCCTCGAGTACCTCTCCTACCGGGTGCGGGCGCCGGAGGACCTGGCCCGTGGCGCCGCATGGTTCGAGCGGCGCGGCTGCCGGACCCGTTGGTTCCCGAGGGGAACGACCGAGGGAATCGGCGAGAGCGTGCGCGTGGAGGACCCGCTCGGGTTCACGGTCGAGCTGTTCCACGAGGCGTCGCGCATGGAGCGGCTCATGCAGCGCTACGACCTGCGCCGGGGGGCGGAACCGGCGAGGATCGACCACTTCAACCTGGTGGTTCCCGACGTCCGCCGCGCCTTCGATCACTACCGGTCGCTCGGCTTCGGCTGCTCCGAGACCATCGAAGACGACTCGACCCTCTATGCGGCCTGGATGTTCCGCAAGCAGACCGTCCACGACGTGGCGTTCACCGGCGGCGCGGGCCCTCGCCTGCACCACCTCGGCTTCTTCACCCCCGAAAGCCACAACGTCCAGCGGATCTGCGACGTGCTCGGCGCCCTGCACGAGGAAGGTCACCGTGAACGGGGCCCGGGTCGCCACGGCGTGTCCAACGCCTTCTACGTCTACCTCCGGGACCCCGACGGCCACCGGGTGGAGATCTACACCAGCGACTACTACACCGGTGATCCCGGCTTGGAAACGTTGCGATGGGGCGTGGACGACCCCCGTCGTCGTGACTTCTACGGAAACGACGTCATCCCGAGCTGGTACACGGAGGCCACGGTCGTGCTGGACTTGGACGGTGCGGTCCGACCGGTTGGCGACATCCGCCAGATCTCCGAGGCGCGAGTCGGCGCCGACGGCTTCGCCGCAGCGGCATCCCCGCTCGAATCGGCGGGGAGCGCGAAGTAGGCGTCCGTTGGCAGCCGACGCCCTCTCGACAAGCTCAGCGGCCGTGAGCAAGCTGGAGCGAACGTACGCGGTCCTGCGTGACCGGATACACGACGGGACGTACGAGCCGTTGGCGCGGCTCAACATCGACGCATTGGCCCGCGAGCTCGGGGTCAGCGCGATCCCCGTGCGTGAGGCGCTCCGGCGGCTGGAGGCCGAGGGCTGGGTGCAGTTCAGACGCAACGCCGGTGCGGTCGTGACTCCCGTCGACGCGACGACCTGGGAGCCGGCGATGGTGTGCCTCGCCATATTGGAGGGTGCGGCCTCGGCCGAGGCTGCTCCGTTCCTGCGCAAGAACGACATGGCCAAGCTCCGCACGATCGCCGCACGGATGGGGACGGCAACCGCCAGGGCGGACCCGTTGGAGTTCAGCCGGCTGAACCGGTCGTTCCACGACACGATCGTGAGTCGATGCCCGAACCCGTTTCTCGTGGGCATGATCGCCCAGACGAACGCCAAGCTTGACCGCCTGCGCCAGACGATGTTCGTCTACCTGCCGGAACGTTCGAGCGCGGCCCTCAAAGAGCACGCCGAATTGCTCACCCTTCTCGAAGCGGGCGACAAGACGAAGATCGAGGCGCACGCTCGCTGGCACAAGCTCCAGACGGTCGAGGCCTACCGGGCGATCCACCAGGCGGCCGTCCTGCGCGCCGCGCGTTGACGCGCTCTCGCTCTCGCTCCGCGACACGACGCGCCCCGGCGCCCTGCCCGGCCGGCCCTCCGCTCACGACCAATGGAATGTGGCCATTGTGGGCCCCGTGGGCGGGCTGTAGGTCGGGTGCTCGAGCCCCTTGTGGATCTCGGCCAGTGTCAGGATCTCGGGCTGCCAGACCACCGGGAGCTCCTTGGCGATCCAGTTCTCGTACGTCGTGAGGCTCTCCGTGGTCGTGTCGGTCGCCGTGATGTTGGCGTTGTTGACGGCTGTGTTGTAGCTCCCGGAGTTCGAAGCGGCGCCGCTGGCGAAGATCTCCTCACCGGTCGGGTAGATGTCAGGCCAGTAGACCCAACCCCCGTTGTAGTCCTCCATCTCCCATGAGCACCCCTTCGGGCAGGGCACCTGGGCGGCGACGACCGTGTCGAAGGTGGCGCTCGACAGCGTCACGTGGATGCCCGCTTCGCTCCAACCCGCGGCCTCGGCGTTCATCTCGCTCGTGAGCGGACTTGTTCCCGAGATGTACTGAAGCGTGAGGCTCAGCTTGGCGCCCTTCTTGATGCCCTTGCCGCAGTCGCCTTTGGCCGTCCCCGGCTTCTCGCAGACGTCGGTGCCGCCGGGGGTGACCTTCCACCCGTGGGAGGAGAGCAGGGACCTCGCCTTCGAGACGCTGTAGGGGTAGGGGTTGGTCTCCTCGTAGCTCGATGCGTACGAGTTGTGCGGCCAGACTGGCACCGGCCCGTAGCTCGGCACGGCATAGCCGTGGTACGCGCGGTCGATGTAGAGCGTCTGGTCGACGAGGGACTGGAAAGCCTGTCGGAAGTAGAGCTGGCTGAAGATGGGCCCGGCCTCACCTGTGTCGCCCGTCGACTTGAAGTTGAGCGGGAAATAGTTGACGCCCCACCGGTAGACGGTGACCAGGTTGTATGTCGAAAGGCGGGGATTGTTCTTTCCCGGCTTCACTGTCTGCGAGGGCTTGGACGGGCTCGTCGCGGGCGATATGACCTCTGTGAACGGCAGGGTGCCCACGTCGACTGTCCCCACCGCGAGCGCGTCGTACTCGGCGGACTCCGAGGCGAACGGCTTCTCGATGAGCTCCTTGTACGTCGGCTTGTTGGGGCCGGAGTACGTCTTGTTCGGGACGAAGACCACCGGCTCTGTCGGCGCGAAGGACTCCAGCTTCCATGGGCCGTCGACGACCTTCCACAGCGGGTTCGTCGCGTACGTGGGCAGCGCGTTGATGGTTGTCTTGGGGTGTGTCGGGTTGAACCCGGACTGCTTGGACAGGAAGTCGTAGACGGCTCTGCACGCGGTGTCGTCGGTGCCGTAGGCGGCATCCGCGCAACCTGCCGACCCCGCCGCCGCGCTCGCGGACGTCTTTGTCCAGGCGGTCGGAAGGGGGGTGATCTGGGAGAGCTCGTTGTAGAGGAGCCAGTGCGAGTTGAACGAGCCGTCGAACGTGATCGTCATCGTGGTCGGGCTTGTGACCTTCACGCTCTTGATGCTTGTCGGCATCGAGAGCCCACCTGGGAACCAGCCCGCGTACGCTGTCGGCTTCTGGTGCCAGATGTTCAGCCAGAACATGACGTCGGTCGTCGTCACCTTTGTGCCGTTCGACCACTTGTATGTCCTGAGCGTGATCTTGAAGATCCTTCCGCCGTCGGACTCCACCGGCGTCTCGGCCAAGGACAGCTTCGTGTTCAGGATCGCCGTGCCGTTTGTCCCGAACCAGTAGAGCGGACGGAACATGAAGAACTGGAAGTACG
Organism: Acidimicrobiales bacterium; assembly: GCA_030039755.1. GTDB lineage: Bacteria > Actinomycetota > Acidimicrobiia > Acidimicrobiales > RAAP-2 > JAJYVT01. Next base: position 33,412 of record JASHUY010000183.1, read on the forward strand.
GGAGGTTCGGCCTGCTGAAGTAGCCGGTTGTCATGTACGGGAAGATGTAGTTGGGCTGAGCACCCGCTGTCTCGGCGAGCGTGACGACTGTCTTGTTGACGGTCGATGCGCCGGTGGAGGGTGCTCCGATCATGACCGCTGCCCCCATGGAGAGCATGCCGGCGGCAGCAAGCGCGCGGACCAACCCTCGTCGAAGCGTCACGCGTATCCGCATTCCCCCACTCCTGTCTCGCGGTCGCCACCCGGAGTGGCGAGGCCCGAATTTGCGTGCGACTGCGGCGCGCGGCGCAGGATCGCAACATGATCGTCTGCGGCGACGCAACGTGCACGTAGCACCGGATGCAGCTTATCGTATACGATAGAGTTCCGCCATGAGCTTGCTCGTCGACGTGCACACGCACATGCTGAGCGAGGAGTTCGTCGCCTCCCTGAGGGAGCACGGCGGGAGCTACTCGATCCGCACGAGCGGGCCCGGGCTGGAGCAGGTCTTCTTCGAGGACTTCCCGTTCATGACCCTCACGGAGGGAATGTTCGACTACGACCTGCGCGTGCGGGAGATGGACCGAGCAGGGGTCGACATCGCGATCGTCTCGCTCACCTGCCCGAACGTCTTCTGGGGCGGCGAAGTGGTGAGCAGCTCGGTGGCGCGGGCCATCAACGACACCATGCGGGACGCACAATCGGCCCACCCCCACCGGATCCGCTGGATGGCCTCCCTTCCCTGGCAGTTCCCCGACGCCGCGCTCGGCGAGCTCGAACGGGCGCTGGCGAACGGCGCGGCGGGGGTCATGACGCTCGCCAACATCTCGGGCGAGCCGCTCGTCTCGGAACGTTTCGGTCCCGTCTGGCAGGCGATCGAGCGGGCAGGGGTGCCGGTGCTCGTCCATCCGACCGCGCCGCCCGGCGTGGTGGCGATGGGCATGGAGGAGCACAACCTCGTCGCCAACATCGGGTTCATGTTCGACACCACCCTCGCGTTCACGAGGATGATCTACGAAGGATTCCTCGATCGATTCCCCGGTCTCAAGTTGATCGCGTCGCACGCCGGCGGCACCCTTCCCTACCTTGCAGGCCGCCTCGACCGATGCTGGAACAGGATGCCCGCCTGCCGTGCGCACATCGACGAACCACCTTCGTCCTATCTGCGCCGCCTCTACTACGACACGGTCACCTACTCGCCCGAAGCGCTCTCACTCTGCCTGTCCGTCGCCGGGAACGACCACGTGCTGTTCGGCTCGGACTATCCGCACAACATCGGCGACATGGACGGGTGCCGGGACAGGGTCGACGCGCTGGAGCCCGAAGCGTGCGAGGCCGTGCGCGGAGGGAACGCCCGGGCGATCTTCTCGCTGTGAGCGGAACGACTACCGCGCCGCGACCCTCGGCGGCCGGATCCCGGGGGGGTACTTCGTGGATTCGACGCTGACGATGTGTGCGCCCCACGTGAAGTGGAGGAGGTCGCCCGAGTCGCCGTCACGCCCGAGGAAGGCGCCGCACGTCTGCGAGCCCTCGAGATCGATCACGACGGCCGCCCCGCAAGGCACCACCTTCTCCCGCCAGGTGAAGAGGTACGTGCCGTCGCGCACCTTGTAGGCGGCACAGGATTCGGTGTCGGCGAGGCCCTCTTCCGGCCCGCGGAGGCAGAGCCAGGTGAAGAGTGAAGGCGTGAGGTACACGTGCTCGTAGACGTTGCCGTCGCCGTAGTCGTAGATCACCCGCTTGCCGACGAGCTCGTCCGTGGGCATCGGCGGGCCGGAGCTCGGCGGCGGGCGGGAGCTCGGGGGGCCACCTTGCGGAGCAGCGTCGTCGATCGTTCCCTCGGAGACCCTCCAGGAGACCGCGGGCGTCGAGGTGACCGGTGTCTGCAATCGCAAGAGGACGGCGAGCGCGCTCCCATCGGCGAGGTCGAGCACGAGGGCCCCCGCGAGCCGGTCGTCTGCCACGGGCCGGAAGTGCGAAACGTACAACTCCGGTGCGAGCTGGAAGACCTCGACGTCCGCACCGCCCGAGAGGCTTTCGCCGCCGCGTGTCCGCGCCTCCCACCCTCCCGCCGTCACTTCCCACTCGAGGGTCGTCGGCGTCGGGAAGGTGAACCGGACCGCGAACCCGTCCGAGAAGCGGACCGCGACGCGACGGACGCCGAGGCCGTCCGTCGTGGCCGGCTTCCAGCCCCCGTCGTCCGAGCGGAGCGCACCGATGGGCGGCCAGCTGGCAGGGTCGTCGTAGCGGATCTCCCGGCTGCGCGCCATCAATCTGTTCTCCCTCGACGTCGCTGGTATCGTCGCTCGGACGTGGAGAGTCCCGTCGCGATCGTAACTGGGGGCGGCACCGGCATCGGGGCGGCGACCGCGCGACGGCTTGCGGGGGACGGCAGCCAGGTCGTCGTGTGCGGCCGGCGTCCGGCCCCGCTCGAGCGTGTCGCGAAGGAGATCGGTGGTCTCGCC
>JASHUY010000184.1 GCA_030039755.1 Acidimicrobiales bacterium
CTAGGCTCATCGCTCGATGACGCCCGACGGGGAAGAGACCTCGGCGCTCCTTGGACGCTTGCCGGGAGTGCGCGCGTTCGATCTCGAGCTCGTCGACGCCCAGATGCGCACCCCCGCAATGCGGCGCCTGCGCTTCACCGCCGAGGGCCTTGCGGACCTGGACGCCTTCAGCGGCCAGGACCTGATGATCGCGGTGCCCGCCGCAGGCCAGGCCCACTTCCGACGCCGCTACACGATCCGCCGGCTCGACCGGGACGCTCCGGCGGTCTTCTTGGACATCGTCCTCCACGGCGACGGACCGGGCGCGGCGTGGGCAGGGTCGATTCGGGCCGGCGACCGAGTCGAGGCGATCGGGCCGCGCGGCAAGATCGGGCTCGCCCCGGCCGCGGACTGGCACCTCTTCTGCGGGGACGAGGCGGCGTTGCCGGCGATCTTCACGATGGTCGAGGGGCTGCCGGACGACGCCCACGCGCTGGCCGTCCTCGAGGTCACCGGCTCCGAGGAGGAGCAGCAGCCCGAAGTCGTCCGCGTCCGGCTCGAGCTCGACTGGGTCTACCGCGACGGGGAGCCGGGGACCGGGACGCAGCTCGAGGAGGCGGTCGCCGGCGTGCCCCTCCCTGCCGGCACCGGCCACGCCTACGTGTTCGGTGAGCTGCGTCAGGTGGCGGCTTGCCGGAAGGTGCTCCTCGGGCGGGGCCTCGCCCCCGAGCAGATCGACCACAAGGCCTACTGGCGGCGCGGCGTCGCCAACGCGCCGCACGGCGAGCCGCTACGCCCCGACACCTGAGCACCGTGGCACCGCTGCGCTCGACGGCTCGCCTGACCGGGGGCGGCGCGGCGGGCCGAGGTCTCGAGCGCGCATGCGGATCTCACACGGCCATCACGACCGGCACGATCATCGGCCGCCGGTGCGTCCTCTCGTTCACGAGCCGCCCGAGCGCCCGCCGTGCGTGGCGCGTCAGCGCCTCCACGTCGCGAGCACCGTCGTTCATCGCCTCGACGAGGGCGTCGGCGACGGCGTTGGACGCGTCGCCGAGCAGCTCTTCCGCCTCCGGCGCGTGCACCCAGCCCTTCGTCGCGATCTGAGGCGGTCCGGTGAGGACCTTGCGCTGGAGGTCGACGGTCGCCACGACCATCACGACCCCTTCCTCAGCCAGCTGTCGCCGGTCGCGGAGCACCCCGTGGCCGACGTCGCCGACCGTCCCGTCCACGTACAGGTAGCCTGCCGGCACGGTCCCGTCACGGCGCAACCCCTTCTCGTCGAGCCGCACCGCGTCGCCGTCCTCGCACAGGAGGACCTGATCGGACGCCACGCCCATCCGGCGGGCGAGCTCGGCGTGGTGGACCAGATGGCGGTACTCCCCGTGCACCGGGACGAACGCCCTCGGCTTCGCCACCGCGAGCAGCGTCCGCAGCTCGCCCTGGCGGGCATGACCGCTCACGTGCACGGCTTCGGTCCCGGAGTGGACGACCTCCGCGCCGCGCCGGTGGAGCTCGTCGATGACCCGTCCCACCGACCACTCGTTGCCGGGGATCGGGTGCGCGCTGATCACGACGACGTCGCCGTCGGCCACCTGGAACCACTTGTTGTCACCCGTCGCCATGAGCGAGAGCGCCGACATCGGCTCACCCTGTGACCCGGTGGACAGCACGCACACGTCGCCCGGTGGCAACCGGTCGACGTCCTCGATCTCGACGAGCACGCCAGCCTGGACGCTGAGCAGCCCCAGCCGCTGGGCGAGGTCGACGTTCTTCGCCATCGACCTTCCGAGGGTGGCGACCTTCCGTCCCGACGCGGCCGCCGCATCGATCACCTGCTGGATGCGGTGGATGTGGCTCGCGAAGCACGCGACGACGAGGCGCCGTCCGTCACTTGCGGCGAAGACCCGCGCCATGGTCGCGCCCACCGTGCTCTCCGAGGACGTGAAGCCGGGCTCCTCCGCGTTGGTCGAGTCCGAGAGCAAGAGCGCGACCCCTTCGTCCGACGCGATGGCGCCGATACGTGCGAGATCGGTGCGCCGTCCGTCGACCGGCTCGAGATCGAGCTTGAAGTCTCCGGAGTGCAGGACGACGCCCTGAGGCGTGTGGAAGGCGAGCGCGAAGCTGCACGGCACCGAGTGCGTGACCGGGATGAACTCGACCTCGCAGGGACCGACCGTGACCCGCTCGCCGTCCGACACCGCGACGTACCGCGCGCGCCCGGTGAGCCCGGCCTCGTCGATGCGGTTGCGCGCGAGCCCGAGGGAGATCTCCGATCCGTAGATCGGGACCTGGAGCTCGCGCAGGAGGTACGCGAGGCCGCCGACGTGGTCTTCGTGGCCGTGGGTGAGGACGACGGCTTCCACGCGCTCGGCGTTCTCGCGGAGATAGGTGAAGTCGGGCAGCACGAGGTCCACGCCGGGCATGTCGGGGTCGGGGAACATCACCCCGCAGTCGAGGACCACGATTCGACCGCCCACCTCGACGCACGCACAGTTGCGGCCGATCTCGCCGAGGCCGCCCAGAAAGACGACCCGGACCGGGGAACGCTTGGCCACCCGCACCCGCCCCGCCGCGGCCTCAGGAGGCGGCGTGCACGGGCGCGGTCCCGAGCCGGGTGAGGATGCGCAACGCCTCTCCCTCGAGCTCCGGAGGCGCCTCGCCGAGCGGGAGGCGGCACTGCCCGACGCGCAGGCCGAGCGCCCTGCAGGCGGACTTCGCGGGCAGCGGGTTCGGGAACAGCTCGGTCGACTCGAAGTCGTACGACTCGACGAGCCGCGCGTTCTCGGACCTGGCCGTGTCGAGGTCGCCGTCGCGCGCGGCGGCTACCATCCGGTGCATCTCGGGGCCCGCCCAGTGCGAGCACACCGAGATGACCCCGACCGCACCGATCGCGATGAGCGCCAACGTGAGCGAGTCGTCGCCGCTATAGACCTCGAAGGAGCTCGGAGCGTGCACGAGCAGCCGCGCGGCGCCGGCCGGGTCGCCGGCGGCGTCCTTCAGCGCGACCACGTTGCCGACCTCGTGCGCGAGCCGGAGCATGGTCGACATCCCGATCCGCCTGCCCGTACGGACCGGGATGTCGTAGACCACCACCGGTAGGTGGGTGGCGGCCCCCACGGCGGCGAAGTGCGCGAACAGCCCGTCCTGCGACGGGCGGCTGTAGTACGGCGTGACCACGAGGACGCCGTCCACGCCGCACTCCGTCGCGAGCTTCGTGAGCTCGATCGAGTGGTGCGTGTCGTTGGTGCCGGTGCCGGCGAGAACCGGGACGGTGACGGCGTCGGAGACGCCCCGCCACAGCTCGCCGAGCTCCGCGTCGGAGAGGACGGGGCCTTCCCCGGTGGTGCCGGCGAGCACGAGGCCCTCGCTGCCGTGGTCGATCAGCCAGCGGGCGAGCTCGACCGCGGCGTCCACGTCCAGCGCTCCGTCGGGACCGAACGGCGTCACCATCGCGGTG
>JASHUY010000185.1 GCA_030039755.1 Acidimicrobiales bacterium
GGTCATCCTCGTCGAGGTGCCCCAGCCCCGCTCCCCCTATGGGATCAAGGGAGTCGGGGAGATCGGGCTCGTCCCGACCGCCGGGGCGGTCGCCGGGGCCCTGCACGACGCGGACGGGGTCTGGCGCGCCACGCTGCCGATGCGCGCCGGCGGACCCGCCGCGGGTGGCGCGGGTGAGGGTGACGGTGAGTGACCCGAAGGCGAGCTGACGTGTGAGGACCGCCCTCTACCTTCAGGACGCGCACTCGATCCGTGACGGCATGGCGTACGTGGCCTACGCGGAGTCGTGCGGTCTCGACGCCGTCTGGCAAGCGGAGAGCAGGCTCGTACGGGAGGCGACGGTACCGCTCGCGGCCTACGCCGCGGTGACCGGACGCATCAGGGTGGGCTCCGGCGTCTCGGACTGCTGGTCGCGGAACCCGGCCCGACTGGCCGCCACGTTCTCCACCCTCGACGATCTCGCCCCCGGCCGGGTGCTGTTGGGCCTCGGCGCATGGTGGGACCCCCTCGCGGCGAAGGTGGGGATCACCCGTGCGCACCCCCTCACCGTGATGCGGGAGGTCGTCACCGCCGTGCGCGCGCTCCTCGCCAACGAGACGGTGACGTTCCACGGCGAGTGGGTCGATCTCACAGGCGTGGAGCTCGACTACGTCTACCAGGACCGCCGCCCGAAGGACGTGCCCATCTACATCGGCGCCACCGGTGACAAGATGCTCGAGCTCGCCGGCGAGATCGCGGACGGCGTGGTCCTCAATTACCTCGTCTCCCCCGACTACAACGAGCGTGCGCTCGGGCACCTCGCCTCCGGGCTGGATCGTGCGGGCCGGAGGCTCCAGGACCTCGACCGCCCGCAGCTCGTCGTGTGCTCGGTGCACGAGGACGAGGAGACCGCGCTCGACATGGCGCGGCTCATGGTGACGCAGTACCTCGGCCAGCAGCCGCACATCATGCGGGCCTCCGGAGTCCCCCAGTCGCTCCTCGACGCGGTCGGGGAAGTGTTGACCTGGCCCGCGACTCACGAGCAGGTCGAGGCGGCGTCCAAGCTCGTCCCCGACGAGGTCGTCCGCATGCTGACGGCGTCGGGCACGCCGGACCAGGCCCGGGCGCGCGTGGCGGACTACGTGGCGCACGGGTGCACCTGCCCGATCCTCTACCCGCTCGGTGACGTCCGGCAGATGATCGACGCGTTCAGCGGGTGGACACCGTGACCTTCGGTTTCCGGGCCGTCCTCAACCCGCTCGCCGTGGGACCCGGTCTGAACGGCGCGGGGGCGGGGCTGGGCGCGGACCGCGGGGACCGCGGGGACGTCGCCGGCACCACCGCCGAGGTCCTCACCTTTCACCGCCGGCTGCCCGGCTACGAGGCGACGCCGCTCCTCTCTCTGCCGCGCCTCGCTTCCGACCTCGGGATCGGTGAGCTCCTCGTCAAGGCCGAGTCCACCCGCTTCGGCCTGCCGGCGTTCAAGATGCTCGGCGCGTCATGGGCGACCTACCGTGCCGTGCGCGCGCGGCTCGCCGAGCAATCCGGCACGGCCGAGTCCGACGTGTTGGGCGAGTGGGCGGACGTCGAGGAGCTCGCCGGGATCCTGAAGCCCCTCCTCCCCTTCCGTCTCGCCGCGGCGACCGACGGCAACCACGGCCGAGCGGTCGCCCGCATGGCCCGCTGGCTCGGGTTCGACTCCACGATCTTCGTCCCTGCGGGGACGACGGAGGCGCGCGTCCGCGCGATCGAGGGCGAGGGTGCGGAGGTCGTCGTCGTCGAGGGGGGCTACGACGACGCGGTCCAGCGCTCCGCACGGGAAGCGGCCCCGCGGTGTCTGGTGATCAGCGACACGAGTTGGCCCGGCTACGCCGACATCCCGCGCTGGGTCGTCGACGGGTACGGCACGATGTTCGTGGAGATCGACGACACGCTGGCGCGAACCGGCCACGGCGACTTCTCCGTGGTGATCGTCCCTATCGGCGTCGGCGCGCTCGCCGCGGCCACGGTGTCGCATCTCTCGAACCGGCCGCGCCCTGTGCACGTGATCGGTGTCGAGCCGACGGACGCCGCCTGTGCGACCGCGTCGGCGCTCGCCGGACAGCTCGTGACGCTCGCTGGGCCGCAGCGGTCCATCATGGCCGGGTTGAACTGCGGCACGCCGTCGCCGATCGCCTGGCCACTCGTGTCGAAGGGGATCTCCGGGTTCGTCACCATCGACGACGACTGGGCACGCGAGGCGGTGCGCGCGCTCGCGTCCTCAGGGGTCGAAGCCGGTGAGACCGGCGCGGCCGCGCTCGGTGGCCTCCTGGCGCTCCGCCGCCAAGGCCGGGCCATGCCCCTTGCCAGGCTCGTGGACGAGCGCGCGTCGGTGCTGGTCGTCGCGACCGAGGGAGCGAGCGACGTCCCCGCGTGGCGGGCGATCGTCGGTGCCGAACTGATCGGTTGAGGGCGCCGAGCAGGGACGAAATCACCCTTCGGGCTACGTTCTCGGTGTGAGGGGAGAAGCGGAGACGGGCCGGGGGCGGCTCGCGGGCGCGCTGCTGACGGTCGCCCGCAGTCCTCGGCTCCTCCGGGGTCAGCTCAGCTTCCTTGGGTCACGAGCGTCGACGTGGGCGACCCGCTTCGCCATCTCGATCGTCGCCTACGACCACGGAGGCGCGGCGGCGGTGGCGCTCGTCGGCATCCTGCAGACCCTGCCGGCATCGGTCCTCGCGCCGCTCGCCGCCAGCTATGCGGACCGTTGGCGAAGGGAGTGGGTGCTGTTCGGCGCATCCGCGTCGTCCGCGGCAACGCTCGTCGGGGCTTGGCTCCTGCTCGGTGGGAGCGTGCCCGTCGGCTACGTGTACACCCTGGTGGTCGTCGCGTCGATCGCCCGGGCGGTGTTCCGTCCGTTGTACTCCGCGCTACTTCCGTCGATGTGCTTCTCGCCGTACGAGCTGACGAGCGCCAACGCGGTGCGGGGGATCCTCGAAGGGCTCGCAGCCGTGCTCGGACCGGCTCTCGCCTGGGTCGCCGCGCATGCCGGCGGCATCGGCGCCGCCTTCTTCGCCTCGGCCGTGATGTCGGCTGCCTCCGCCGTACTGATCATCGGCGTCGACCGTGGCACAGCGCCGGCCGTCCGGCGCGCACCGGGTGCGGTGTTCCATCTCGTCGAAGGGCTGAGAGCGCCGCTCACGAACCGTGATCTCACGCTCCTCACCGGCCTTGCCGCGTGCCAGACCTTCACGCGGGGCGCCCTCAACGTCTTCATGGTCGTCATCGCCATCAAGATGCTGGGGCTGGGTACTTCCGGCGTCGCGTGGCTGATGACGGCCCTGGGGGGCGGTGGGCTCGTGGGCGCCGTGGTGACCTCGGCGGTCGTCCGTCGCCAGCTGGCGGCATGGTTCGCGCTGGGCCTCGCGATGCTGGGGGTGCCGCTCGTCGTGCTCGGGCTCGTCCCGGGCCGGGTCGCCGCCTTCGTCCTCGTCGGGCTCGTCGGGTTCGGAAGCTCGTTCGTGGACGCCGGCGCGTTCACGCTGATCGCGCGCGTCGCCGCGCCACAGGTGCTTGTGCGGGTGTTCGCCGTCTTCGAGGGCGTCATCTCGCTCGCCGTCTCGATCGGCGCCGTGGCGACCCCGGTCCTCATCGCGGTCGTCGGGCTGCGTCAGTCCCTCACGGTGATCGGCGCGGTCTGCCCCGTCGTCGTCGTGCTGACCTGGTTTCGTCTCCGCCTCCTGGACCGTGGCATCGCGTCGATGAACTCCGAGATCGACCTGCTCCGTCGCGTGCCGATCCTCCGGCCACTGCCTCTTCCCTCGCTCGAGCGCCTCGCAAGGGTCCTCGACCACGACCACGTAGCTGCGGGGACGGAGGTGTTCCATCAAGACGACGTCGGTGACCGCTTCTACGTGATCGAGCGCGGGCGGGCGGAGGTGTCCGGGGACGGCCGTGCCATCACGGAGCTCCAACGCGGGAGCGGGTTCGGCGAGATCGCGTTGCTCCGGCGCATTCCGAGGACCGCGACGGTCACGGCGGTGACCGATCTCGACCTGGCCTCGGTGACCGGCGACGACTTCGTCGCCGCCGTCTCGGGCAACACGATCGCCGCGATGGACGCCTCGGCGCATGTCGACCTTCAGCTCGCGCGGTTCTCGCCGGCACTGCCCGGAGAAGCGCGCGGCCTCGCGGGCCCGCTCGTCCCTGCACCGCAGCGCCTTGCGCCGGACGCAGCGCCCCCGTCGGCGACGGGCGACGCGGGGACCGGCATGCTCGAGGACCGTCACGGAGGTTGAGCAGCGCGACCACCATGGACGATGATGGCGACCGTGGACCCCGGAGTCCCAGCCGCGACGATCGATGCCGCACCGGATGTGAGGCCCGGGCAGGTCACCACGGGGGAGCTCGAGGCGACCCTCGACTGGGTGCGCCGGTCGCCCGCCGATCGTGGCCTCGTCGAGCTGATCGTCCGGCGCCCCTCGGTGGAGGGGCGCGAGGTTCTGGACGAGGCGCAGCTGAGCCCGACAGACGGGCTCGTCGGCGACAACTGGAGACAGCGCCGGAGCTCGTCGACTCCGGACGGTTCGCCCGATCCCGAGCGCCAGCTCACCCTCATGAACTCGCGCATCGTCTCGCTCGTCGCGCGACGGCGCGACAGGTGGCAGCTCGCGGGTGACCAGCTCTACGTCGACCTCGACCTGAGCGTCGAGAACGCACCGCCAGGCACGCGCTTGCAAGTGGGCGGGGCGGTGATCGAGCTGACCGCTCCGCCGCACCTCGGGTGTGCGAAGTTCGTCGCGCGCTTCGGCGACGAGGCGATGCGGTTCGTGAACTCGCCTACGGGCAGGGCGCTGCGCCTGCGCGGCGCGAATGCGAAGATCCTCACCCCGGGCACGGTTCGCCGGGGCGACCAGGTGACGAAGTTGGGATGGTGCGGGCGGGTGCCTGCGTCAGTCTGATGGTCAGATCGCCGGGCGTCGGGACGGGAGCCGAGAACCGTGGCCAGTTCATGACCGTGTGGTAGACGCCGACCGGAAGTGGCGCAGGGCACGCCCGATCGGTGGCGCCGCCACACGTCTCGTAGTCGGTCGAGATCCTCTTGCGGAAGACGTGGTGACCGGGACGCAGCGTGCTCGTGCATGCGACGGCGCCTGTGACCGGACCGTTGGGAATCCGGCTGCTCTCGAGGTTGATCCCGTAGACGCCGTTCGCGGCACAGCTGTAGACGGTTGCCGGGTGGCCGGTCTCGTCCGTGACGATGAGCGTGGACGCGATCGAACGTCCCACCTGCACGGTGGTCTCCTCCACCTCGAGGGTCACCGACCACCCGGGAGAGGTGGTCGTGACCGACCTGGGAACTGCGGCCGAGGCGGGCGCTTCCGTCACCAAGAGCATGGCGACGGCGGCCAGAGTGACCGTGAGCACGGTGGAAGGGCGCAAAGAGGCGCGCAATGCGGTCGTCATCGTGGTCGTGGGAACCCTCACGGGCTTGCCGCCCGTTCTCCATGACGCCGCGGGCACCCGTCCGGTTGCCCGCGGCGTGAGACAGCCGCTCCTCTCCCGTCAGGTCCTCTCCGTCAGGCTGGCACCTCACGAAGGCTCGCGTCGACGTCGGGAGGGGTGCGGACCAGCGCCGAGAGGCCCGCGGCGACGACACAAGACCCGGCCCCCAGAAGAAGCGCAGCCCGAGCACCTTCAGCTGCGCTGACTTGTCCGGCGATGATCGTCCCGATCGGGGTCGTGCCGATGTAGACGAAGACCCACAGCGCCATGATGCGACCCCGATAGGCGGGCGAGGCGTGCAGCTGGAGGGTGGTCGAGCACAGGGTCACGAACGAGAAGGCGGCGACGCCGGTGGCGGCCAAGGCGATGCACGCGAGCGCGACCGTGGGCGCCGCGGCCGCGGCGACGAGGCACACGCCGAAGGAGAGCGAGGCCGCCAGCAGGTACTTGCGGCGGGGGTGGCGGATGAGGCCTACGCCGAGAGACCCGATGACCGAACCGACGCTGAGGACCGTGGCAAGGAGTCCGTAGGTGCCGCCCGAGCCGTGGAAGGTGTCCTTGGCGAGGACGGGGAGAATGACCGTGAAGTTGAACGCGAGGAGACCGACGAGACCCATCATGATGAGAGGTAGCCACAGCTGCTGATGGCCTCGCGCGTACCGGAGCCCGGCACGTACGCCCCCGCTCTGCTTCGACGCCCGCGCTCTGGCTTGCAGTGGGTGGATGAGAAGGAGCGCGCCGACGACACCCAGGTACGACACGGCGTTGATCGCGAAGCACGGCGTGGTGCCGATCGTGACGATGAAGACGCCCGCGATCGCAGGTCCGACGACCCGAGCGGAGTTCATGACGACGCCGTTGAGACTGACGGCGCTGCCCAAGTCGTCGCCCTTGACGAGTTGGCTCACGAACGCCTGACGGCTGGGTGAATCAACGATCTGGACGAACCCGCTGAGCACGCTCACGACGACGATGAGCGGCACTTTGGCCTCGCCCGAAGCGGCGAGCAGCCAGAGAGCGGCTGCGAGGACGGCGAAGGTGCTCTGGGTCACGACGAGGAGCTTTCGCAGGTCGACCCGGTCTGCCACGGTTCCGCCCCACGGGCCGAAGAGCAGGTTGGGAATGCCGCCCGCGGCGAGCACCAGCCCGAGGGTGCTGGCCGAGCCGGTGAGTTTCAGAACCAGCCAGCCAAGGGCGGTCTGCTGCACGAAGCTGCCGCTCGACGAGATCGCCTGGCCGGCGAAGTACAGGCGGAACGGGCGGGACCGCAAGGCGCGGAACGCGTTCCGACGAACGACGGGCGCAGGTGCGCCTGCTTGCGGGTCGACGGCCGCGGGCACACCGGCCTCGGGCACCGCGACCAAGGCGTCACGGTCCACGGGGATCAGAAACCGATGGCGCCAGGCACCGGAAATTCACCGCGTGCCGGCGAGGGTCGTGGACCGAGTGACATTCAGCAGATCGGGTACGTCCGTACGGACCGGACCTTGACCTGGCGGGGGGTCGGGATGCGCACTGACGGACCCATCAGATGCACCCGAGCAACGGATCGTTCGGCAGACGCCGCAGGTCGGGAACACCCCCCGGTGCGTGCTCCCCCCGCTGGCGCCATGCAAGGTGGTCAGCCGATTCTTTCGCCGCCTCGGCGACGCCGAGCGCTTGGCGGACGCCGGCAGCCGTCAGGCCATGCGAGGTGGTCTGGTAGCCGCCGAAGCGGGCCACCGGGCTCCAGACGGGGCTGATGGGCGGCAAGGGCTCGTCGAGACCCTCGTACTCGGCCGCGGCGTAGACGATCTTTCCGCCGACGACGGTGAGCAGCGACTCGATCCGGTCGATGTCCTCGTCGGCCACGGCGAAGAAGTCGGCCGAGAGGACGGCGAGATCGGCGAACATCCCGACGCGGATGGTCCCTTTGCTGTCGTCTTCGCCGGTCAGCTCCGCGCCACCGCGGGTGTAGAGCGCCAACGCGGTGGCGCGGTCCATCCGGTTCGCCGCGGAGTGGAGACGCACGCCGCTCAGCGTCCTGCCCGTCACGAGCCAAGCCAGCGAGAGCCACGGGTTGTAGCTGGAGACGCGCGTCGCGTCGGTCCCTGCGGCCACCGTCAGTCCGGAATCGAGCATTGCGCGAAGGGGCGGGGCCGACGCTGCCGCCCCGGTGCCGAAGCGCTCGACGAACAGGCGTCCTTGGAACATCATCCGGTTCTGCACCGAGACCCCGCCCCCCAGGGCCGCGATCCGGTCCAGCCCTTGTCGGGTCACGGTCTCCGCGTGGTCGAAGAACCAGCGCGTGCCTGCCGGCCAACCGCCGTCGGCGGCCACCCCCTCGAAGACCGCCAAGTCCCGGTCGATGGTCTCGCCGTAGGTGGCGTGCAGCCGGAACCCCCACCCTCGTTCGAGCAGGAGCCGGACCGCGGCGTCGAGCTCACGCGCGGCCTGCTCCCCGAGCTCGGGCCGCGGCTCCGCGAAGTTCTCGTAGTCGAGCGCGGACCACGCGAGCGTCTCTCCCGCACCGGCGCAGCGCAACCACTCGTCACCGTCACCCGGATGGGTCATCTCGGTCCAGCGACGGAGGTCGTCGAGCTCTTGGCCGGGGGTCTGGGGGTACAGGTAGTAGGAGATGCGCAGGGACAGCTCGCCTCGGCGGGCCAGCTCCATCACCGCCGCGTAGTCATCGGGGAAGTTCTGGGATCCTCCGGCTGCGTCCATCGCGCTCGTGAGGCCGAAGCGATTCAGTTCCCGCAAGAAGTGCCGGGTCGAGAGGATCTGGTCCTCGGCGCTGAGCACGGGGCCCTTCGCCAGCGCCGAGTACAAGATGATCGACGCGGGTTCGGCCAGCAGCAGCCCGGTCGGGTTCCCCGCGTGGTCGCGCACGATCCGGCCACCCGGTGGGTCCTGGCTTTCCTTGGTGAAGCCCACTGCGGCGATGGCGGCGCGGTTCAGGACCGCCGCCTGATAGAGGTGCAACACGAACACGGGCACGTCCGGGGACACCGCGTTCAGCTCCGAGACGGTGGGCAGCCGTTGCTCGGCCATCTGCTCGGCGCTCCAACCGCCTACGACCCGGATCCACTGCCCGGCCGGCGTGCGCTGTGCCTGGTCTGCGAGCATTGCCAGGCCGACCGACAGGGACGGCACCCCGTCCCAACGCAGCTCCAGCAGGTAGTTGCGCCCACCTCGGATCACGTGCAGATGTGAGTCGTTGAGCCCTGGGATCACCCGACGACCCAAGGCGTCGACCACCATGGTGTCGCGACCGACGAGGGGGGACACCGTGGCCTCGTCACCGATCGCCGCGAAACGTCCGCCGCGGATGGCGACCGCCGATGCCGATGGGGCTCTCTCGTCGCCGGTGTACACGGCCGCGTTGCGGATCACGAGGTCCGCGGTGTCGCGGGCGTCGGCAACGGGCCGGACCCCTTCGACCGGCATGGACGAGGTAGGCGGAACGAGTGGGTTGCTACCGCTCATCGGCGGAGACCATGGTGTACCACCATACGCGCGGATCGGAGCTTCTCACCCCGGTTGGAACTGGAGAGGAGGTCTCGATCGCCACGACGTGGCGTGCGAACGCGCGCGATCTGGAAGACTGTGGCCTCACGGTTCCAGTCGCGAGGCGCAGCATTCGGAGGTGGTGGAGCAATGGGCGGGGTCTCCCGAAGCGCCGCAGTCACCGGGGCGACGCCACGTTCGCCGCTCGTCCAGTTCTTCTCCGCCCGACTCGCGAGGGTGCAGGAGCGAATGGAGGAGATGGGCGTCCGGTCGGCCCTCGTCTCGCACGGTGGTGAGCTTCCGTGGCTGACCGGCTACACCGCGATGCCCTTGGAGCGAGTCACGCTCCTCGTTCTCCGGCTCGGCGAAGATCCGCAGCTCCTCGTGCCGGCGGTGGAGGCGCCGCGCGTGGTTGCGCACGACGAGCTCTTCTCGCTCCGCCCGTGGCGCGACTCGGAGGATCCGCTGGACATCGCCGCCGATCTCGTCGGACGCCGGGCCCGTGGGGTCGTCGCGCTGTCGGACCGCGCCTGGGCCGGCACGCTCCTCGGCCTGCAGTCGCGCTTGCCGGGCATGCGGTTCGTGTGTGTCTCCGAGGTGACCTCGCCGATCCGGGCGGTGAAGGATTCGCACGAGATCGGCGTCTTGCGTGACGCGGCCCATGCGGCGGATCGTGTCGCGGCCGCAGTCCAGTCCGGGGAAGTTCCACTTGCCGGCCGGACCGAGTCCGAGGTGGCGGGCGACATCGGCGCGCGGCTGATCGCAGAGGGTCACGACCATGTGAACTTCACGATCGTGGGGAGCGGGCCCAACGGCGCGAGCCCGCACCACGACAGCGGGGATCGGACGATCGGCGAGCGCGAAACCGTCGTCTGCGACTTCGGGGGGAAGGTGGGCGTCCGAGGCGCCAGCTTCGGGTACTGCTCCGACATCACCCGGACGGTCGTCACCGGGTCCCCGTCCGCGGAGATCACGGAGTGCTACGAGGTGCTGAAGGGGGCACAGGCGGCAGCGGTCCAGGCGGCGAGGGTCGGCGTGCCGGCCGAAGACGTCGACGCGGTCGCTCGGTCGATGATCGACGCGGCCGGCTACGGAAAGTACTTCATCCATCGCACCGGGCACGGGATCGGGATCGACGAGCACGAGGAGCCGTACATCGTCGCAGGGAACACGACGCCGCTGGCCCCGGGCAACGCCTTTTCGATCGAACCGGGGATCTACGTGCCCGGGCGGTTCGGCATGCGCATCGAAGACATCGTCGTCGCGACGGACGAGGGACCCGTCCCGCTGAACGTGGCCGACCACTCCCTCGCGGTGGTGGGCTGAGCCGGGGCCGTCGTCATGTTCGGTCGGGCGTCGCGAGCCGATCGACCAGCCAGGTGATCACCTGCTCTTCCATGAAGGCGCGGTCCTCCTCTCGGCGAGGGAGATGGCGCTCGGACGGAAAGCAGAGCAACTGGTAGCGCTTCCTCGCCGACACCAGGCGCTGGATGAGGCGTGCGGTATGGCGGAAGTGCACGTTCTCGTCGATCATGCCGTGCACGAGGAGAAGCTCGCCCATCGGCTCGACGTGCGCGAATGCGGAGCTCTCCCAGTACCCTTCCGGGTTTGACTCCGGCGTCCCCATGTACCGCTCGGTGTAGTGCGTGTCGTAACCGTCGAAGTGCGTGACGGGCGCGCCGGCGACGCCGGCGCGGAACATTTCCGGAGCCCGACCGAGGCACTGCAAGGCCATGTAACCGCCGTAGCTCCAGCCGAACACGCCGACGCGGGCGGGATCCGCGAGCCCCGAGGCGACCGCCCACCTCACGCCGGCCACCTGGTCGGCAACCTCCACGCCCCCCATACGGCGGTGGATCGCGGCCTCGAAGCGCAGGCCGCGCCGTGCGCTCCCTCTGTTGTCCACGACGAGGATCGCGAACCCGAGGCGTCGCAACGCCTGGGCGCGCATGAAGACGGTCGGACCCCAGTCGTCGACGGCCAGTTGCGCGTGTGGCCCGCCGTAGACCTGCACCACGAGCGGCGGCGGCGCGCCGTCCGTCGTGGCCGGCGGCGCGTAGTAGAGCCCGAACAGCTCGGTTCCGTCGTCCGCAGGCACGGTGACGGGCTCGGGCGGCTCGAGCCCGAGGCGCTCGAGGCGTGGATCGGGGGAATCGTGAAGAGTGGCGAGCACGCCTTCCGTCTTCCCGGTGCCGGTGCCGGTGCCGGTGTCGGTGCAGTCGCCGACAGCGCGAACCCGGACGGTCGGCGGGCGATCGAGCGCGCCATGGCGGTCGACGAAGACGCCACCACGCTCTGCGACCACGACGACGTGCGTTCCCCGGTCCTCGGTGAGGCGTCGAGGTTCGCCACCGCCGAGCGGGACGGCATAGAGATGCCGCTCGGTGACACCGTCTTTGGTGGCGGTGAAGTAGACCACGCCCCTGGGCTCGTCGACCGCCGCGAGGGCGTCGACCTGCCATGTGCCGGCGGTGAGCGTCCGAACCAGAGCTCCTGTGGCGGCGCGCAGCTCCAGATGGCGGTAGCCGGTGCGCTCCGAGCTCCAGGTCCACTCGCCCGATGCGAGCTCACGGAAGTCGTCGTGGAGGTTCACGTAGGGGAACGTCTCCTCGGCGTGAAGGTGCGTCGCCCCACCGGTCGCCGGGTCGAACGAGACGACGTCGACCCGCGTCTGGTCGCGCGACTCGATCTCAGCGAGGAGCCGTCCGCTGCGAAGCCACCGCACGCGGGCGAGGTACTGGTCTTCGTCGCCGGTCTGCATCCACACCGTGTCGCCACCCCTCGCGGAGACGACCCCGAGACGGACCTTCGCATTCGGTCGTCCCGCGAAGGGGTAGCGGTGGCTCTCCTCGGCCCCGGGGCCGACATCGTCGCTGCCCTGGTGGACGATCCGGTACTTTGGCACGTGACGCTCGTCGACTTCGCAGTACGCAAGGTGCGTGGAGTCCTTCGACCACCACAAGCCGTCGTCGCGGTCCATCTCCTCTTGCGCCACGAACTCCGCCACCCCGTTGTGCAGGCCCTCCTCGGCACTGTGCGTGAGGCGCACCGGGACGGCCCCCTCGGCGGCTTCGACCACGTAGAGGTCGCCCCCCTGCACGAACGCGATCGCCGTACCGTCCGGCGACAGCTTGGGAGCGACGACGTCGCCGGCGAGCACCACGACCTCGGAGGGCGCTTCCGGCCGCACGGCCAGGTCGCGCAGCAGGTGGAGGCCGTCGGGCAGTGGGACCAGCACCGCGTCCGCGCGCTCGGCCCACGAGAACGCAGTCACTCCCGTGCCCACCTCGCGCGCTCGCTCGCGGCGTAGTTGCTCGTCGAGCGTGAGGTTCTCCTCGCGCACGCGGGTTCCGCCGACGGGCACCTCGACCGGACCGTCCCCGGGCGCGTCCATGTTGAGCGCGAAGAGCCGTTGCTCGAGGCCGCCGTCCACCGCGTACCGGTAGAGCAACACCCGGTCGTCGACACCGAACGCGAACCCGACGGGCACCGCCATGCCGGGCAGGGGAAGACGGGCGATCTCCTCGTAGGGTAAGGGAGCCGGCTGGGAGCTGGTGGCGACGGCTCCGAAGGTCATCGCGCGCAGACGCTACCCCCGACTTCGACGCGAATCCCTCGTTCGGTGGACGTGCACAGATCCGTGCCGGTGCTCGACGCGCGGAAGGCCGGCGCCGCTCGAGTCGCCGCCTCCACCGCCCCCGCACCACCGACCTGCTCGGGCTCGGTCACGAACCTGGTCACACCGGTGTCCGCGGCGTCGTCCCTGTGGCATGCTGACTCCACGACGAGGGAGACGTGATGCAGGCAAGCGCGGAGTATCTCGACTACTCGGGTCGTCCCGACCGCCTGAGCGGTGGGGTGAGACGCATCCCGATCGACACCCCGGCCGGCCCGTTCAACGTTTGGACGAAGCGCATCGGCAACAACCCCACGATGAGGGTCCTCTTGCTGCACGGCGGGCCCGGTTCCACGCACGAGTACCTCGAGGCGTTCGACAGCTACCTCCCCGCCGCTGGCGTCGAGTACTACTACTACGACCAGCTCGGTTCCGGTCACAGCGATCAGCCCGAAGACGACTCGCTGTGGGAGCTCGACCGCTTCGTCGACGAAGTCGACCAGGTTCGGCGAGCGCTCGGTCTCGACCGCGACAACTTCGTCCTCTACGGCCATTCCTGGGGTGGGATCCTCGCCATGGAGTACGCGCTCGCCCATCAGCAGCATCTGCGGGGGCTCGTGATTTCGAACATGATGGCGAGCGCCCCCGCCTACAGCGCCTACGCCCAGGACGTGCTCGCCCCGGAGATCGACCCCGGGGTGCTGGCCGAGGTCCGCGCCCTCGAAGCTGCGCACGACACCGAGAACCCCCGCTACATGGAGTTGCTCCTCCCGGCGCACTACCAACGCCACCTGCTGCGCATGCCTGTCGACGAGTGGCCCGACCCCGTCGCCCGAGGGTTCGCCCACATCAATCCTGCCATCTACGTGTCGATGCAGGGACCGAGCGAGCTGGGCATGAGCCCCGACGCGACGCTCGCCGACTGGGATCGTTTCGGCGATCTCGCCGGCATCGATGTCCCGACCCTCGTCATCGCCGCCCGCTACGACACGATGGATCCGGCTTACCTGGAGAAGATGGCAGAAGTCCTGCCGAAAGCCAGCTACCTCTTCTGCCCCGAAGGCAGCCACCTCGCGATGTACGACGACCAGGAGGTCTACTTCGCAGGTCTGGTCGACTTCCTTGGGAGCCTCCCCCCGGCTGGCGGACGCGCACCCTCGAGCTGAACAGCCGCGCGCTTTCTCTTGGGCGAGGACCGACATCTTTCGAGCCCGATCGGTGAAGCGCCGTCATCCCCCGGTCGCCCGCTTCGAGTTCCCCGCTCTCAGGTGCCCTTTCTCGCCAAGATGCCGTGATCTACGGCCCCGGTCACCGAGATCGTGTACCAGATGCCCATTGTCGAGCCTTGGCCGTCGGCTTGCCCTGGAGTTGTGTGGGCTGTGAGGTAAAGGGGCCACCCGTTGTAGGTGACCTGTCGGTCGCCGTCCGGACGCCGTACCGTGCCAACGAGCGAGGAGCGTACGCCCGGCCCGGCGATTGCCCTCCGCTGCCGGGCCGAGAGAACCAGAGGTGGCCACTGCTTGGCGCAGATGCCGAAACAGCGCGAAGACCTCCGGCGGTCGGGCATGTGCACATAGAGCGTGTAACCCGCGCCGTCGACGAGCACGTGGCCGAGTCCAGGGACGTTGGCGGATCGAACCTCGGTCCGGCCTGAGGAGAAGGACGTTCCGCTCCCGCACGCCGAGAGTGCCATGCCAGCTACGAGGCAGGGAAGGATCAAAAGCGCTCGACGCCGGCGCCACGTGCTGAGCGCCGTGTGCTCGCCGAACGGCACCGTCGGGGGCGTTCCACGCACCGGTTCCGGTCTATCACGCGAATTCCGGTCTATCACGTCGATCGTGATCGCAACGTTGCAGCGAACGGAGGTCGTCGTATTCGTGAAGCTTGGGCGCGCGCTTCGTCCTCTTCCCACATTCGCTCGGCTTCAATCCGACGCCTCGGTGCCACCGGCACGGACTCGAAAGACCTCTGAAGGGAAGCCCCGGTCCGCGAAGAACGTGAACGCGGCACGGTCGGCAACGAGGGCCAGCTCCTCGGTTGAACGACCTCGGGACCGCGCCGACCATCACCGACGACGTCAGGATGGCCATCGCTCTCACGCCGTCGCTTGACTGGAGAGCCGGTTGCGCGAAGGTGACTTCGTCGGTCACGCGCACCGTGATCGCAGTCCGAAGGGCCGGTGATCAGCTCCCTGCGCGACACTCCTGAGTGGGGCGTTCTTCGATGTGGCCGCACCGGCCGCACGCCCGCCACTCGAGCTCTCCCAGCGGATAGGGACGCCATCGGCCCCACAGGTGCCGGTCGCCGCAAACCCGACGTCCGTTCCGCCGCACGCGCACACGGCTCTCCGGCGTGGCGAACCGATCAGCCATCAGCGGCCAGCGTAGCCCTGTCTCGACAACTACCCGACGTGGCGTAACAGCCGCACGGCGGCGAACACGACGAGCGCTGCAAGGACCGCCGCGACAGCGGCCAGTACGACCTCGAAAGTCCAATATCGCGACGCCGGCTGGTAGCTGTACCAGAACGTGTAGTGATGCTTGCCGAGCCATCGCACGAGTGTCACGCTGCCGCCGGCCTCTCGAGAGATCCTCGACCAGAGCGGCGACGCGTAGATGTCGTACATGGGTCGGCCCTTCGGCGTCTCGGTGAACGTGCGAACGAGCCAGCTTCCCCTCGGAGCAAAGGATTCTCTTGTGGCGGGGCCGCTGAATGTTGTGCCGAGCCACCGGGGCGACCGGGCGGTCGCGGGAAAGAAGCCGAGGAGCTTGGTCGTGAGACTTCCCCGGGTACCTTCTGCCGGCTCCCCGGCGTAGGCGAGCAGGCCGCCGACGATGATCGTGGTCACGGCCATGGCCGGGACCGTGCGACGGATGACCACGCCCAAGAGCGCACCGAGGGCGAACGAGAAGGCGGTCCATGCGGGGAGCGCGAGGACCGTCGAGTTGAAGAGACGCGATTCCCAGCGGCTGGTCTGCCCAAGCGCTTCGAACGGATGGACGTACCAACCCATCAGCAGCCCGAGTACGCAGGCACAGGCGACGACGGTAACGCCCAGGACGACGAGACGTCGCAGCTCGAAGGGGAACCGACCTGCCGCCTGGGTCCAGGTGAAGCGGAACGTGCCGGACTCGAGCTCCTTGGCGATCAAGGGAGCGCCGACGAAGACTCCCGCGACCAGCGGGAAGAGAAGCAGGAGGAAACCGACCGTGTTGGCCCATGTGTGACCGCGGGAGATGGTGGCGAAGTGTGTCCCGCAAGCGTTCGTCTCAATGGCGGCACATCCGTGGGCGACGTACCAGCCGTAGGCGCTGTTCGCCTCGAGCGCGGGAACGACGATCGCGGCGGCGAACGCGACGGTGACGAGCCCGATCCCGAGGAAGGAAGCTCTGTTCCCGAGCCAGGTGGTTTTGACCGTCCTGGAGCTCCATCCGCGCCGGTGGAGCGACGACGTAGAGCCCACCGCGACCCCCGTTACGCAAGGCCCCCCAGTCACTCGGGACCGCGGTGACGGACGGCGGCGGGGCTGCGTGGACCGGGGAGCGCGCGTGCCTGCGGCGTACGCAGGTAGGCCAACACGAGCTCTTCGACGTCGAGCGGATCGTCTTCCCAATTCCACGGAGGCTCCGTCCCGGCGTGGCGGACCACCGCACGGGCGAGGCGCCCCGCGACCTCGCTGTAGACGACAGGGACCGACGCTTCGAGCGCCCCGAGCTCTTCGGCGGGCCCGCTCCAGTGGGCGTGCTCCTCGAGAAGCTGGTCGATACCCCCGGCAAGCTGGACCCGGCCCTCAGTGAGGACGATCAGGTAGTCGGCGACGCGCTCGAGCTCCGAGACCACGTGCGACGAGAACACGACCGAGAACCGTTGCTCCGCGACTTGGGCCATGAGGTAGCCCATGAAATCGTGGCGGGCCAAGGGGTCGAGCGGCGCGAGCGGCTCGTCGAGGACGAGCAGTGCCGGCCTGCGGGCGAGGGCAAGGCTGAGGGCGAGCTGGGTCTGTTGGCCACCCGAGAGCCGGCCGACACGGCGCTTGAGCGGAAGGGCGAGCTCCTCGGTCCTGGCTTCAACGAGCGCGGTGTCGAAGGAGTCGTTGAGGGTGGCCGTGAAGGAGATCGTGGCCTCCACGGTCAGGTGGGAGAGGAGCGGTGCGTTCTGAGCGACGAAGGAGACCGCGCCGAGCGCCTGCTCCGATCCGGCCGGCATGTCGTCCATGACGGTCACGGTCCCCGAAGTCGGTCTCGCGAGCCCCACGACGCAGTGGAGGAGCGTCGTCTTCCCGGCTCCGTTTGGCCCGACGAGCGCGACCACGTGACCTGAGGGAACGGCGAGCGTGCAATCGCGGAGCGCCCAGGTGCCGCGGTAGCGCTTGCTGAGAGCTCTCGTCTCCACCGCGTTCATCCGGCGATGCCTCTCTTCACCGGAGCTCGGGTCCTTCGGCTGCGTGCCGCGCGCTCGCGTCGTGCATGAAAGGAGCGCATCGCGGACATGAAAAGGGCCCTCATTCCCTCCTCGTCGAGACCTGCGGCTTCGGCGTCGGGGAACCACCCCGTCACGAGCCGCTTCTCGAGAGCGCTCAGATCCCCGAGGACAGCGACCGGCCCGTCGGACTCGACGAAGGTGCCCTGCCCCGGTCGTCCGCCGATGAGACCCTTCTGTTCCAGCTGGCGGTAGGCCTTGAGCACGGTGTTCGGGTTGATGGCCAGCGACGCGACGACATCTTTGACCCTCGGAAGCTGATCCCCCCGCCTGAGATAACCGAGACGCAACGCGTGCTCGACCTGGTGGACGATCTGGAGGTACGGCGGCACCCCCGAGGAGTTGTCGAGGCGGAAGGTGATGGAAGAAGGCGTCGCGTCGCGCACCAAGGTCAAGGATATACCTATGATGATAGATAAATCAATAGAGTCCGGGCAATAGGTGCATCGGTCGGGTGCGTCGTCGACCATCCACGGTTTGAGGCACGAACTGGTCTCACCGCACTGGACGGAGCGGCACTGTCCCAACCCTTGCGCGCGAGCCCTCGGGCGAACTGACGACGGAGGCGCAACGTGCAGAACGTCACGTTGAACCCGGTTTCCCAGATTTCCAACACTGACCGGCAAGGGCGCTACAGGGCGTGGAACACGAACAGGATCGACAGAACCGTAAAGGCCATTCCAGTTACGCCGATGGTGACACCGTCGGCAACGGCGGCGACGTGCATGGAGCGCGCGATGGTGCGAATGGATGCCAGCGAAAGGCAAGCTGCCGCCAGCAGCCCGAAGAAGAGCAGGGCGATGGGGCACCCCCACCAAAGCACCCTCTGTACAAGGGATCCAATTCGATGACCGTCCAAGCTCCATGCCCCCAGCACACCCAAAGCGACGGTTCCCGCGACGATACCGATCACCCAGTAACGCTTGACCAGCAGAGTGGGCGGGACGGGGCGCGCGACGGCACGGACGGACGCCAGCGAGAGAGAGGTGGTCGCCAGCAACCCGAACACGAGGACGATCAAGGCGCAGACCCACACGAGGCTCCTCTGCCACGTGAGGAATCCATTCACCTGGCCGTACAAGCTCCCGCCAACGAGTGCGCCTATCGCGACGGTGCCCGAGGTGATGCCGGTCGCCAAGTAGCGCTTGTCCTCGATGTGTCCTCGGGAACCAGCCGAGGATTCAGAGAGCACGGCGCGGATCGTCCCGTCCGCCATGAGTGGTCGAGGCGGTCGCGTCGCTGTTCGTGTCGCCGGCGTGAGCGACTCGTCCGCGATCTCCTCTGGCGTGCCCAACCGGTCGAGGAGCGTCCGGATGTCCGACTCGGTCGGATCTTCAAGCCTCGATCGGCCCTCGGCGATGTGAGCTCGAAGGTCGTCAACCAGTTGGACCCGACGGCTCGGCGGGAGCTCCTCCAGTGCCGCATCGAGCCGGCGCAGGTAGTCCTCGACGATCCGGTCCAATTCCGAGGTGGTGCTCATACGCACTTCACCCCTTGCATCAGTCCGTCTACGGCATCTCGGAACCTGCGCCACTGGACCACGAAGGCCCCGAGCGCACTCTTGCCGTCCTCGGTCAAGCGGTAGTAGCGGCGGGGCGGCCCTTGGGACGACTCCTCCCAGTAGGTCTCCACGACGCCGTCCTGACGCAGTCGGGCGAGCAACGGGTAGATGGTTCCCTCGCTCGTCACCAAGCCGTCAGCGTCCGCCAGATCCTTGGCGATCTCGAAGCCATAGCGCGGTCGTTCCTCCAGCAGAGCGAGCACGCAGAACTCGATGGCGCCACGGCGCATCTGGGCCAGAAAGTTGCGCGGGGCGCCAGCTACCATGCACTACATGGTAGCCTGCAGCGGTCACCCGTCCTTCGCGCCCTTCCGGGTGGCGTCCGGCGCGACGCCGGCAGCCGTGCACACGTCCACAAGTCCAGCCACTCGGGACGGCCGGGCGGCGATCCCATGCGGACGGTGTTGGCGCGATCAAGTGCAGAGGTCGTGACAATCCCAAGCCGGTTCCGACCGATTGGCCGTATGACCCGGCCGCTGACGTTCGGCGGGCAGGAGCAGGGTGCAGCACGCGAAGATGGCCCGGTGACCGAGCTCTTGCGCAAGCTCCTCGAGAGCACGTCCACCCTGCTCGCCGATGCGGACGCCGAAGGTCGCGTCCTCGTGCGGAGCGACCGGGGCGGATCCATGCAGCTCTACGAACTGGTCCCAGGGGCGGGGCTCCTCCAACGCACCGCGCTGGAGGACCCGGTGGGTGCGGCACGGTTCATTCCCGGCTCGCACCTTGCGGTGATCGCGGTGGACTCCGGCGGGAATGAGCGCCACCAGCTGTACCTCGTCGACTTGGATGCGGACGGACCGCCCGCCACCACGCTGTCCGCGCTCTCGGCGATCACCTGCTCCCCCGAGCACGGGCACCACCTGGCCGGTGTGTCGCCCACCGGCGACCAGATCGGCTACCTCTCGAACCGACGCAACGGGGTGGACTTCGACCTCTGGGTCTACGACCCGGCGACGAACGAGCATCGGACGCTGTTTGCCGAGGGCGGCTATTGCCAACCGTCGTCTGGCTACTCGCCCGACGGGAGGTACGTGGCGATCGCACGGCCAGGGCCGCGCCCCCTCGACGTCGACCTCGTCGTCGTCGACGCGGAGACCGGCGAATGGCACGTGCCGATCCCGCACCCCGACGAGGCGGCGCGGGTCGGCGCGCCGGCGTGGATCAGCAAGTCGGCGTTCCTCGTCTCCTCGGACGTCGGGCGCGATCGGGCCGGGCTCTTCCGCCACGACCTCTCGAGGGGGACGACGACCGCAGTCGACCTCGTCGGCGACGAGTGGGACCTGGACGCCGTCTCGAGCGACGACGGCAGCGTCGTCCTCATGATGGAGAACTGCGACGGTGCGCACCGCATGCGCCTCTTCGACCCGGACTCGGGCCGCCTCGCCGGCGAGGTGCCGACGGCAGAGCCCGGGGTCGTCGGCTCCTACGCGATCTCCCCACCGCGCCTGCCCGGCGACGGCTCGAAGATCTACTACTCGCTCTCCACTCCCCGGCGGCCTGGCGACGTGTGGGTGCACGACCGGCGCACCGGGGTCATGTGCCAGCTGACCGAAAACCCGTCCTCGGTCGATCCTGCCGCCCTCGTCGTTCCGGTCTCCGACACCGTCCGCTCCTTCGACACAGAACGCGTGCCGCTCTCGGTCTACCGGCCGCTGACGCCCGGCTCCCCGCCCGTCGTCGTGGTCGTCCACGGCGGCCCGGAGTCCCAGGCGGTGCAGTCCTTCAACCCGGTCGTCCAAGCGCTTGTCGCGGAGGGCTACGGCGTGGTGGTCCCCAACGTCCGGGGATCGACCGGCTACGGCAAGCGCTTCGCGTCGCTGGACGACACGACGAAGCGTCTCGACTCGGTCCGGGACCTCGAGGCGGTTCACGAATGGCTCGCCGGCGCGGGGTTCGACCCCGGGCGCGCGGCACTCTGCGGCGGGTCCTACGGCGGCTACATGGTCCTGGCGGGCCTGGCGTTCCAGCCCGACCGCTGGGCCGCCGGTGTCGACATCGTGGGGATCTCCAACCTCGTCACCTTCCTCGAGCGCACCTCCGACTACCGGCGTGCGCACCGCGAGCGCGAGTACGGGTCGCTCGCAGACGACCGGGAGTTCCTCGAGGCGGCGTCCCCACTCACCCACGTCGAGTCGATGAGGGCGCCGCTGTTCGTCATCCACGGCCGCAACGACCCCCGGGTGCCCCTGCACGAAGCCGAACAGCTCGTCGCTGCGCTCGAAGGCCGCGGGATCCGGTGTGAGCTCGTCGTCTACGACGACGAAGGCCACGGTCTCGCTCGGCTGCAGAACCGGATCGACGGCTACGGTCGCGCCATCGCGTTCTTGGGGTCCCTCTTCCACCCGGACCGGTAACGGCACGCGTCAAGGGTGACGGTGTCCAGCTGCCCGCTCACGGTGCAAGGTGATCGCACTCCGAGCTGAGCACCGGTGATCTTCGAGCCCGCGTGCGCGCATCGCCCGTCGACCCGCCGGTACGATCTCGCTCAGCGCAGACGACTTCGTCACCACGCTCCAGGGAGAGTCACAATGAAGCTGACCGGGACGTCCCGTGACATGCATCGGTTGGACCTGACCAAACCGGTAGGGACCGAGCTGCGGGGCGTCAAGCTGACCGAGCTCGAGGATCGCGAGGTCGACGAGTTGAAGCAGCTCGTCGCGGAGCGTGGCGTGGTGTTCTTCCGCGACCAGGAGATGAGCCTCGACGAGCAGGTGGGGATAGGGCGACGGCTCGGCGAGCTGCACGTCCATCCGGCCGCGGTGGCCCCGGAAGGCTACCCGGAGGTGATGGAGGTCCACACCGACGCCCAGAGCAAGGTGACGGCTGGAGAGCACTGGCACTCGGACGTCTCCTGCGACGAGCCCCTCCCGGGCTGTCGATGCTCCGGATCGAGCAGACGCCTCCGGCGGGTGGGGACACCGTGTTCGCGTCGATGTACGCCGCCCTCGAGACGTTGTCCCCGGCGATGCAGGAATTCTTGATGGGGCTCAGCGCCGTCCACTCGGGAGACAGCTACTACCGGGGTCGCTACGGTTACGACGACAGCAGTCGTTCGTACCCCGAGAGCGAGCACCCGGTGGTTCGCACCCACCCGATCTCCAAGCGCAAGGCGCTGTACGTGAACTCCATGTTCACCAGCAGGATCAGCGGGTTGACGCTCCGGGAGAGCGACGCGCTCCTCAAGCTCCTCTTCGACCACATCGCCTACGAGGTCATGAACCAGGTCCGGTTCCGCTGGGAGCCGAACTCGGTTGCGCTCTGGGACAACAGGTGCGTGCAGCACCACGCCAGCTGGGATTACTTTCCGGACACCCGGCACGGTTACCGGGTAACGACGCGCGGCGAGCGGCCCTTCCAATAGGGACGCCGTCGAAGAGCCTTGCTCCTCCCGTCAACGCTGCGTCAGGCTCGTTGTCGGTGCCGGGGACGAACGGGGAGAGCGGAGGAGTCCAGATGGCGAAGCGAGCGTTCCGGCCCGAGGACGGCTACCGACTGAAGACAGCAGCCGAGCCCGAGCTCTCGCCCGACGGACACCGCGTGGCCTTCACCGTGCGCGAGGTGGACGAGGAAAAAGACAGGGTGCAATCGTCGATCTGGGTCGCGGGCACGGACGGATCAGCGCCGCCACGCCGGTTCACCGAGGGCCCTGCCGACAGGAGCCCGACGTGGTCCCCAGATGGGCACTGGCTCGCCTACATCTCGGTCATCGACGACAAGCCGCACCACGCCCACGTGAGGCTCGCACCGCTCGACGGCGGGGCCCCGTCACGTCTCGGCGACTTCCCGGGACCCGTCGTCCAACTCACGTGGTCGCCCGATTCGGGGCGGCTCGCCGTGGTGTGCCAAGTGGGCGGAAGGGACCCCGACGCCGATGGGCGCGACAGGAATGCGCCGCGTACCGTACGTGGTCTCGCGGCCCGCCTCGACGGGATCGGATGGTACGAGGGCCGCCGGCACATCTTCATCGTCGACGTCGACAGCGGCGCGACGACGCAAGTGACGAGGGGCGACTACGACCATGCGGATCCCGCATTCTCGCCCGACGGGCAATACCTCGTCTTTGTCTCGGACCGTCACCGGCGTCGCGACGACCGCGAGTTCAGATCGGACGTGTGGCTGATGGCGTCAGACGGTGGCCGCCCGCAACGCCTCTCCGGGGGTCACGGGTTCACGGCGGCTCCGCAGTTCTCCCCCGACGGGAGCCTCGTCGCCTTCGCCGGCACGGTGTCCGACACATGGGACGAGGACGGCCACGTCTTCGTCATGCCGGTAGGAGGGGGTGAGGGACGTCGGCTGGCTCCTCGGCTCGACCGCCCCGTGCCCGTGACGGCGCTCTCGGTGCCGTTCCGATGGTGGGGGGAGAGGGAGATCGTCTTCATGGTGGCAGACCGCGGGCGTGTCCACCTGCACGCGGCGCGGGTCGGGGATGCAGCGAGCCAGGAAGTTGTCGGTCTCGACACCCAACTCTGCGGCTTGGGGGCCCGACCCGGTCGCCCAGAAGTCGCGTTCACCGCCGTCTGGCCGGACCGGCCGAGCGAGCTGTACGTCACCTCCAGGACCGCGGGGTCACCCACCCAGCTGAGCGAGCTGCACGCTGACCTCCTCGAGGAGGTGGAGCTCTCGCCACCGATTCGTTCGACCATCACGAGGCCCGACGGAACCGAGATCGACTACTTCACGCTCCTCCCCCCAAAGCGACGGGCTGGGCCGCCTCCGCTCCATCTCGACGTCCACGGAGGTCCGCATGGATGGTGGCCTACAGCATGGGCTCTCGCGTTCCATCAGTCGATCGCCGGTGCCGGCTACACGGTCGTCCTTCCCAACCCCCGAGGCAGCGCAAGTTACGGCCAGCAGTTCACGGCGGCGTGCACCGGTGATTGGGGAGGTGCCGATTTCGAGGACATCCTGGCCTGCTGCGAGGATGCCGTCGTACGAGGCGTGGCCGACGGCAAGCGGATGTTCGTCCACGGTTACTCGTACGGGGGGTTCATGACGGCGTGGGCGGTGGGTCACACCCAACTGTTTCGGGCGGCGACGGCGTCTGCGGCCGTCATCGACCAGCGGAGCATGATCAACACCGACGTCCCCCACTTCCTGGAGTTCAACATGGGAGGCACGCCATGGGGTGGGACGGGGACGTACGAAAAGCGCTCGCCGCTCACCTATCTGCCCGACGTCAACACCCCGGTGCTGGTCCTCCATTGGGAAGGCGACCTCCGCGTGCCCATCGGCCAGGGCGAAGAGCTGTATGCAGGACTGCGCCTGCTCGGCAAGGAAGCAGAGTTCGTCCGCTACCCGGGAGGCTTCCATGACGTGCACGCCCCCTCCCAGGACGTCGACTGGGTGCGCCAGGTGCTGACGTGGAACGCCAAGCACGATCCGCGAAGGTCTGCACGCTCCCGGTGACGCCGTCCGTCGATGATCGGGTTGGGTTGGCGAAAGCCGTCGATGAGGCGGCGGCGGAGTCTGGCTCGACCTTCAGCGCATGGATAGCGGAGACGGCGTCTCATCGACTCCGCCTCGAGGCTGGCCGCCGGGCCGTTGCGGCCTGGTAACGCGATCACGGCCCCCTCACGGAGAAGGAGCTGGCCGACGGTCTGGCCAGAGCTCGTGAGCTGCTCGGGCGCAAGGATCGGATCAAGCGGACGGCGTAGTGGCGGGAGTCACCTACGACTCCGGTGCCCTCATCGCCGGTGAGCGCAACGATCGGCGCATGTGGGCCCTGCACGTCGGCTTCCTTGCCGAAGAGG
>JASHUY010000186.1 GCA_030039755.1 Acidimicrobiales bacterium
TCCTCCAGGACGGAGGGCACCTTGAAGGTGCGATTGAACACCATGAGCTTCAGCACCCAGAAGATCGCGAAGGAGAGCACGTTCGCGAGGAGCACGAGCCCCGTCTGCTCGAGATGGCCGAGCTGCCACCGGTGGCCGAGGTAGCGGGCGAGGGTCGCGCCGACCATCGAGAAGGAGATGCTCGCGGCCGACATCACCCAGAAGGGCAGGACCTCCTTCGTGAGGTGCGACCGACCTCCCTTCCCCCACGCCCACTTCCTGTTCAGGTAGTAGGACGGGACCGCCGCGACCACATTGGCGAAGATGGTGCTCGGCACTTCGGTCCACAATCGAAACACGCCGAAGACCATGCCGAGCACGAAGAGCGACACGCCGGTGGTGATGACCGACGACATCGTGTAACGGAAGATCTTCCGGCCCTCCCGCGTGTGCAACCACACCCAGAGTTTGGAGAGGCGCTCGGACATCCGACCCGCACCTTACCCTCTCACCGGGGGAGCAACGATCTCGCGAAGGGTCGCGGAGCGAAGTGTCGACTGACTCTCAGCGGATTCTCAGCTTCGGTTTAGGGTTGTTTAGGGTCGGATCGAGGCGTCGCCTGGATCCGGCGCCTCCTGCCAACATGGCCACCGTGAGCGACGCCCTCGACCTTCTCGTCCGCCTGCTCGACCTCGAGCCGATCGAGGTCAACATCTTCCGAGGGACCCAGCCGGAGAACGAGGAACGCCAACGCGTCTTCGGGGGACAGGTTGCCGCACAGGCGCTCATGGCGGCCGGACGGACCGTCGACCACGGCCGCGTGCACTCGTTGCACTCCTACTTCCTGCGTCCCGGTGACCCGGAAGTGCCGATCCTCTACGAGGTGGACCGGATCCGAGACGGCCGCTCGTTCACGACGCGTCGGGTGGTCGCGATCCAGCACGGTCTCGCGATCTTCAACATGGAGGCTTCCTTCCACGACCTCGAGCCCGGTTTCGAGCACCAGTTCCCGATGCCCGAGGTTCCCGACCCCGAGACGCTCCCCACGATGACCGAGCGGCTCGAGCCGTGGCGCGGAGAGCTCGGCGAATGGTTCGACCGGCCGCGTCCGATCGACCAGCGCCACATCGGTGAGCTGCCTTGGATGCGGATCGAGCCCCTCGAGCCCTATCAGCGCTTGTGGATCAGGGCCGACGGCGCACTTCCCGACGACCCGCTGCTCCACGCGTGCGTCGCCGCCTACGCGTCCGACCTCACGCTGTTCGACACGATCATCCACCCCCACGGCGTGCGCTGGGGCGACCCGAAGTTCATGGGCGCGAGCCTCGACCACTGCATGTGGTTCCACCGGACGTTCCGCGCCGACGAATGGCTGCTCGTCGACACCGACTCGCCGGTCGCGGCCGGGGGTCGCGGTCTTGCGCGCGGGTTCTTCTTCGAGCGGTCCGGACGTCTGGTCGTGTCCATGGTGCAAGAGGGGCTCGCCCGGATGCGGGCCTAGCCGATCGGGCCCGACGGGACCCCCACCGGACGCGTCGGGGCGGGAGCTCCGGCGGGAGCCTCAGGCCGGGCGCTTGGCCATCGGGACGTAGTCGCGGGCACCCGAGCCGATGTAGAGCTGGCGTGGCCGGGCGATCTTCGAGTCCTGGTCGAGCATCTCCTGCCAGTGCGCCAGCCACCCCGCGGTCCTCGGAATCGCGAAGAGGACCGGGAACATCTCGAGCGGGAAACCCATGGCCTGGTAGATGAGGCCCGAGTAGAAGTCGACGTTCGGGTACAGCCGCCGTGAGGTGAAGTACTCGTCTGAGAGGGCGATCTCCTCGAGCTTGAGCGCGATGTCGAGGAGGGGGTTCTTGCCGGTGATGGCGAACACCTCCTCGGCCGTCCGCTTGATGATCGTCGCCCGCGGGTCGTAGTTCTTGTACACACGGTGGCCGAAGCCCTGCAGCCGGAGGTGACCGTGCCCCGCCTTCACCTCGCTGATGAACGCTGGCACCTCCTCGATCGAACCGATCTCGCCGAGCATGCGGATCACCGCCTCGTTCGCCCCACCGTGACGTGGGCCGTAGAGGGCGGCGCAGGCCGCCGCGCACGCCGAGTACGGGTCGGCGTGCGCCGAGCCGACCACGCGCATCGCGGTGGTCGAACAGTTCTGCTCGTGGTCGGCGTGGAGGATGAAGAGGATGTCGAGCGCCCGGGACAGTGCGGGGTCGGCCTCGTAACGGGGTTCTGCGACCTTCCACATCATCGACAGGAAATTCGATGGGAAGTCGAGCGAGTTGTCCGGGTAGACGAAGGGCATCCCCACACTGAAACGGTGGGCGGCCGCCGCGAGCGTGGGCATCTTGGCGATCAGCCGAATGATCTGCTTCTGGCGCGACACGGGGTCGAAGATGTCCTTCGCGTCGAGGTAGAAGGTCGAGAGGGCTGCGACGGCCGAGACGAGCATCCCCATGGGATGGGCGTCGTAGTGGAAACCCTCGAGGAAGCGCTTGCGGACGTTCTCGTGGATGAACGTGTGGTAGGTGACGTCGTGACGCCACTCTTCGAACTGGTTCCTGGTCGGGAGCTCGCCGTTGAGGAGGAGGTAGGCCACCTCGAGGTACGTCGACTCTTCGGCGAGCTGCTCGATCGGGTAGCCGCGGTAGCGCAGGATCCCCGCTGTCCCGTCGAGGTAGGTGATCGCGCTCTCGGCGGCCGCAGTGGACATGAAGCCCGGGTCGTAGAACCAGATGCCGGGCAGGATCTTCGCCCACTCGCTCGCGCTGACGCCGCCGTTCACGATCGGGATCTCGTAGGTCTCGCCGTTCCGGTTGTCGGTGATCGTGATGCTCTCGGTCATGAGCGAACGCCTCCTGTGGCAGTCCGGTCAACGCGTCATGCGGTCGAGCCCGCGCGGCCCCGCGTGGACCGCTCCGCACGCGGCGCCGACGCGATCCTACGGGTCCCGTGGGCCGGGGTCGACCCTACCTGCGGAAGGACGGGGGGTGGAGAACGTGGCGGAACGCTGCCGCTTCACCCACTACGAGGCCCACACGCACTACGAGGCCGTCACCTTGCGGCGGTAGCGGAACCGGTCCGCGGCCGACGTGGCGGACGCCCCGCCCGGGTTGGTCACGTGGACCGCGACGGTGCCGGTCCCGGGCGGCGCGACCGCGGTGACCTCCGTGCTGGAGACGACTCTGAAGCGGGCCGGTGCACCGCCGAAGGTGACCCCGGTCACCCATGTGAACCCGGAGCCCAGGATGGCGACACCGGTACCGCCGCGCTCGGAGCCCTCTGCGGGCAGCAGCTGTGCGACGGTCGGCGGGCTCGGAGGCGCGATGCGCACAGAGACCGTGTCGGACGTGACGGTGCCGGTCACGTTGGCGAGCGGCGGGTCGACCGACACGACGAGGGTGTACCGGTTGCCCGGGACGACCGGGACCGGCGGCAATGTCACCGACGCGGAGCTGTGGGCTGTGAGCGAGAGACGGCGTGCCTTCCCCGGGCGCGCGCCGGACCCCGCACGTGCGACCGTGGCGCGGACGAGGATCCCGCGTTCTGCGACGTCGCCGTCGTTCGCGACGACGACGCCGATGTCGACGTGTCCCGTCGGCGGGAGCACGGACACGGTGGAGGCGGGTCCGGTCCCGGGCGACGGCACGGGCGCGGGTGTGAGCGCCAGTGCGTGCGCGACGAGCTCCACGTCGTGGACGGCGGCGAGGGTGGGCGAGCTCGTGAGGGAATCGACCATGGAGAGCGTGCCCGTCGGCGTCCATCGCCCCGCCGGGTCGGACCAGACCGACGCAGGGACGTGCGCGTGGCCCGGCGCGGCCCGCAACGCGCGTCGGCCGGCGGCGTACCTCCGGTCGCCCTGCACCAGGAGCGCCCCGACCTTCGCCAGTTTCGCCGCGGCTCCGGCGGCCGAGAGCCGCGGAGGTGTCACCGCGCCGGAGGAAGGGTCGGGAGCGCCCACCACCGGGAGCGGTGACATCCCGAGCAGCCGGTCGACGGCGGTCCTGAAGGTCTGCATCGCGTCCGCACGGTCGACCATCGCCGCCGTCAGGTCGGCGCCGGCCCCGTCGGAGGGCGCCGGCGACGCGGCTGTGGCCGCCGCGCCGGCGAGTGCGCCGGTCGAGCGCACGAGTGTGTCGAGGGCTTCTTCGAGCGCCGTGCGGTCGTCGCGGGGCATCCGGGCGAGGAGGGTGTGGAACTCACCGGCCAGTCCGTTCGATTGCCCGGCCAAGAGGCGCACCTGCGCCGCGTAGGACCGGTCGATGGCGCGCTGGTAGCCCACCGACTGCGAGTGCACCCTGAGGAGCCCACCCACGAGCACCGCGAGGAGCAGCGCGCCCACCACGACGACTACCACGGCGAGCCCGCGGGCGCGGGCGGCGCGGCGTCGGCGCCTGCGACGGTCGATGGGGGGCACCGGCGCGTGACGCTACCGCCGTGCTCCGGCGTCCGAGTGGGCGGGAAACGGACGCGGCGGGATGGAGCGTCGGGCCGGCAGGCAGCCGGCCCGTCCCCGCTGTCTCGGCCTCAGGCGTCCGAGGGCTCGGCCTCCAGGAGGCTGTTGTGTCCCGCGCCCACCGAGGTGGGGAGGACGCTGGCGGTGCTGCGCCACTCGACGGTCGGCTCGATCGCGAGCCTGTCGACCCGGTCACGGTGGCGCTCCACGACCGCGAGGAGGTTGGCGAGCGTGCGGACGCTGAGCAGGTGCGGCACCAGACCCAGGTCCAGCAGCTTCGTGTGCGCCGCACGGTAGTAGTGCTCCTGCTTCTCCACGCGGGGATCGTCGAGGTGGACGATCTCGGCGGTGCCCGGGTACGCGTCGACGACCATCTCCGCGAGCTGCATCACGGAGAAGGACTCGGTGAACTGATTGAACACCCGGAACTCGCCGGCCTCCGGCGCGTTCAGGCACGCGAGCTCGACGCAGGCGAGGGTGTCGCGGATGTCGAGCATCCCGCGCGTCTGGCCCCCCGTGCCGTAGACGGTGAGGGGATGACCGACGACCGCCTGGACGCAGAAGCGGTTCAAGACGGTGCCGAAGACGCCGTCGTAGTCGAAGCGGGTGGCGAGGTCCGGGTGAAGGACCGTCTCGGCGGTCTCCTGGCCATAGACGATGCCCTGGTTCAGGTCCGTCGAACGCAGGCCCCAGATCCGGCAGGCGAACATGATGTTGTGGCTGTCGTGCACCTTGGACAGGTGGTAGAAGGAGCCCGGCTGCTTGGGGTACGGGAGCACGTCGGTACGGCCCCGGTGCGTGATCTCGATGAACCCCTCTTCGATGTCGATGTTGGGCGTGCCGTACTCACCCATGGTGCCGAGCTTCACGAGGTGGATCGACGGGTCCACGTCCGCGATCGCGTAGAGGAGGTTCAGCGTCCCGACCACGTTGTTCACCTGCGTGTAGACCGCGTGGTTCTGGTCGATCATCGAGTAGGGCGCGGACCGCTGCTCGGCGAAGTGCACGATGGCGTCCGGAGCGAACTCCCTGATCGTCCTGTGGACGAACGGCGCGTCGGTGAGGTCGCCGACGTAGGTGGAGATCCGGAGGCCCGAGACCTCCTCCCAGACCCGGACCCTTTGCTGGAGATGCTTGATCGGCACCAGGGTGTCGACGCCCATCTCGAAGTCGTATTGGCGGCGCGCGAAGTTGTCGACGACGCCCACCTCGTGACCGCGACCCGACAGGTGCAGCGCGACCGGCCAGCCCAGGTACCCGTCACCACCTAGAACCAGGATCCTCACGGATCGTCTCCTCTCGTCCCGTACTCGTAGGGCCGTCCCCGCTGCCGGGCGCGCCGGATCGAGCCCGGGCGGCCAGGGCGGCAATGATTTCGCAATACGGTACTTTGACCGGTGTCCCTGGGAATGACCTGAGAACAGGGCCAAAACTCCCTTACGACTTCCTACGGGGCACCGCTCACGGCCGTCTGGACGTCGAGGATCGCCTGTTCGAGGCCCTCGACCGCCCTCTCGACCGCTCTCCCGCCACCGAGGAAGAGAAAGGTGCAGCGCCGGACGGGACGTCCCGTCGCCGCCTGCACCGCCGCGGCGTACGCAGCACCCTGGAGGCGGTACCGGGCTGCCAGCCGGTCGACCTCGTCCTCATCGCGTACCCGGTCGGTCTTGTAGTCGACGACCTCGAGCCCGTCGGGCCCTTCGAAAAGGAGGTCGACGAACCCCTCCAGCACACGCGACCCGAACGGCGCCCCCACGTAGAGCTCGCGCCAGAACCGACCCGCGACCGCCCTTCGGACGACCGCGCTGCCGAGCGCGGTGCCGGCCAGCGCCGCCACCTCTTCCCAGCTCGACGGGACCCCCTCGTCGGCCGCGTGCGACCT
Organism: Acidimicrobiales bacterium; assembly: GCA_030039755.1. Classification (GTDB taxonomy): domain Bacteria; phylum Actinomycetota; class Acidimicrobiia; order Acidimicrobiales; family RAAP-2; genus JAJYVT01. The sequence continues at coordinate 6,315 of JASHUY010000186.1, forward strand.
CGCCATGGGCTCGAGGCCCGCACCCGTGCGAAGGTCGACCGTCTGGAGCACCGCGTGGACCGCGCGCCCGACCGCCGTGCCCGCGCGCCCGCGCCGCCACAACGCTCGTGCGGACCACGCCCGGTCGCCGTCGTCACCGGGTTCCGACGCCCGTGCGTCGTCGGGCTCGGGGGGCGGCTCGCCGATGGGGGCACCGTCCGCGTCTGTGCCGCCCACCCCACCAGGCACCCGGGCCGCGGCGAGCTTCGCGACCGCGGTCGCGGAGACCACGGGCGCAGGCGCCGCGAGCCGCTGCGCACGGTCGTGCGCCCAGCGCGCGAAGTCCGCCGCGTCGTCCCCCGCCGGACCGCGCCCAACTCCCTTTGCGGCCGGGCGCGCGCGGGCACGCCGCCCGTGCGCCGTTCCTCCGGACGACCTCCCCCCTGTCAGCCCCGACCCTTCGCCAGGCCGGGGGAAGTGGTCCCAGAGGTGGGAGATCTCCGACAACGCCGCTTCGAGCGTGCCCGCCGTCGTCGTGCCGGACCGCTGCGGGCGGTGCACGCTCACGACCAGGTGGTTCTGCGCGCGCGTCACGGCGACGTAGAGGAGCCGGAGGCGTTCGCGCTCGAGGATCCTCTGCTCGTCCTGGCGCGCCGGTTCGTAGCCTCCGGTGCAGACCGCCTTGCTGACCGCGAGCTCGATCCCGTCCCCGCCGAACAGCACCGTCGGCGCGGTGACCCCCTTCGGCGCGGCACCGAGCCCGACGACGGCAACCACCGGGAACTCGAGGCCCTTTGCCGCGTGCACGGTCATCACCGAGACCGCCGGCGCGTCCGCCTCCGGCAGCACGACCTCGGTGACCTTGGCGTCCTCGTCGCGCTGGACGTCCACCCACGCCAGGTACTGGCGAAGGGTCCCCGGCGAGGTCTCCGCGAACTGGCGCGCCTGGTCCACGACGAAGCGCAGGCGGCGCCACTCCTCCCGCCACCTGCGGCCCTCGAGCGCGGCCTCGAACTGGCGCGTGTCGTCGATCACGGCCGAGACCAGCTCGCTCACGCCCGTCCACGTGCGCCTCTCGTGGAGACCGCGCAGCCGCGCGAGCCCGCTTCCGACCGGGTCGTCGTCATCGGCCGCGGCCGGCGGGTCGACGCGGTAGTCCCAGGTGCCGCCCGCCAACCGGTGCCGGAGCAGGTCGTCGTCGCCGCACGCGAAGCCCGGGGTGCGCAGCGCGGCGACCACGGACGCGCTGTCCGAAGGGTCGTCGATCGCGTGCAGCACGTGCAGCAGCTCCTGCACCTCACGCGTGCCGTACACGAGGGAGCTCGACTCCAGCCGGTAGTCGACGCCGGCAGCGTCGAGGGCCGACTCCAGCGCGGGGACCGACGTCCGCGTCGGCACGAGCACCGCGATGTCGTCCAGCCGGACCGGGCGACCACCCGCTCCCACCCGCCAACCCTCGTCCACCGCCCGCCTGAGCAGCGCGGCGACCTCCTCGGCTTCGACACGACGCGACTCGGCCGCCGGCACCTCGTGGTTGGCCCCCGCGCCCACGACGCTGACCGCGCGCGGGGAGTCCACGCCCGCGCGCCGGGCGGCGGACGACGGGACGTAGGCCGGCTGGACGTTCGGCTCCCCGTTCCCGACGACGCGCCCGAAGACCCCGTTCACCCAGTCGACGATCCCCGGCACCGAGCGGAAGTTCGTGACGAGCCGCGCCTCGTGCGTCGCCACGCGGTCCATCGTGCGGAGGAAGGTGCCCACGTCGGCTCTCCGGAAGGCGTAGATCGACTGCAGCGGATCCCCCACGAAGAAGAGCGCGCCCGGCGTCGTCTCGAGCTCCCACCACGGGGCCTCCACCACCGGTTCGCCGGGCTCGGCGGCGATCATCGTGACGAGCTCGGCCTGGAGCGGGTCCGTGTCCTGGTACTCGTCGACGAACAGGTGCCGGTACTCGTCGTGCAATTCGGCGCGGACGTCCGGGTGGAGCCGAACGAGCTCGCACGCGAGCACGAGGAGGTCGTGGAACTGCAGGCGGCCCTCGCGCTGCCGGCGACGTGCCGCCGAGACCGCGAGCGCCGCGAGCGCGTCGGCCACGATCCCCATCGCCGCGCCGATCGCCCGGCCGGCCTCCGACCGGCGGGCGGTCTCGGCCTCGTCGAGGAGGGCGACGACGTCGGGCTTCAGGCCACCCCAGGCCGCCGCCGTGCCCTTCGTGGGTGCGGAGAGGCGGCGGGGGGGCCAGACGAGCATCCGCAGGAGCTGCAGCTCGTCGGCACCGTCGCGCTCCAGGTGGGAGACGTACGGACGGAGCAGCCTGAGGTGGGCGAGCAGGTTGTCGTCCGCGTCGGTGCAGTGCGGCTCCAGCGCAAGCGCGTGGCGGAGCGGGGCCGCGACGGCGCCCGCGTCGAGCCGAGGCAGCTCCCGCGCCCGGTCGCCCCGCGCGATCGGAACCAGACGGTCCCAGTTCTCGCCCATGCGCCGGACGATCGCGCGCAACTTGCCGAGGTCGGCGCCCGCGACGACGGCCCACTGCACCGCCCGGGCACGGCCCTCGTCCGCGAGCAACGCGTCGACCGTGTCCACCCAGTGCTCGTCGAGGTCGGCGAGGGAACGCGCCTCGTCCAGCACGTCGAACGTCGGCGGCAGCCCGGCGTCGAAGGGGTACGCGGACAGGATCCTCCGTGCGAAGCCGTGCAACGTGGTGACGGCGGCGCGGTCGAGCGACGCGAGCGCGTCCGCGGCGCGCCGGGCGGCGAGCGCGTCGGCGGAGGTCGACACGATCAGATCGAGCGCTTCGCCGATCCGCTCCCGCAGTTCGGCCGCCGCGGCCTCGGTGAAGGTGATGACCGCGAGCTGGTCGACCCGCGCGCTGCCGGAGAGGAGCACGTTCAGCACCCGTTCCACGAGGTGGCGGGTCTTGCCGCTCCCGGCCCCCGCGGTCGCGAACACCGTCTCGCCGAGCGCGGTGGCGATCCGCCACCGCGCCTCGTGGTCGACCGGAGGTTCGTCTGGAGGCCGCACCTCACCCTCCGGTCCGGTGTCCGGTGTCACCTCGGGCGGGGGCTGCCCCACGGGCCGGTCGTCCCCGGACGGTCGCTCCTCGAGCAGCTCGAAGAGGAGGAGCTGCACCGGCTCGGCCGGCGCACCCTCCTTCACGACGTCTCCCCACCCGCGGACGCTCATGTCTCGCCCACGAGGGAGACGTACGCCGAGAGCGCGGGGTCGCTGCGCTTCCTCCGCCAGCTCGCCCCTCTGTCGGGCGGGCACATGCCGTCGTAGGCGCAGTACGTGCAGTTCGACCCGCGAGGGTTGCGCGCATCGGTCGGCCCGGGACGCGCGGGGAACCGACCTGTCTCGATCCCTTGGGCAAGGATGGCGAGCACGTCTGCCAGCCGGCTCTGCACCACGTCGTCGAGAGCCATCCAGTCGGGAGCTGTGGGCGACCCGACGTACCAGTAGCCCGCGCGCACCTTCCGCCCCTCCCCGTACGCCGCCTTCGCGGCCAACGTGTAGATGGGCAGCTGCAGCCGCTCGCCCCTCGACAGCGGGTCGCCGTTCTCCGGCGGCCCGTACCGCTTCCCCGACTTGTAGTCGACGACCGCGATCCCGCCGTCCGCGAGCTCGTCGATCCGGTCGATCCTCCCGCGGAACCGCACCGCTCCGCGGGACGTGTCCACCGAGACGTCCGTGCCCGAGGCCGGGCCGAAGTCGAGCTCCACCGCGAGCGGGCGCGCACCGGTCGCGGCGCGGTACTCCGCCTCCACGCGGAGGTGCTCGCGGAGGTCGCTCGCCATCCTCGAACGCTCGAGTGCCCACAACGCGGGGTGCCCCGTCACACCCCTGCGCTCGGCATCTGCGAATTCCTCTTCGGCGAAGGTGAGCATTCGCGCTTCGCGGGCGCCGACATCCTCGCCGTCGGGCACGTCGCGGGCGATCTCTTCAGCGACGAGCCGTTCGAGCACCCGGTGTACGATCACCCCGCGATCGGCCGGGGTGAGCTGCAGGATCGTCTCGGGCGGCTCGTGCGCTGTCACGTGGAGCAGGTGGGAGAAGAAGTACCGGCGAGGACAGCGCGCCAAGCCCTCGAGGCCGGTCGCGGACTGCACGGCACCCGTCTTCGGTGAGGGGATCTCCAGACGTTCGACGAGGCCGTCGAACCGGGTGAACCGCCCGCTGCGGCGGGCACGACGAACTGCCAACGCGTCGGCGAGCACCCGATCGTCTCGCGCGAGGAAATGGTCCGACGCCCATCCGCTCGCACAGACCCATCGGGTGAGGCTCCGGAGACGCCAGTCCGCGTCGGACACCGGCTCCGGGCCGGGTCCGCCGTCCCGCACGGCGTCGGCGAACGACGCGACGAACTGGAAGCGCCCTCCGAGCCCCGGCGGCGGGCCGTCCCGCAGCTCGCGCACCGAGCGTCGCCGCCCGTCGGCGGCAAGGGCGTCGACCGACTCGAGGAGCGCGCGGGCCGGCCGCAGCTCGCTTCCACGGCGTTGGTCGTAGCGGGGGTAGGACAGCACGCGCTCGTCCGCGCTTGCGAGCGCCGCGAGGAAGTCGCGCCGGCTCGCCACCGCGTCGGCGCCGCGCAGCGGCACCTCTTCGCCGGCTCGCTCGCGTTCGCGGTCGGGGAGCAGGACGTCGTCACCCAGGTGCCCGGAGAAGGCCCCGTCGACCATGCCCACGACGCAGACCACGTCGAGGTCGAGCCCGATCGCCTCCTCCAACTGCCCGATGAGAAGCCCGTGACCGACGCGGGCGGTCTCGGGAGCCGGCGCGTCGAGCTCGGCTGCGAGGGCCGTGCGGAAATCCATCACGTTCGGCGGTCTGCCACCAAGCCGGTCGAGTGCCCCGATCCTGCCGAGGGCCGCGGTGACCGCGTCGAGGGCGACGATCTCGTCCGTGGGCCACCCTGCCCGGCGCGCCGGCGTGCCGAGCAGGTCGGCGAGCAGCCTTCCGGCCCAGTCGCTCCATCCCTCCCAGCTCGTGGGCACGTGTCCCAGCCGCTCGGCCATCGAGTCGAGAAACATGCGGAGCTCGTCACAGCGTCGTGCGTCGAGCTCGAGACGCCGTGCCCGCCGGGAGGACCTGGAATCCTCGTCGCCTTCTCCGTTTCCGGCGTCGCCGTCGCCGCCCCTGCCGCGGGCTCCGGCGGCGTCCCGCGAGGCGGCGGCGCAGGCGACAAGTCGCTCCCGCCACTGGCGCAGGCCTCCGACGACGCCCGCTTCGACCGACAGTGCGTCCCACTCCGCAGCGGGGACCGGGCGCCCGTCGTGGAGAAGCGGTGCCGAGGCGAGCCACGCGACCACGTCGTCGCGGCGCCAATCGTGGTCGGCCAACGCGAGCGCGCCCACGAGGGCACGTCCCGCGACCGTCGACGACAGCGGGCGTGCGCTGCCGCCGTACGCGGGGATGCCTGCGTCGACCACGGCGTCATGGACGAGCTGGCGGTACGGCGACGCGCCGCTGTGCAGCAGCGCCATGCGCTCGAGCGGCACGCCCTCGGCGTTCCGGCCCATCAGGTGGCGGAGGGCGATCAGCACCTCCGCGTCCGCGCTCGGTGCGGACCGCACACAGGTCGGTGCGGTGACGTGGACCTGCGCAGTCTCCGCCGGGCGGTCGGCGCGAGCCGTGCCCCGACCGGAAGGCTTCGACAGGCGCGCGACGAGCTGCCGGACCCCGGCATCGGCCACGGCGTCCCCCGTCGTGCCCGCGATGACCTCCACGTCCGTGCACGCGCCGAGCGCGCCCATGAGCCCGAGCTCGATTTCCCCGCTCCGACGCGGGAGGTAGACGGTGACCGCGCCGCACACCTCCGCCACCTGGCCCGGGGCGCGCCGGACTTCGGCGGCCGCCGCTCCGAACAGCTCGGCCACGGTGATGCAGCCCGAAAGTGCCGCGCGCACCCGCCGCGCCACGCCGACGACGTCGGCGGCCCGGGGGCTCTGCGCCGCGAGCGCGTGGAGCACGGCGTCCGGCACCGGCGCGAGCTCGCGGATGGTGCGCGCGAGCGCCCGGAGCGTCGCCGGCTGGTCCAGGGCTCCGGCAAGACGGGGCGGCGTCTCCGCCAAGAGGGCGGTCCGCACGGCTTCGAGCTCGACCGCGGCCGATGGAACCGTCTTTGCGCCCGCCGAAAGCCAAGGCTGCGCGAGCTCGGCCGCGAGCTGCGTCCACGTCGAGCAGCGCACCTGCACGACGCCCGGGGGCACGGCGGCAAGACGGCGTCGCACCGAAAGGCCCAGGCGGCCGCCCTCGACCACGATCGTGCACGGCGACAACGGGTCGACCTCCTTCACCCGTCGCACCGCGTGCGCGAGGGCTTCGAAAGCGCTGTCGCCGTACGGGTACGTCCCGATGGTGATCGCCACCCGGGTCACAGTACCGAGGGGTCGTCACGACGCCGGCGACGGGCGGTGGCGGGGGTAGCGTGGCCGGATGGGCTTGCTGTCCAGCCTGACCAACCAGAGCACGCGCACGCGGCTCGAGCGGCGCCAGGTTCCTCCCGAAGTCGGAGACGGCGACGGTGACGGCCCGGTCGACGGCGGCGTCGTCATCGACGACGAAGCTCCCCTGCCCACGGGCGCCGAAGCACTCGCCGAGATCGACCGCATGTTCGTCCAGGTGGTGGCGCTCGTGGGCGAAGCCATCGCCGGCGCGACCCACGCGTTGCTGGCGTGCGACCGCGAAGCGGCCAAGCAGCTCATGGCGCGCGACGACCTCGTGGACGAGCGGATCGCCGCCATGGCCGGGATCACCCAACGCCAGCTCGTGTCGGGACCCGCGACCGAAGCCGAACGGACCGAGCTCGTGACCGTCCTGCGGATGCTCCCGGACCTCGACCGGAACGGCGACCTTGCGGAGCACATCGCGCGCAGGGCGGCGCGCGGCCTCGGCGCGGAGATGTCCCCGCGGAGCCGGGGCCTCGTGGAGCGCATGGGGGAGGTCGCGGCCGCCATCTGGTCGAGCACCGCCGACGTGTTCTCCGACCGCTCGGTCCAGACCGCCAGCATGGTCGACGCACTCGACGACGAGCTGGACGAGCTGCACGTCGGGCTCACCGCAGAGCTGGCGACCGGCACGATGCCGGTCCCCGTCGCGATCGAGCTCGCGATGGTCGCCCGGTTCTACGAGCGCTTCGGTGACCACGCGGTCAACCTCGCGCGTCGTATGGCCGCGCTCTCGATCGGCGGACCGGACCCCGGGGGGCCCGGGGCGGACTGACCGCTCCGTCGGCCGCGCACTCCGTCGGCCGCGCGCTCCGCCCGCCGCGCGTCGCCGGGGCTCAGCGCGTGGCGACGAGCAGTTCCGCGATCTGCACCGCGTTCAACGCGGCGCCCTTCCGGAGGTTGTCGCCTGCGACGAAGAGCGCGAGGCCTCCACCGTCGGCGCGGCGGATCCGGCCGACGTACGAAGGGTCCCGCCCGGCAGCCAGCAGTGGGGTGGGGAGCTCCGTGAGGACGACACCAGGTGCGGCGGCGAGAATCCCCGTCGCCTCCTCGGGGGACAGCTCTCTGTCGAACTCCGCCACGATCGCCGCCGAGTGGCCGGTGAAGACCGGCACCCGGACGCACGTGCAGACCACCGGGAGGCCGGGAATGCCGAGGATCTTCCGGCTCTCGTTTCGGTACTTCTGCTCCTCGTCGGTCTCGAGCGAGCCGTCGTCCACGATCCTGCCGGCGAGCGGGACGACGTTGTGCGCGACAGGGGCCGCGAATTTCACCGGTCCGGGGAAGTCGACCGCGCCACCGTCGAAGGTGAGGTCCGCCGCGCGGTCCACGGTCTTCGCGAGCTGGTCGGCGAGCTCCGACACCCCCGCGCGCCCCGCCCCCGACACCGCCTGGTAGCTCGCGACCACGAGCCGCCGGAGCCCCGCCGCGTCGTGGAGAGGCTTGAGGACCGGCATCGCCACCATCGTCGTGCAGTTCGGGTTCGCGACGATCCCCTTGGGTATCGACGAGAGCTCGCCGGGGTTCACCTCGGACACGACGAGGGGAACCTCGGGGTCCATGCGCCACGCCGACGTGTTGTCGACGACGACCGCCCCGGCCGAGACGATGCGCGGCGCGAGCTCGCGCGACGCGGTGGCGCCCGTCGAGCACAGCGCGACGTCGAGCCCCGAGAGGTCCGCCGCCGCCGCGTCCTCGACCACGACGGTCCTGCCCCGCCACTCGAGGGTGGTTCCCGCGGAACGGGACGACCCGAAGAAGCGGATGTCGTCGACGGGGAACGCGCGCTCGAGGAGGACCGACCGCATCACCTGGCCGACCTGCCCGGTCGCGCCGAACACCCCGACCCTCGCCATGCCCCCCGAGCCTACCTGGACGGGGCGGAGCCCACGGTGGGCCGGATGTTCACGAGCACCTGCTCAGGCGAGGTCGAACGCGCGGTGCAGCGCGCGCACGGCACGCTCCACGTCCTCCTCGCGCACGATGCAGGAGATCCGGATCGTCGACGTCGAGATCAAGTCGATGTTGATCCCCTCCTCCGCCAGCGTCTCGAACATCGTGGCGGTCACGCCGGGGTGCGACTTCATCCCCGCGCCGATGACCGAGACCTTCGCGATCGCCACGTCTGACGTGACCCCGGTCGCCCCCAGGTCGGCGAGATGGCCCGAGACGCCCTCGACGGCGGTCGCGAGGTCGGTGCGGGGGACGGTGAACGAGATGTCCGTCGTGCCGTCGACGGACGCGTTCTGCACGATGTCGTCCACGTTGACCGATCGGTCGGCCAGCGCGCGGAACAGGCGCGCCGCGATCCCCGGCTTGTCCGGGACGCGCGCCACGGTGATCTTGGCTTGCGAGACGTCGTGAACGACGGCGGTGACGACGGCCTGCTCCATCGAGTCATCCTCCTCCACGATCCAGGTGCCGGGCTCCCAGGTGAAGCTGCTGCGCACGTGCAGCGGCACATGGTGGTTCCGTGCGAACTCGCCGGACCGGAGCTGCAGCACCCTGCCCCCCGCCGCTGCGATCTCGAGCATCTCCTCGAAGCTGACGCGAAGGAGCTTGTGCGCGTCCGGCACGATCCTCGGGTCGGAGCTGAATACCCCGGTCACGTCCGTGTAGATCTCGCAGACCTCCGCTCCGAGCACCGCCGCGAGCGCCACTGCGGTCAGGTCCGAGGCGCCCCGCCCGAGCGTCGTCACGTCCCGTTCCGTCGAGACGCCCTGGAAGCCGGCCACGACCGGCACCTTTCCGGCTTCCAACGCTTCGGTGATCCGCCCGGCGCGGATGTCGACGATCTTCGCCTTCATGTGGTCCGTGTCGGTGACGATGCCTGCCTGGCTCCCGGTGAACGACGACGCGGCCACGCCCAGCTCCGCGAGCGCCATGCACAAGAGCGCGGTGGAGACGCGCTCGCCGGAGCTGACGAGCATGTCGTACTCGCGGGGAGGTTGTACCGAGCTCACCTCGTCCGCCAGGCGGATCAGGTCGTCGGTGGTCCTCCCCATCGCGCTCACCACCACCACCACGTCGCAGCCGCTCCGTCGCGTGCGGGCGATGTGATCCGCGACCGCGCGGATGCGGTCGGCGTCGCCGACGGAGGTCCCGCCGAACTTCTGGACGACCAGCGCCATACGAAGACGCTATCCGGAGCAGCCGCGGCCCAGATAACGTGTCCGCCCGTGCCTACGGAGAAACGAGCCAGGCAGAAGGCTGCGCGCCGGAAGAAGAGGGCGGCGCAGGTGCGTCGTGTCAAGAACCGCCGGCGGCTGCGCACCGGCGGGTTCTTCGCCGCAGGCGCCGCCGTGGTGATCGTCCTGGTGCTCCTCACGACCGGCGTGTTCTCGAGCAGCCCTCCGAAGAAGAAGTCCGCCACCGGGACCACCACGACCACGACGGCCGCCCCCACCACGACGACCACGACCGCCTCCGCGAGCCAGGACGCGTCGCTCCAGGCCGCTGCCAACAAGGTCGCCGTCGCGGCCAAGTGCCCGGCCACACCGAAGGCACGGGTCAACACGAAGCAGTGGTCCTCGCCTCCGGCCTTGACGATCGACACCTCGAAGACCTACACCGCGGCAGTGAACACGACGGCGGGCTCCTTCACGATCGCGCTCGACGCCAAGACGGCCCCGCACACGGTGAACAATTTCGTCTTCCTCGCGGAGCAGGACTTCTACAACTGCGTGATCTTCCACCGCGTGATCACGGGCTTCATGGACCAGACCGGCGACCCGACCGGGACGGGCAAGGGTGGCCCCGGCTACGAGTTCGCCAATGAGAACGTCCCCAGCGCCTACGCGACCGGTGACGTCGCCATGGCCCACTCGGGCGTCACAAACTCCGACGACGGGAGCCAGTTCTTCATCGTCGTGCCCGGTGGCGCCACCACCTTGGACGGCGACCTGAAGAGCGGGTACAAGTACACCCTCTTCGGGACCGTGACCTCGGGGTTGACAGTCGTCGAGAAGATCAACTCCGAGGGCGGCAGCACATCCACAGGAAAGCCGAAGGTGACCCAACGCATCCTTTCGGTCACCATCCACGAGAGCTGAGGCGACGCCGTGACCGACATCCCCGCCCCCGACGGATCGAGCCCGAAGCGCCAGCGCTTCGGCGAGCCGCCTGCGATGGTCATCGACCCGGAGCGGCGGTACACGGCGACGATCGAGACGTCGAAGGGCACGATCGTCGCCGAGCTGGACGCGCTCGGCGCGCCGCTCACGGTGAACAATTTCGTGTTCCTCGCCCGCTGGCACTACTTCGACGGCATCGTGTTCCACAGGGTCATCCCGGGCTTCGTGATCCAGGGTGGCGACCCCGAGGGCACCGGACGAGGGGGGCCGGGCTACCGCTTCGCGGACGAACTGCCCAAGCCGGGCCGTTACCAGATCGGATCGCTCGCGATGGCGAACTCCGGGCCCGACACGAACGGCAGCCAGTTCTTCATCATCAGCGGCCCGGACGGCGTCAGGCTCCCGCCCCAGTACTCGCTCTTCGGATCGGTGGTGCGGGGCGGGGAGGTCGTCGAAGCGATCGACGCGACCGGCTCCCCGTCGGGGACGCCGAAGGAACGAGTGGTCATCGAGTCCGTCACGGTCACCGAGCACGAGTAGCGGGCGAGCGGCCGCTGCTTGCGGTTCTCACGGCGCGGGGTCCGGCGGGATCGCGGCACAGTGGCCCCGTGCGGTGGGCGTCCGGGAGAACCGGCAAAGCCGGGGGGCCGGGGCGCCCCGTGAAGCGTCGGGCGGGCGCACCGGCCCTGGCACTCGCCGCACTGGCGCTCGGGGCGGCGGCGTGCGGCGTGGGCACGCCCGTTGCAAAGGAGCGCGCGCACGGGACGGGCAACCACGCGGTGACCACGACGACGAGGCCTCCGACCGCCTCGACGACGACCACCGCTCCTCCGACCGTCTCGACCACCACCACCCCTCCTCCGACCACCTCGACGACGACCACCTGGACGAGGACCACCTCGACGACCACCACGGCTCCTTCGACCACGAGGACCGCGACCACGACGACGGCACCGACGCCCCGCCCGGCCGCCACCGGCGGGCACGGCCCCATCACGGAACCTCCGCTCCCGGCCCCGGGCCACGGCTTCGTCGCCGATCAGGTCACGGCCGTCGGGGACTCGGTGATGATCGACTACGAGGGGGCGCTCGAGGCGGACGTCCCGGGCGTCCACGTCACAGCGAAGGTGAGCCGCTGGTGGACAACAGGCGAGGCGATCCTCCGAGGTCTCGAGTTGCGGGACGCGCTCGGTGCGGTGGTGATCGTCGGGCTCGGCACGAACGGCCCGGTCACGCCGGAGCAGTTCGACTCCATGATGTCCGTGCTGTCGGGAGCGTCGCGAGTGGTGTTCGTGAACAACCGTGTCGACCGCACATGGCAGACATCGAACAACACGGTGCTCGCGCAGGGGGTCGCGCGCTACCCGCGGGCCGTCCTCGTCAACTGGTATGCCCTGGCGGTGGAGCATCCGGGCTGGCTCTACACGACACAGACGCACCTCCCGATCGACGGCCCCGGGGCGGTGGAGCTCGCGGCGCTCGTAGCCGCCGCCGCCTGAGCGCGAGGCCCGGGTCTTCAGCTGTCGCCGAGCGCGCCGAGGCCCGCGGCGCAGACGTGCCCGTCGACGAAGACGAGCGGTTCCGCCAGCCCCGCGCTACGCCAACGTCCGTCGGGGTCGCGGAGCACCGCGGTGCGCCCTGGGATCCCGACGACCGGGACGCCTGCAGGTGCGAGCAGCACCGAGCGGTGAAGCTTCTCGCCGTGGGCGTCGTCCTGGAGGTCCCCGACGAGCGGCACCACGGCGAGGCCGTCCACGAGCCCCAGCCCGACGGTGAGCGCACCTCCGCGCGGGTCGACCATCGGGTCGGACAGCACGAGGGCGCCCGCGCCGGCACCGGCCACGACCGCCCCTCCCTCCCACGCCGACCGAAGAGCGGCGAAGACCTTCGAGTCCTTCAAGACGGAACGAAGGTGGAGCGGGGAACCGCCGCTCAGGTACACGAAGCGGGCGGCACCGACGATCGCCGCCGCGCCGTCGTCCTGCGCGTCCGATCGGCTCGTGACCATGAGCCCCTCCACCTCGGCGCCCAGCCCGGCGAACCACTCGGCCGCCGCGAGCACCCGGCGCTCGGGACGCTCGAACGCGGCCGCCGTGGGAAGCACCACCACGCGGCCCGACCCGGAGGCTGCGAGGAGCTCTGCGTCGAAGTCGCAGCCCGGCGTCCACTCGTCGCCGCCGACGAGCGCGAGCACACCCGGGCTCATCGTCGTGCCACCACGGCCCACACCATTCCACACACTCCCCCCCAAGCTCGAAAGGGCGCCCGCGCGAAAGGGTGCGGAGCACCGACGGGTGGCGCAGAGCGCCGACCGTAGGGCGTTCAGGGCCAGGGGTCGAGCGGCGACTGTCCCCGGAGCACCCGGACGAGGTCCTCGGTCGCGCGTCGCCGGACCTCGGCCACCGACTCGATCGAGGCGAACGCGACGTGCGGGGTGACGAGCACGTCGTCGCGGGCCGCCAGGGACGGCGGGACGTACGGCTCCTCGGGCAGCACGTCGAGTGCCGCCGCGCCCGGGCGCCCTGCGTCGAGCGCGGCAACCAGCGCGTCGACGTCCACAAGCCGTCCGCGGCCGGTGTTGACGAGGAGCGAGCCCGGCCGCATCCGCGCGAGGGCCCGCGCGTCCACGATGCCCCGCGTCTCCTCGGTGAGCGGGAGGTGGACGCTCACGACGTCGCTCCGCGCCAGGAGCTCGTCGACGGGCACCGCCTGGTGGGGACCCGCGGCCTCAGGGTGGCGGTCGTCGACGAGCACGGTGCAGCCGAACGCCGCGAGCTTGCCCGCCGTCGCCCTGCCGTTGCGGCCGGCCCCCCAGATCCCGACCACGAGGTCGCGTACCCGTCGCAGGGCGCGCGCCCCGGGGTCGAACCGGCCCGAGCGGACCTGCCTGTCGAAGAAGGTGATGCCCCGAGCCCACGCGAGCACCATCGCGACCGCATGGTCGGAGACCTCCTCGACGCAGTAGTCAGGGACGCGCGTCACGACGACGCCTCGGGCCGCGGCTGCCGCGAGGTCGATGTTGTCGAGACCGACGCCGAGGCGCGTGACGACGCGGAGCTCCGGGCACGCCGCGATGAGCGCCGCGGTGATCGGCGCCCAATTGGTGAGGATCCCGACCGCGCCGGCGGCGAGCGCACGGACGGCGGCGGGATCGTCGCCGGGGGACGCGTCGACGAGCTCGAAGCCGGCGGCGGCGCAGATCGCCGCTTCGATGTCGGTCCCGGGCCAGGGATGATCGGTGATCACGACGTAGCCGCCCGCGGGTGCGGGCTCCCGATGCGGAGGCCGGCTCGGGCTCATGCGCGGCGCGGCGTCAGCGGACCCAGGGGCGGTCGCGGTGCCGTGCGATCGGGCGGGTCCACCACCTCCCGCTGAACCGCCACGCGCGCGCCGTCCGGGCTTCCCGCGCGGCTTGCGCCTCCGGGTCGGCTGCCCGCGGCCGGGGCCACAGCTCGAGCGCGGCTTGCGCGATCAGCGCGGCGAGGGCGGGGTCGACGGTGGGACGTGGCCGAAGTCCGAAGTCGGCGGCGGGCGCACGGTCGTCGGTGCCGGCGGTCCCGGTCAAAGCGGGACGTTGCCGTGCTTGCGCTGCGCGAGATCCGAACGCTTCGAGGCGAGCATGGCGAGGCTCCGCGCGAGCACCCTGCGGGTGTCGGCGGGCGAGATCACGTCGTCGACGTACCCGCGTTCCGCCGCGACGTACGGGTTCGCGTAACGCTCGGTGTACTCGTCGACGAGCTGGGCCCGCCTCGCAACCGGGTCGGCCGCCGCGGCGAGCTCGCGCCGGTAGAGGATCTCGACCGCACCCTGGGGCCCCATCACCGCGAGCTCCGCGGACGGCCACGCGAAGGCGAGGTCCGCACCGATCGACTTGGAGTTCATCACGACGTACGCACCGCCGTAGGCCTTGCGGGTGATGACCTGGATGCGCGGCACCGTCGCCTCGCAGTACGCGTAGAGCAGCTTCGCCCCGTGGCGGATGATCCCGCCGTGCTCCTGGTCCGTCCCCGGCATGAACCCCGGCACGTCCACGAACGTGACGAGCGGGATGTTGAACGCGTCGCACGTGCGGACGAAGCGGGCGGCCTTCTCCGACGAGTCGATGTCGAGGACTCCCGCGAGCATCGCGGGCTGGTTGCCCACGATGCCGACCACCCGTCCACCGATCCGCGCGAACCCACAGGTGATCGACATTGCCCAGTGCGAGTGGACCTCGAGGTACTCGCCGTCGTCGACGACGGCGGTGACGACCCTCTTCATGTCGTAGGGCTGGTTCGGCGACGCCGGCATGAGGTCGACCAGCTCAGGGGTCGCGCGCTCCGGGTCGTCGCCGGAGGTTGCCTCGGGCGGCTGCTCGAGGTTGTTCGACGGGAGGAAGGACAGCAGGTAGCGCACGTCGTCGAGGCACGACTTCTCGTCGGCGGCGACGAAGGTCGCGACGCCCGACTTCGTCGCGTGGCTCATCGCGCCGCCGAGCTCCTCGAGCGTGACGTCCTCCCCGGTCACCGTCTTCACGACGTCGGGCCCCGTGATGAACATGTGGGAGGTTCCCTGCACCATGAAGATGAAATCGGTGATCGCCGGCGAGTAGACCGCGCCGCCGGCGCACGGCCCGAGGATCACGCTGATCTGGGGGATGACCCCCGAAGAGGCCACGTTGCGGTAGAAGATCCCCCCGTAGGAGTGGAGGGAGACGACGCCCTCTTGGATCCTCGCCCCCGCGCCGTCGTTCAGCCCGATCATGGGCACGCCCGTCGACGCCGCAAGGTCCATCACCGCGTGGATCTTCTCGGCGAACACCTCTCCGAGCGCACCGCCGAAGACCGTGAAGTCCTGCGAGAAGACGCACACCCGCCGCCCGTCGACGGTGCCGAAGCCGGTGACCACCCCGTCGGTGTAGGGGCGGTTCCCGTCGAGCCCCGTGCCGTGCGCGCGGTGCCGGGCGAGCATGCCGAGCTCCTCGAACGACCCCTCGTCGAGCAGGTAGTCGATCCTCTCGCGCGCCGTCATCTTGCCCTTGGCGTGCTGGCGCTCCACGGCCTCGGGGCTACCTGCGTGGAGCGCCTCCTCCCTCCGCGCCGCCAGGTCCCCGAGGCGTTCCGCCATGGTGCGCTCCATCGCGCCCGAGGCTAGTTCCTCCGGGGCGCAGGACCCTCCTGGACCAGCTCCACGAGGGTGCCGAACGAGGACTTCGGGTGGACGAAGGCGATCGTCGTTCCCCGCGATCCCGGCCTCGGCGTCTCGTCGACCACCCTGTTGCCGGCGCGCTTCACCGCGTCGAGCGCCTCGGCACAGTCCGCGACGCGGTAGGCGACGTGGTGGAG
>JASHUY010000187.1 GCA_030039755.1 Acidimicrobiales bacterium
CTCGTGAGAGGTGAAGCCCTTCGGATCGTCCGGCTCGATTACGTCGAGGCCTCCAGGGCCGCCGGCTCGCGGGGGCGATGGGTCCTGTTCCGCCACATCCTGCCGAACTCGATCGGGGTGATCGTCGTCTCGGCGACCTTCCAGGTCGCCACAGCCATCCTGCTCGTCGCCTCGCTCAGCTTCCTCGGGCTCGGCATCCCTCCGCCCGCTGCGAGCTGGGGAGGGATGCTGGCCACCGGGCTCCAGTACATCTACGACGGCTACTGGTGGATGATCTACCCCGCCGGCGTCCTCATCGTCCTCACGATCATGGCGTGCAACTTCATCGGTGACGGACTGCGCGACGCGTTCGAAACCCGCCTCCAGCGACGCTGAGCATCGTCGTCGGCCCTTCGCCCGGGTCTCCCGCGCGAATT
The DNA here is from genome assembly GCA_030039755.1 of Acidimicrobiales bacterium. GTDB lineage: Bacteria > Actinomycetota > Acidimicrobiia > Acidimicrobiales > RAAP-2 > JAJYVT01. The sequence continues at coordinate 417 of JASHUY010000187.1, forward strand.
GCCGGCCAGACCCGGCCCCTTCAGCCGTGCCCCCTGATGAACGGCCGGATAACCGCAACGCGGCGAGCGGTCCGAGCCGAGTGCCGCTCGACCTCGTCGGCACTGCGTTGGACGGCCACGATGGAGCGGCACGCGATCAGTCGGAGGGGCTCGTGCTCCCAAAGGCGCGTCCGGTGGCCCACCCAGGGCAGCCCGGTGAGGTCGGTCGTGCGCCGGAGGACCAGATCGGCCATCACCCGGCCGGCGAGGTGGGCACTGAGCACGCCGCCACCCGAGTAGCCGCCCGCCCAGCCCATCCCGGTGGAAGGGTCGTAGCGGGCGCTCATGCACCAGTCGCGCGGGACCGCGATGGCACCGCCCCAGTGATGGGTGATCTTCGCCCCGGCCGCGGCAGGGAAGCGTTCGGCGATGGCCCGCGTGAGCCGCTGCGCCACCTCTGGCTGCCGCTCGTAGCGTTCGTCCAGCGGCGCGCCGAAACGGTAGGGAGCGGCCCGCCCGCCGAGAGCGAGCCGGTCGTCGGTGGTCCGCTGGCCGTAGAAGAAGAGGTGGCCGAGGTCTGCGATCGTCTCGCGGTCCTCCAAGCCGATGGAGCTCCAGACCTCCGGGCTGAGCGGTTCGGTCGCGATCATGAGCGAGTACAGCGGCAGGAACCGCCGCCGCTCACCGGGCAGCTGAACCGTGAAGGCTTCCGTAGCCCGGACGACGTGTCGTGCCCTCACGATTCCGTGCGGGGTCACCACCCTGCCCGGTTCGATCCGCACGGCCGCGGTCTTCTCGTAGACGGCGACCCCGAGGCGCTCGACGGCATCCGCGAGCCCGCGCACGAACCGACCCGGATCGACCCGTGCCGCGTGCGGCGTGAACAGGCCTGCCAGCGCACCCGGCATCCGGACGTGCCGCTCGACCTCGTCGCGCTCCAGCAGGCGCCAGTCCTCCGGCTCCGCGCCCCAACGCCGCTTCTCTTCGATGAACCCGTCGATCCTCTCGCGCTGCGCAGGCGTCACGGCGACGCGTAACCAACCCCCTTTCTTCCAACCGCAGTCGATGCCCTCCTTCTCGACCACCTGGGCAATGTCGTCCACAGCCTGATAGGTCAGGCGCTCCGCCTTTCGCACCAACCCGGCGTCGTGGTGTCGTGCGTAGACGCGGGGGTTCCCCGAGAGGCCCCCGCCGACGGTGCCGCCGTTGCGCCCCGAGGCCCCGAAGCCGGCGATCTCACGTTCCACGATCGCCACATCGAGCTCGGGCGCGACGGTCTTCAGGTAATAGGCGGTCCATAGGCCCGTGAAGCCCGCGCCGACGATCGCCACGTCGCAGCTTGCGTCACCGGGGAGGTGCGGACGGGGAGAGAGGTGCGACGGCACGCCGTCGAGCCAGAGGCTGCGCTGACGGTACCGCTCGTCCGGTTGCACCGCGGGTCGGGCGGTCAGGCCCCGAGGGCCCCTTCGGTCTGGAGCCGACGCAGCGCGCGTTCGTACGCGGCGACGAGGCGATGCACGTCTTCGCCGGTGTGCGCCGTGCTGAGGAAGCTCAAGCCACGCGAGATGAACCCGTCGAGCTCGAGGTAGACGCGCAAGAGCTGTGCCGCGACGTGATCGGTCGTGACGAGGTCACGCTCGTTCGACGGCATCGTCCCGCAGAAGTGGACGCCGACCATCGAACCCACTCCCGTCACGAACGCGGGAGCCCCGACCTCGCAGAGCGCGCGCCGGAGCCCGACGCGCAACCCCTCTCCCAGCTCTTCGAGGTGCCGGTAGTGCTCGGCGTGGTGGACGAGCTCGCCCACCGTCGCGACGCCGGCAGCCATCGTCATCGGGTTGCCCGAGAACGTCCCACCGGCGAAGACGGCGTCACCGGGAGCACCGGAGGCCGGCCACATCGTCTCGTCCATGAGGTCGCCCCGGCCGCAGATCACTCCGATCGGCAGCCCACCGCCTGCGGCCTTGCCGAGCGTCGTGAGGTCTCCCGTGACGCCGTAGCGACCCGCGGCACCCCGCGGCCCGAGACGGTATCCGGTGATCACCTCGTCGAGGATGAGGACGGCACCGATCTCGCTGCAGACTGCACGCAGGCCCTCGAGGAAGGACGGTTCCGCCGGCAGGCACCCGCCGCCTCCGAGCACCGGCTCGACGATCACGCACGCGAGCTCGTCCCGAGCCTCACGGATGCGGTCGAAGGCGCGCTCGTCGTTGAACGGGAGCACGATCACGTTCTTCGTCGCGACGGAGGAGACCCCGAGACTGTCGAGGTTGGCGTCAGGTCGTGCGGCATCCCCGGAGAGGGTCGTGAAGCTGTGAAGGACGAACTCGTTGGCGCCGTGCCAGCCTCCCTCGACCTTGCCCACCTTCGACCGCCCGGTGGCCTTTCGGGCGATGCGCAACGCGCCCATGGTCGCCTCGGTCCCGCTGTTGACGAACGCGACGCGATCGGCCCCCGGCACCGATTCCACGATGAGCTCGGCGAGCTGGATCCGGTTGTGGGTCGGTGGGCCGAAGTGCGTGCCCCTCTCGAGCTGGGCCTCGAGCGCGGCGACCACCGCCGGGTGGGCGTGGCCGAGGACGAGCGCCCCTTGACCGAGGTTGAAGTCGCAGTAGTCGCGGCCGTCGACGTCGGTCAGGTACGCGCCCTGCGCCTTTTTCACGTAGATCGGCATGGGCTCCCAGAACCGCGCCCTCGTCGTCCCGCGGGGCAGGACGCGTGACGCCCGCTCGTGATGCGCCGCGCCGAGCGGACGGGAGTCCCGGAGCTCTTTGCGCGCGGCCTCGAGCAGGTCCTCACCGCGCTGTTGCACCGCCATTCCTGCAGGTGCGCTCACCGTGCCATCACCCCAACTCTCATCGTGTCCTCCGACGGTCGGCTCTGTTCGCCCTACGGGAGGCACCCCTCGGACTGCAGGCGCTTCATCACCTCGCGATGCGCGTCGACGACCTGGTCCACGTCCTCGTCGGTGTGCGCCGTGCTGAGGAAATTCAGGTGCGGCGGCCCCGTCATGAGCACGCCGAGCTCGAGCAGGCAGGCGCTGACCAGCGTGCCCGCAGCCTGGTTGCTGTCGAGAAGGTCGCGCATCGAAGTGGGCTCCCGGTCCATGAAGTAGGGCCCCCCCCAGATCGACCCCACGCCGGTCACGAAACCGGGAATGCCGAGCTCCGAGAGCACGCGCCGCAGCCCGCGGCGCATGCGTTCGCCCATCGCGGACAGTTGGTCGTAGAGCCGTGGGTTCTCGACGAGCTGGGAGAGCTGTGCATGGCCCGCGGCGGCCGTCATCGGGTTGCCGGAGAACGTGCCTCCCACGAAGACCTGTTCGCAGAACCCCCCGCCGGGAGGGCTGTCGGTCAGCATCACGTGCTCCCGGCTGCCGATCACCGCGCCGACCGGCATCCCGCCGCCGATGGCCTTGCCCATCGTCACGAGGTCCGGTCTCACCTCGAGGTTCAGCGCCGCCGAACCGGGAGCCAGACGGAACCCCGAGATCACCTCGTCGAACACGAGCAGCGCACCGACTTCGTCGCATGCCGCCCGCAGGCCCGCCAGAAAGCTGCTGCTCGCCGGGAAGGTTCCCGCGCTGCCCTGAAGGGGCTCGACGATCACGCACGCGAGCTCGCTCCCGCGCTCGCGGACGAGGTCGAAGGCCCGGTCGTCGTTGAAGGGCAGCATCACGATGTCGTCCGCCACTCCCACGGGCAGACCGGCGCAGTCGGCGACGAGCTCGGGACGGTCGGCTCCGCCCGCGATCGTAAAGACGTTGAAGAGGAGCGGCTCGTAGTTGCCGTGCAGCCCTCCTTCGCACTTCGCGACGCCGTCCCGGCCCGTGGCGGCCCTCGCCAGCCGGACCGCGGCCATCGTCGATTCGCCCCCGCTGTTCGTGAACGCGAGCATCTCGGCGCCGGGGACGCCCCCGACGATGAGCTCCGCGAGCGCGCACTCCTTCGATGACGGGGGCCCGTAGTGGGTTCCCTCGCGGATCTGGCCGGCGAGTGCCTCGACGACGGCCGGAGGGCGGTGCCCGAGGATGAGCGGGCCGTGCCCCATGTTGCAGTCGATGTAGCGGAACCCGTCGATGTCGTAGAGGTACGCACCCTGCGCGCGCTCCACGTAGATCGGCACCGGCCAGAAGCGGGAGCGGGTACCGCCGATCGCGCGACGCGTGACCGTCCGGTCGTGCGCGGCGGCGGTCAGGGGGCGGGTCCGCCGCAGTTCCGCGCGCACCGAATCCATGAGCTCGTTCGCCCGTCTCTCGCTGACGGCGACGGATCCTTCCGTACGTTCGCTCGTCACTTCGTGAAATACCATGTCTCGGGCTGGTAGGCAAAGACCGGGCTCTCCGTGAACCCCTTCAGGTGAGGGCTCACCTCGTAGAGGAAGTCGTCGGACACGGGCATCCACAGGAGCGCCGCCGACTTCGTCAGGTAGTTGTCCAGCGTGTCGAGCGCGTTGTTCCCCGGCACGGTGATCACCTGATGGAAGAGCGATGTCACGTACGGGTTCGCGTAGTTGCTGACGTTGAACGTGGCCCCTTTGTCGAAGACGACTGTGGAAGCCGGATAGGGCACCTCGGAGTCGACCTCGGGTGTGCCGATGTACATCATCTGCCACTTGCACTCGCTCTGGGTCGGCGTGCAGCCGGGAAACTCCGAGGCGAGCTCCGCGCTCGCCGTGGCGACGGGCGTGATGTCGATGCCCACCCCCGCGGCCGCCGACTGGAGGTTGCTCACCTCGAGGGTGAAGGCTTCGTCGCCCGAGGAGTACTGCAGCGTGATGGCCGGGATCTTCTCGTCGCGGGTGATGCCGCTACCGCAGTCGCCCTTCACGGTGCCCGGGCGCACGCAGTACGCCGGTCCGCTCGACGGGATCTTCCAGCCGTTGCCGGTGAGGTACTTGCGGGCGTTCGTCGGGCTGTAGGGGTACGGGTCGCTCTTTTCGTAGGACGTCTCGAACGCGTTGCCCGGCTGCGGCGGGTTCGGCCCGAAGTCGACGTGCCCGTAGCCCCTCAGCGCCGTCTCGACGTCCGCCTTCTGGTCCACGAGCGACTGCATCGCCTGCCGGAAGTAGAGCTGGTGGAGGAGGGGGCCGATCTTGGGGTTGTTGTAGTTCCAGAACATGTCGTTGTAGGACCAGGTGGGCGAGACCGCCTGGAGGTCGTAGCTCGGCACCGGGTTGCTCGGAGCCCGGCTCGCTGTGATCGGCTTGACCGGAGCCGACGCGAACGGCACGTAGCCGATGGTCAACGCGCCCGACTGCAAGAGGCCGTACTCCGCGGCTGTCGACGTGGGGACCTCTTCGACCAGCTTGGAGATGCGCGGCTTGGGGCTGCCCGAATAGGACGGGTTGGGCTCGAGCGTGACCGAGGTACCGCCGGGCGAGTACTGGGTGAGGTGGAAGGGCCCGTCGACGACCTGCCAGAGAGGGTTCGTCGCATAGGTGGCGGTGTCCCCCGCCTGGGAGGCGAGGTACTTGTAGACCGCGGGGCAGTCGGCCTTTTCGACACTCGCTGTCTCCGACTGGCAGTCCGACTTCTTTCCCGGTCCGCTCAGATCCCACGCGCTCGGGAACGGCGTGATCATCGTGAGCTGGTTCTCCAGGAACCACGTCGGGTTCACGCTCTCCGTGAGGTGCAAGGTCACCGTGTCCTTGGCGTTGTCGTACGTCGTGGAGGCGAGGTTGTCGGGGAAGTCGCCGGGGATGTACGACCAGAAGTCGGAGTAGTCGCTCACGACCATGCCGATGAAGAAGGCGACGTTCGCCGGGGTGATCGTCTCTCCGTCGGAGAACTTCCAGCCCCGCTTCAGCTGGATCACCACTGTCTTGTCGTGGTTCGTGAAGGTCGGAGCCTGCGCGAGCGATCTCGGCTCGTTCAGTGCGTAGGGCGATCCATCCCACCAATAGAGGGGCCGGTACATGAGGTACTGGAAGTTGTAGATGTCCGGCGCGACGCCTCCCAGGTACTCGCTGCTCATGAACGGGAAGATGTAGTTGATCGGTTGGCCCTCCGCCATCGCGATCGTGACGGTGCCTCCCGCCGCCTTCTTCGTCGCCGCGGCTGCAGAAGGTGCGAGAGTCGAGCCCGAGATGGCTAGGGCGATTGAGGCGGCGCAGAGCGCGCTCAGAATCGGATGCGTCCTTGGCTTCACGAGGACCGCCCCCCTTCCGGTCTCCCGGCCATGTTCTCTAGACGAACATGGATTATTCGAATCGTGGATGATCGTCGCAAAGGAACGTTGACCTGTCAAGGGGTCGACAGGGTGTCGTCAACAGCTCGTCACGTCCGGCCGGTCGCGGGTCCCGGGTCGCGGGTCGCCGCCCGCAGGGGACAGCTCCGGCTCCGGACGGCTCTCGACGGCTTCAGACGGCCGCGTCCCGCCCGCGAAGCTCGGCTTCGATCGCACCCGTCGTCCGGAGCATCATCGCCGCGATCGCCTTCCGGCGTTCTGTGCCCAGGCGAGCGGTGGGCCCGTCGACGTTGAGGATGCCGAAGAGCGCGCCGTCCGCGTCGTGGATGCCGGTGGAGAGGGCGCTCACTCCGTGCTCGAGCTCGTTCACGGCCTCGGCGACGCCGCTCCGGCGTGCCGCCTCGACCTGGCTGCGCAGCGCCGAGGGATCGGTGATCGTGCCGCTCGCCACCAGCCGGAGGGGGGCTTCGAGGAAGTGGTCGAGCGCAGCGTCGGTACGGTGCGCCAGCAGGATCTTCCCCACCGAGGTGGCGTGCAGTGGGATGCGGCCGCTGGTCGAACTGGTGCGAAGGACGTGGACGGTCTCTACGCGGACGAGGATGACGATCGCGCGGTCGAGGTCGGGAGCCTGGCCGTCGACGACGGCAGAGAGCTCGACGGCTTCTCCGAGTTCACGAGCCAGCGCTTCGACGTGCCGCGTTCCCAGTGCACGGAGTTGGCCGTGGGGGACGAAGCGGCTGGCGAGGCGGGCGATATCGGGGCCGAGGACGACCGAGCGCGCCCCTGGCGCCCTGGCGAGAAAGTGCTCGCGCTCGAGCGTCTGGACGATGCGCGTGACGGTCGGATAGGCGAGCGACACCTTCCGCGCGAGCTCCGAGACCCGGATTCCGTTCGGCGCGTCGGCCACGGCTCGCAGCACCGCGGCGGCGCGCTGGATCGACTGGTTCGCGACGCCGTCGGCCCCGTCCCGCGCGCCGACGCGCTCGAACGGTTGGTGAGCGCTCGGCATCCACAAATCCTACCACTCGACGGAAAAAAATTGATCACAGAATGATGATCTGTTCCGGCAGGAGTGTCGGAAAGCTTCCCGATCTCTACCGACCGCGAGCTGTGCCCGCATCTCGTCGACGCGGACCACTGAGATTACCTCTACTGCAACAATGGGAGATGCACCCTTCATCCTCGGTGGCTGCCCCCACGCCGTCGCGGTGAGCGAGTGGTGCTCGTGAACAGGCGGGTGACGGCTCGGTCGCTCAGCCCTGCGGGGCGATGTCGATCGACACCTTGACCCCGTCATGGTCGTGCGCCGCTTCCATCGCATCTTGGAACTTCTCGAGGGGGAAGCGCGGCTCGAGCAGGTGACCGACGTCGATCGCGCCGCCCGCGATCAACCCGACCGAGTCGCGAAAGGCCCGCAGCCCCGGCTCGACCTGCGCGAAGCAGGTCATCTCGATCGTGACGCCTTTGAGGAAAGCCGCGGCCAAGGGGAAGGGCACGAGGCCCTGGTGCTCGGGAAGTCCGAAAAACCCGATGCGTCCGTGGTAGCGGGCGGCCTCGACGCAAGCGGTCCTGCACTCGTCGGGACCGGCGGCCTCGATCACGAGCTCGGCCCCCTCGCCGTCGGTCGCGGCCGCCACGGCCTCGGCGAACGACTCGCGCGTCATGTCGACGAGGACGTCCGCACCGAGCGCACCGGCCACCCGGAGACGCTTCACGTCGCGGTCTCCGACGAGCGTGTGCGAGAAGCCCGCGCGCGTCGCCAGCTGGAGAAGGAACAGCCCCGCTGAGCCGGCGCCGAGGATGGCGACGCTGAGCCCGGCGGCAGGTCGACCGTCGGGCCAGTAACGGCGGAACGCATGGAGCGTCGTCCCGAGTTGCTGGGCCATGAGCAGCCGGTCGAGGTCGCCGCCCGCCGGGAGCGGCACGAGGAAATCCTCGCCGACCACCTGCAGCTCGGCGTAGCAGCCACCCCGATCCGGCATCGGCACCGTGAGCACGGCGTCGCCGACCGCGAAGTGCGCCGATTCCGACACCACGACGGTTCCCACCCCTTCGTGCCCGGGGTAGCCGACCATCGCCGGAAAGTCGCCGCGGTAGGTCCCCTCGAAGACTCTGTGCAGGTCGCTGCCGCAGATGGAGGCGGAGCGGGTGCGCACCAACACCTCGCCCGGGCCGGGGCGGGGGTCCGGCGCGTCGACGACGACGAACCGCCCGGGGGCGACCATCTGCGCGGCGCGCACTCGGCACCCGCCGCCCGGGTCAGGCCCCGCTCGAGTCGGGCACGCCCGCCCGAGGGCCCGCGAGCGCCTTCGCCTTCTCGGGGCGGCTTTTGAACCGCGACCCCACATCGGCTGACGACGCCACCAGTCGCAAGCGCGCAACCCTACGCGCACGGGGAAGCTCGCGCCGACCTCGAGGCGAGGCTGACCGTCGGAACGTTCCCTCCGACCGCATCCCCTTACGGTCGGCCGACCGGCCGGGGAGGTGTAGACCATGGACCATGCCTCACGTCCCCGAGTCCCATCGCGACCTGCTCGACGCCGATGTCGCGACCCTGGCCACCGTCGGCCCCGACGGGCGTCCGCAGCTTTCCGAGGTGTGGTTCCTGAAGGGCGAGGACGAGGAACGGCCTGTCGCGCTCTCCCTCAGCACCGCGCGCCAGAAGACGAAGAACCTCCTCCACGACCCGAAGTGCACGTTGTTCGTCCTCGACCTCGCCGTGCCGCAGCGCTACCTCGAGATCCGAGGCGATGCGGAGATCGAGCCCGACGACGACTATCGCTTTGCCGAAGGGGTCGGCCGCAAGTACGGGGCGAATCTCCGCGCATTCGACGGCGAAGGCGTGACGCGAGTGGTGGTGAGGATACGAGCCGAGCGGATCAACGCGATCGACATGCGCCGCTGACCTGACGCTCGGCCCGGGATGGGGCCGGTCGGAGCGGCGTCTCTCGACACGTCGCAGAGTGGAGGTCAGAACAGATTCGGCTGGACCACTTGCGGCTCGCCGCGGTCCTGCCGTGGGGCGCGAACGGTCGCCATGGCGCTCCCGTCGCGCGGCCGCGTGCCGGCAAGGGCCGACTCGTGGCCCGTCGTGAAGCGCGCGGCGCTCCCCGTACGCGATTCGCTTTCGCGCGATGCCCCGCCGGAACCACGCCCGACCGCGGCGTCGACGATCTCGCGGATCCGCCGCTGTTCCGACTCGTCCTGGTAGGCGCGCCCGCGGAACCGCTGACGGTGGAGCGCGACGAGCTCCGGCCGGTGGGACGCGAGCCAACCGAGATAGTGCTCGCGCACGCCCGGACGGAGATGGAGCGCGATCGGCGAGACCGACGTCGCGCCGGCTGCAACGCACGCCTGCGCCACCTCGGTCAGTTGGTCGTCGCGGTCGGAGAGGCCGGGCAGCACGGGAGCGATCAAGACCGAGCACGGGATGCCCGCCTCGTTCAGCCTTCGCACCGCGTCGACTCTCTTGTCCGGAGGGGGCGTCCCGGGCTCAGTGAGGCGCCAGACGTCCCTGTCGAGCGTGCCGATCGAGAAGGCCATGCGGACGTCGGCCTGTTCCGCGGCGCGGACAAGGACGTCCAGATCCCGCAGGACGAGCGTCGACTTCGTGAGGATGCTGAACGGGTTCGCGTGGCGCCCGAGCACCTCGACGATTCCGCGGGTCAAGTGGTACTTCGCCTCCGCCTTCTGGTACGGGTCCGTGTTCGTGCCCATCGCGATGTGGTCGCCCTCCCACTTCGGCGACCGGAGGTCCGCCTCCAGCCGCTCGACGGCGTTCACCTTCACGACGATCCGGCGTTCGAAGTCCTCCGCGGAGTCGAGACCGAGGTACTCGTGGGTCGGTCGTGCAAAGCAGTACACGCAGGCGTGGCTGCACCCCCGGTACGCGTTGATGGTGAAGCGGAACGGCAACTTGCTCGCAGCCGGTACCTCGTTGATCACGTGTCTCGCGTTCACGTGCAGGAACTCCATCGATCGGTATTCGCCGACGCCGATGTGACGTTCCATCAGCTCGTCCGGTGGGAACAGGGTGCCCGACGTCTCGTCCGACGCGAGCCGCCACCGCATCTTCGGGGTGCCGAGGTGGGCACCGTCCACCGTCGGACCCCGGTTCTCTCCGAGCACGGCCACCGGCGCAGCCTACCGGCTGGCGGGTTTGCGGTCGAACGTGTGTTCGGGGTCGCCCGGCGGGTTGGGCACGACGACCGGTTCTCCCTGCGGCGGAGCAGGGAAAGAGGTGCCTGGCCGCGCACGCGGTAAAGAATGGGGAGGACGCCCGATGACCGGCTTCCTCCCGGGGCGCGACGCTGGCTGCGATGTGGGATCCGGTCCACGTGCGTCGGACCGACGCGTGGGCCGAGGCATTCGGCAACTCGCCCGCGGAGGTGTGGTGACATGAGGTACCGGCTTTCGAAACTCCCTTCCGTGGCGGCCAGCGCGGTGCTGATGGCCCTCGCTCTGAGTGGGACCGGCGCACTGTCGTCGGCCGACGCAGGGGCGGCGACCGGGGCGGTCCTCGCCCAGAACCCGAGCGACAACGCGTACTTCCCACTGGTCGTCGGCTCGACGTGGACGTACAGGTACACCTCGGGGACCACGGCGGGCTCCACGTTCACGATCAGCGTGCTGAGCGCTCACAGCGTCGCCGGCGGTGAAGCCGTCGACATGAAGTTCGCCATCGCGTCGGGAACGTTCGTCAGCGCGCAGTACACGATCGAGAGCAACGGCTCCATCAAGGTGCAGGGCTCATTCGGCGGATCGCAGGTCAAGGGCAGCTTTAGCGGCACGCAGAGCTACTACATCCCGACGGTGGCGCAGGTGACCACGTGCAAGCCCTGCCATTTCTCCTCCACAGGGACCGCGACCGTCGCGGGCTTTTCGATCAAGGAGCACCTGGACGAGACGGTGACCTCCATGGGTGCCCACCCGGTGACGGTGCCTGCGGGCCGCTACGCCGCCGAGGAGCTCCACATGGTGCTGGACGTGACGGGTTCGGCGTCCGGATTCACGACCAGCGACTCGAGCGCGTACGACCTCTACCTGGTGAAGAACGTCGGCATGGTGGAGACCTCAGCGGGGACGTCGAGCACGACCGTGGCGGGTCACACCGAGACCATCGCGACGGGTGCCGAGCAACTCGTCAAGTACACGACCTGACCTGAGGAGCCACGAGGCGTGCGCCGACTCCCCGGCTCCCGGGATCCTCCCGGTCAGGGGGCGACGAGGGTCGAAATGATCTTGCCGTCGAGGTAGGCGTTGCAATGCGACAACGGGTGGGCGAGCCCCGCGGGACAATCGTGCTCGCACACCGAGTCGGAGTCGTAGCACGCACCGTTCGACGTGCAGCAGAACTTGAGCAGCTTGCAAGCGAAGTTCTCGCAGAAGTACTCGGCGCCCTTGGCGTCACCCAACCCCGCCAGCCCTCCCAGGACGCCGTCCACCATGGAGGCGGCCTGCACGAGGGGGAGCAACGTGGCCAACGCATCGCCTGTCGGGCCGGAGGCGAGACCGACGCCGCCGGCGAAGAGCGACCCGGCGAAGGCGAGGGCGGCGCCACCTGCGATCTCCGGGCTGGCCATGATGGTGGCGGGGAGCGTCGCGATCGCGATGGCCACGCCAAGGGCGAAGGCGCACACGTCGGAGCAGCTGTAGGGCGACGTTGCGGCAGCCTCCGGCAGGGCACGCGAATCCCCCGCCGGCGGCGGCGACGCCACGGTGGCGGTGGGCGGCGGCGGCGAAACCGCGGCGGAGACAACCTGTGTGTCGACCACCGTGGCGACGGAGCTCACAACCCCCTTCCGGTCCTTGAGAGCCGCCCAGGCTTTTTGGCCGCCGTCGGTGAGCTCGTAGATGAGGACCGCCGTCGGGGTGGCGTCCGGTCCACCCTTGAACGTCGTGACACCCGACAGGACCGTCAGCTTGCCGTCCTTCTCCAGCCCGTACGTGAGCACGTCGCCGTCCTGAACGAAGCTCTTGTTGCGCAGGTAGCCGGCGAGGTCCGTGAAGGGCGCGAACTCGTTGGCGTAGCTCGCGCAGAGCTTGTGGCCCGAGCAGCGCTGCGAACATCCGCCACAGGAGAGCTTCTTCGGCGACGACGAGCTGGCCGAGCAGATGACGCAGCTGCCGCAGCTCGGGCATGTCACACCCGACGACGCAGAAAGGACACGGCGCAGGTTGCGCAGCGAGAGACCTCCGCCGACACCCGGCAGCACCATCGCGCCGGCGAACCCTGCAAGCCCGGCGAGCGACAGGAAACGGCGCCGGCTGAGCATGGCCGGCGGCTGGAGCTCGGGTGCGGCCGTGCTCGAGCCGGGAGCGTCGTCGATCAGCAATCGGGCCACACCGGGCGCTCCGACGACAAGCTCCTCGAGGGAGCCGTCCGCGCGGACGAGGGCCGCGGTCGGCATCGCCGGTACACCGAGGCGGCCCGCGATCCGTCCCTCGTCGCGGACGTGGTGCCAGGCGCCGGCGGTGGCGGCGGCGAACTCGGCGTCGATCTCGGAGCCTTCTTTCGTCACCACCACCAGCGGCGCGCCGGGCGCTGTGCCGGTCCCGAAGCGAGCCAGCGCGGGCAACAGGGAACGGCACGGCGCGCAGTGCGGCTCCAGGAAGAGGACGAGGGTCCGGCGGCCTCCGGCAACCAGCTCGGGGACGGACCGTCGGCCGCCTCGTCCGGCCCGGTTCGGAGCGCGCCAGCGGCTCCAGGCGAAGACCGCAGCCACCGCCCCACAATCGACCGCCACCCCGAATGCGGCGGCTCCGACAGGGCCGACGCTGAGGACGCGCATGCCGGGACCGGTGCGAACGCCGGCGACGACGAGCGACGCGACCAGAAGGAAGATGTTGCGGCCGAGCGCACGCGGGCCCGTCATCGATGCGCCCATGGAGCCGAAGCAGTTGCACGTCGTCTCCCGTCCGCGTGCCACCTGGCGAACGAGCAGGACCGAGAACACCCCGAGCATGCCGGCGGCCGCTACCGCGCTGAGGCGTGCCGTCCCCTGGAAGAGCAATCCGAGCGCGACCACGAGCTCGGCAAAGGGAAGAGTGCGGACCGCGGGTCGTGCCCAACGTCCGAGCTCGAAGGTCTCGAGAAGGTCGGCGGGGCCCGAGCCGGAGGCGAGCTTGCCGGCTGCGGCGAGCACGAACACGAGGGAAAGCCCGATCCGAACGAAGAGCAACACCGGTTCCACCACAACCCTCTCCCCCTGGCGGCCCACGCCGGCAACGCCTTCCTGCCTCCTCTTGCCGTACCGTGACGGACACGCGCCGAACGGCGCATCGGGAGAACCCCCCATTCTTTGCGGGCGGGTCGCTGAACCGCCGATGAAACAGACCGGGCGCCGTTCCCCGCCGGACGGAACGGTGGCGCGGCGCCGGTAGCGGCGAACCGGCTAGTACCGGCGCCGGGCTCTTCGGCGCAGCAGGGTGAGGGTTTCCACGAGACCGAGCCATCCCGTGAAGGCGAGCTCGTGCACCCCGTCCTCGGTGCTCAACGACCCGGCGAGCGGTTCGCAGTCCTCGATGGTGAGGCGCAACACGAGAGGCGCTGCTGGCTTCGTGTCCTCGACGCCGGTCACGGCTCTAGCCCGGGGGAGCGCCGGCCCGGCACGCCGGCGACGACGGTCCGAAGGAGCACGCTCGACGCCGTCGATCCGAAGGACGTGGACCGGGACCTCCACACGCCCGCCAGCGTCGCGCCGAGGCAGGACAGAGGCATCGGGCATTCTCCCCATCCTTGTGGGTCACCGGGGTCTTGCGGCCGGGTGGGGTCCGCGTGCCGAGCGGTCATGGCACCCCCTCGCCGCGCAGCGGCCGTTGACGGATCGCGAACCTGCTGGCACGCTTGGTGCAACTCGGCACAAGCAGAAGACGCACACGGGTGAAGGGGGGATGGTGGCGCCCTTCCGTTGCGGTGACGGTCCGGCGGAGACGCTGCTCGAACGCGACCGGGCGCTGGCGCTCGTCGACGCGGCCATCGGCGCAGCGCGTGCCGGGCACGGCTCCGTCGTCGTGGTCGCCGGGGAGCCTGGGCTCGGGAAGACCGCTCTCCTGTCCGAGGCGACCCGTCGGGCGGCAGGCCTGACCCTCATGCGCGCCGCCTGCTCGGAGGCGGAGTCGTCGCTGCCGTTCGGCATGCTCCGTCGTCTGCTGGGCGACCACGTCTTCGGCGGGACCGACCACGCCTCCGAGGTGCCTGCCCGCGCGTCGGCAGACCCGGTCGACACGCGCCTGGCCCGCTTCGACGCCTTTTTGGGCTGGCTCCGCCGTTCCGTTCAAAAGCCGTTGCTCGTGGCCGTCGACGACCTCCACTGGTCAGATCCGGACTCGGTGGAGCTGTTCTTCCTCGTGTGCCGGAGGGTGGGAGACCTCGGCGTCGCGGTGGTCACCACCGCGAGGCCGTGGCCCTCCGTCGCCCTCGACCACGCCCGGCTCCTCGCCCACGAGGGCTATGGCTCGCTGGAGCACCTGGAGCCGCTCTCTCCGTCGGCGGGCGCGCGCCTGATCGAAGAAAGGCTCGGCCGGCCTCCCGACCCGGCGATGGTGCAACGCGCGAACCAAGAGTGCGCCGGCAACCCCCTCCTGTTGACCGAGGTCGCCGCTTCCTGGCGACGCGGCGAGGACGCACTCTCCGGGACGGCCGTCAGCCTCGCGGAGCGGCTCCTCCTACCGAGGTTCGCCGGAGTCGGAGCAGAAGCGCTGAGATGGGCGAGGGCGGCGAGCATCTTCGGCACGCGCTTTGCGCCCGGGCCGGTTGCCGTCCTCGCCGGTCAGTCCCGCGAGGTCGGGTTGATGTCGCTCGAGACGCTCTGCGCGGCTCGTCTCGTGCGGGGCGCCGCGGACGGCAAGGTGGAGTTCGTACATCCGTTGTTCCGCCAGGTCCTCTACGAGGACATGCCGGCGCCGGTGCGCGCGGCCCTCCACGCTCAGGCGTTCCGTGCTTTGACCGGCGACGGCGCAGCACCGGCCGAAGCCGCCCCGCACGCGGTGGCGGCGCAGCTGAAGGGCGATCCTCATGCGCTCGCAGCGCTTCGCGCCGCCGCCGGACAGGCCCTGGCCTCCGGAGCTGTCTCGACGGCCGCCGAGCATCTCGAGGGGGCACTCCGCCTGGCCGTGGCTCCGGAGCTGGACCTTCTCCTCGAGCTCGGGTTCGCCCGATTGTGGAGCGGCGACGTCGCCCTCGCTGAGCAGTCCGTGCGCCGGTACCTCGCGTCCGAGCTGGGCGAGCAGGAGCGGGTCACCGGCCTCCGCCTTTTGGGGGGAGTGCTCCTCGCCTCGGCACGGTTCGCCGAGGCCAAGGCCGCGTGGCAGGAGGCGTCCGACCTCGCGTCGCAATTCGACCCCGACCTGGCTGCGGAGGTCCTCCTCGACGCCACCTTCTGGGGGTGGCTGTTCGAAGGACCTCGCCAGGCGCGGCGCACCACCCGACGCGTCATCGACATGGTCGGGGCGTCCGGTGCGCAGGGCGACAGGTCGGCGCCCTACCTCCGGGCGATGGCAGCCGAGGCGTACCTGTCACTCATCGGCGGCGACAGCTCTGGGCTCGACGTCATCGCCCGCACCGCCTGGGGCCAGCGCGACGTGCATCAGCCGGCTCTCAGTGTGGGATGGTCGTGGGACCTGCTGTGGGCGTATGCCAACCTCGCCAAGATCACCGAGCGATTCGACGACAACGAGTGGGCGTACGAAGCGGCCGCCCGGGTGGCGAAGAGCAACGGGTCGACGTTGAGCTATCACATCATGTCGATCACCCAGGCGGACACCATGTGGCGGCGGGGCATGTTGTCCTCCGCCCAAGCGCTGCTCGACGGCGCGGCGGAACTCGCTCCGCTGGCGCCACTGCTCGCGCCGTTCGTGACGGTCGGAATGTCGGTCATGCATTACGAGCGGGACGAGCTGGAAGAGACCGCCGCCTGCGTCGCCAGGCTCGAGGAGCTGACCGTCCGCACCGGCGAGTCCGCGTACCTGCGACTGTGGCTGCTCCTGTTCGAGTGCCGGGACGCGCTGCGGTCCGGCCGGGTGGAGAGGGCGGTCGCAGCAGCGGAGCGAGCGGCGGCGCTCGCCGACCGTTCGGGGGTGCTCGAGCCGTGCGTCGTTCCCTGGCACGCGTCAGCGATCGATGCACACCTGGCCGCTGGTGACCTCGAGGGTGCCGAGGGGGTTGCAGAGCTGCTCGATGCGCGCTGCGCCCGACTTCCATGCCTCGTGCCGAGAGCGGTGGCCGCCGCCGGCCGGGGGATGGTCGCCTGGCGGCGCGGACGGTTGGACGAAGCCGACGCGCGCTTCGACGAAGCCCTCGCCCATCACCGGGCGGTTCCCATGCCCCTGGCCCACGCCGAGACCCTCGTCGGCTACGGCCGCTACCTCCGGCAAACCCGCCGGGCGAAGGAAGCTCGGCGCGCGCTTCACCAGGCGCTCGACCTGGTCGCGTCGACGGGGGCCCGCCGGTTGGAACGACTTGCTGCCGACGAGCTCGCCGTCGCTGGGGGCCGGCGGACCGTGCGACACCGACCGGTGAGCGATCTCACGGCCCAGGAGCAGCGTGTGGCCGGGTTCGCTGCTGAGGGAATGACCAACGCCGAGATCGCGTCGAGCCTCTTCCTGTCTGCGAAGACGGTCGAGCACCATCTGTCCAGCATCTACGCGAAGCTCGGCATCCGGTCGCGCCGGGAGCTGATGCGGCCGGCGCGACGTGACTCGGCCGCCCCCTTGCGCCGCGGCATCGAGCCCGAGCGGGCAAGCTCGGGTTAGATCCGGAGAGCTCCCGGCCGGGCGGGATGTAGGAAACTCGAATCTCCCGGTGGCGCGCTTCACGGCCGACGGACCAACAGGGGCCATGCACCGGCCGCGCGCCGAACGGCACTTATCTTCAGCCCTGAATTGGGTGTCCTCGATGTCATCGACGAGGGTCTTGGACCGGAATAGTGGGACACTGCCCGAGGAGCGGTACGGGTCACGTGGAGGCGGCGTGGCACCTCCATCGGCACTCCGATTGAGCGGGCACTATCGCGACGTCGATCACGGTGATGTCGACACGAAGTTCGGCCCCACCCCCTGGATAGACACCGAGATACTCTTCTTCTACCGGGGAGGCGAGGGGGCCCGATGCGCTGCGCCAGTTGCGGAACCGAGAACCGGCTGTCGGCAAAGTTCTGCGCCAGCTGCGGTAGCGCCCTCGCGCGGAGCTGCGCCTCCTGCGGCGCCGTTGCACCCGCTTCGGCCAGCTACTGTGACGAGTGCGGGAGCGCCCTCACCGACGCGGGTATAGGCGGACCGGTAGCGCCGGGTGCGTCCGTACCTGCGTCGGGCGATCCGTTCCCTGGTCCCGTCTCGGAGCGACGTCTGTGCTCGGTCCTTTTCGCCGACCTGGTTGACTTCACCTCCCTTTCGGAGAGTCGAGACCCAGAGGAGGTCAGGGAGCTCCTGTCGCACTACTTCGACGTAGCCCGAAGGACCGTCACCCGTTACGGCGGGATCGTGGAGAAGTTCATCGGCGACGCCGTCATGGCGGTGTGGGGGACGCCCGCAGCCCAAGAAGGCGACACCGAGCGAGCGGTTAGGGCGGCGCTCGAACTTGTCGACGCGATGGAGGCGCTAGGCACCCAAGTGGGATCGTCGGGTCTTTCGGCTCGAGCCGGGGTCGTGACCGGGGAGGTCGCGGTCACGATAGGGGCGAGCGGGGAGGGAATGGTGGCCGGCGACGCCGTCAACACCGCCTCGCGCGTGCAGTCGGTGGCGCGGCCGAGTTCGGTCTTCGTCGACGAAGTAACGAAGAAACTTACCGAGCGCGCCATCTCCTTTGAAGCCGTGGGGACTCACGAGCTCAAGGGAAAGGAGCATCCCGAGCGTCTCTTTCGCGCCATCCGTGTGGTCTCAGGCATGGGGGGAAAGCAGCGCGCCGACGGCTTGGAGGCACCGTTCACCGGTAGGGACGCGGAGCTGCGAGCACTCAAGGACTTCTTCCATGCGTCCGTCGAGCGACGGGCACCTCGCCTGGTCGTCGTCTCGGGTCCGGCAGGCGTGGGGAAGTCGCGCCTCGGTTGGGAGTTCGAAAAGTACCTCGACGGCATCGCGGACACCGTCTTGTGGCACCGTGGTCGGTGCCTTTCCTACGGGGAAGGCGTGGCCTTTTGGGCGTTGGCCGAGATCGTCCGTCAGCGCTTCGGCATCGGAGAGGAGGAGCTAACCGAGGTTGCATCGGCCAAGCTTCAAGAGGGCCTTGTCCGTTTCGTTACCGACGAAGCCGAGCGCGACTACGTGGGCGTCCGCTTCTCCCGGCTCTTAGGCGTGCCCTATCCATCTGAGACCAGAACCGTGCTCTCCCAAGAAGAGCTCTATGCCGGGTGGCGTCTCTTCTTCGAGCGCCTTGCCCAAGTGGCTCCCGTCGTCATGCTCGTCGAAGACGCCCAGCATGCCGACGAGAGCCTGCTCGGGTTCGTAGAGCATCTGATCGACTGGACTCGAGAGCTCTCCATCTTCGTCGTACTCTTTGCTCGACCGGGACTTCCCGCCATCGACTCGGGGTACGGGATGGGGCGCAACCGCTCGACGGTCTCCTTGGACCCCCTCGACGACCCCTCGATGGCGACGCTTGTGGAGTCCCTCGTTCCCGGGATGCCGCCGGTCTCCCGTGACACGATCACCGCCCGGGCGCAGGGCATCCCGCTTTTTGCGGTGGAGACGGTCCGCTCGTTGGTTGACCAAGGGATCGTCCAAATAGATGGAGACGCCCACCACCTGGTGGGAGACCTCGGAGAGCTCACCATCCCCGACTCCTTGCATGCCCTCTTGGCCGGCCGGTTAGACGCTTTGCCACCAGAGGTCCGTGCCTTGGCAGCCGACGCGAGTGTCCTTGGGACGAGCTTCCCAAAAGACGCCTTGATTGCTGTCTCTGGGAGGGACGAAGCTCACGTCCAGGCCGCGCTTTCCGAGCTTGTGAAGCGCGACGTTCTCCAGATCTTCGCCGATCCGCTCTCCCCCGAACGCGGCGCCTACTCCTTCTCCCAGGAGATGCTCCGCCAAGTCGCCTACGAGACGCTCTCGAAGAGGGATCGAAAGGCGCGCCATCTCGCGGCCGCAGCGCACCTGCGGGCAACCTTTGCCAACGATGGCGAAGAGATCGCCAACGTCATCGCGCGCCACTACTTGGACGCCCTTTCTGTAGGTCCCCATGACACCGACACGGGAAAGATCACCGCTCAGTCTCTCGACTTTTTGGTCCGGGCGGCGGAGCGGGCCGAGCGATCGGGGGCTCCTGCGCGAGCCGCCGAGAGCTACGCACAAGCGGCCGCCATCTCCGCTGTGGATCAGGCTGCTGCGCTCTTCGAGAAGGCGTCGCAGGCGAGCATCGCCTACGGCGACTACGAGACGGCCATCGTTCACGCCGATTCCGCCTATGAGCGCCACCTCGGACTCGGCGGCGGGCGGGGGTCGGCCCGGTCACAGATTTTGAAGGGCCAGGCTCTCCTGCGGCTTGGCCGATTTGGTGCGGCCCGGGAGCAAATCACCGAGGCCCTGCAAGCGCTCGAGCAAGTTCCAGACGTGGACACGGTTAAAGCACTGATAGGACTTGCCAACCTCCACACCTTCGGCGGAGAGCCCGACGAGGGTGAGCGGCTTGCCGCCAAAGCCCTGATCCTCGGACAGGATCTCGACGTAGGAGCCGCCGAACTGGCCTCGGCATTCATCGCTCGTGGCACCGCTGTGAGCATGCAAAATCGCTCGGTGGAGTCCATTTCCAACTACGAGACCGCTGTCCGTCTCGCAGAACGCGCGGGTGATTCGCGCGCCCTGGGCGTCGCACAGATCGACCTTGCCGTTTCGCTTCGCAACCGCGATCCTACGGGCGCCGCCGAGGCTTCACGTGCCGCCGCCGACGTCGCACGACGTACCGGCCAACGCGAGATGCTCGGCTATGCCGCGGTCAACCTGGCGGCTTCATTAGTCGAGCTCGGCCAATGGGATGACGCGCAAGCTGCGCTCGAGCAAGCACTTGTCGAAGACCATGTCGAGACCGGGTTCGCCCACTGCTTCCTTGGATACCTCGCGGGCTTGCGTGGGGATGGCACACGAGCCGCCACCGCGCTGGATCCGGTGCCCGCATGGCGCGAGAGCGACGAAGTTCAAGTAAGAGCGGCCATAGAGGTACTCGACGCACTCACCTCGATCTGCGTCGGCAACCTGAACGGCGCAATCGCGCATGCCATGAGCGCCCTGGAGCGGCGCGATGCGATTGGCATCGGCGCCGATTATCCGCGTCTAGCGTGGCCCCTCGCGGCACGCGCGGCGCATACTCTCGGCCGTACTGATGTGCTGACGGAGCTCTTGGCGATGCTCGATTCGCATCCGGTGGGTCACCTACCTCCCATTCTCCAAGAAGAGCGGAGGCTTGTCGCGGGTTTGCTTTCGGCTGCCGCCGGCGCGCCGGATGCCATTTCCTTGATGCGAGACGCAGTTGCCGGGTTGCGAGAAATCGGCAACCCGTACGAGTTGGCACACGCACTCATCGACTACGCAGGGGTGCTCGCGAAGTTCGGTGAGCATGGTGGGGTTGACTGTTTGGCGGAAGCTCGACAAATCGGTGATCGACTCCAGTGTGCACCGCTTCTGATGCGCGCTGACTCGCAGACGACCTCGCCACGGACTCACTCAGCGACCTGAATCGGCCGGACCCGCGGCGGGCTC
>JASHUY010000188.1 GCA_030039755.1 Acidimicrobiales bacterium
CCTCGGGCTCGGCACGCGTTTCGAGGTGGACCCCGAGCTCGTCGTGCCGGACCACTCGCTCTCCCTCGAGGAGGGGGCCCTCGCGCCGTGGGCCGGCGCGCGCAGCGACTACTTCACCGGGCTCGTCAACGGGATCGCGGACCTCGGCGGCTTCTCGGTCGGCACGCCGTGGTCGAAGCTCAAGGCGAAGGAGAAGAAGCTCGTGCTGTACGGCTCGGGCGACAAGTCGGTGAGCGTCCGCTACCGCAACCGCTTCGGGCGGAGCCGCTCGTACGAGACCCACTACGAGGGGATCGTCCCCTGGCTGCAGCGCCGTCACGCGGACGCCGACTCGGACTGGGGAAGGGAGCAGATCGAGCAGTACATGCGCGAAGTCGCGTGCCCGGACTGCGGAGGCGCGCGGTTGAAGCCCGAGTCCCTCGCCGTGACGATGGGCAAGGGCTCCGAAGGGCGGCGCGGGGAGCCCGGGCAGGGCGGGATGAACATCTACGAGCTGTGCAGCCTGTCGATCACCCGGGCCCTCGAGGCGATCGAGCAGCTCGAGCTCTCCGAGCGCGACCACCTGATCGCGGACCGGGTGTTGAAGGAGATCCGTGAGCGGATGCGGTTCCTGCTCGACGTCGGGCTCGACTACCTCTCGCTCGAGCGCGCGTCGGCGACCCTCTCGGGCGGCGAGGCGCAGCGGATCCGCCTCGCGAGCCAGATCGGCAGCGGGCTCGTCGGCGTCCTCTACGTCCTCGACGAGCCGTCGATCGGACTCCACCAGCGCGACAACCAGCGGCTGATCCAGACGCTGTTGCGGCTGCGGGACCTCGGCAACACCGTGATCGTCGTGGAGCACGACGAGGAGACCATCAGGAACGCCGACCACGTCGTCGACATCGGGCCCGGCGCGGGGGAGCACGGCGGGCGGATCGTCCACTCCGGGCCGGTCGCCGGGCGCGGCGGGCTCCTCTCGAACCCCGCGTCGCTCACGGGCCAGTACCTGTCGGGGAAGCGGAAGATCGCGGTGCCCGACCGCCGTCGTGCGGGATCGGGCCACGCGGTCGTGGTGCGCGGCGCGCGCGAGCACAACCTCGCCGACATCGACGTCGCGTTCCCGCTCGGCTGCTTCGTCGCGGTCACCGGCGTCTCGGGATCGGGCAAGTCGACGCTCGTCAACGAGATCCTTCTCCGGGCCCTGGCCCACGACCTGCACCGTGCGAAGGCGGTCCCGGGCCTGCACCGCGCGATCGAAGGCGTCTCCCACGTGGACAAGGTGGTCGACGTCGACCAGGCCCCGATCGGCCGCACCCCGCGGTCGAACCCCGCGACGTACACCGGGGTCTTCGACCACATCCGGCGGTTGTTCGCGCAGACCCCCGAGGCGAAAGTCCGTGGCTACCAACCGGGGCGCTTCTCGTTCAACGTGCGGGGAGGACGTTGCGAGGCGTGCGCGGGGGACGGGACCATCAAGATCGAGATGCACTTCCTCCCCGACGTCTACGTGCCGTGCGAGATCTGCGGGGGCGCGAGGTACAACCGCGACACCCTCGAGGTCACGTTCCGCGGCAAGAACATCGCCGAGGTGCTCGACATGTCGTGCGAGGAGGCGCTCGCGTTCTTCGCGCACCAGCCGCCGATCGCCCGCCATCTCCAGACGCTGGTGGACGTCGGGCTCGGCTACATCCGGCTCGGGCAACCCGCGCCCACGCTGTCAGGAGGCGAGGCCCAGCGCGTGAAGCTCGCGAGCGAGCTCAGCCGCCGTCCCACCGGTCACACCATGTACATCCTCGACGAGCCGACCACGGGGCTCCACTTCGAGGACGTCCGGCGCCTGCTCGACGTGCTCGCCCGCCTGGTCGAGCAGGGCAACACCGTGGTCGTCATCGAGCACAACCTCGACGTCGTGAAGTCCGCCGACTGGATCGTCGACCTCGGTCCTGAAGGCGGCGACCGCGGCGGTCGCGTCGTGGCGGAAGGCACCCCGGAGCAGGTGGCGAAGACGCCGGGCAGCTACACCGGAGAGGTGCTGCGGCCGGTGCTCGGGCTCAGGGACTGAGGCGGTTCAGTCGTCGAGGACGTCGGCGAGCTCGGCCGCCTCGAAGACGCGCCGCACCGAGCCGCAGGCGCCGCGGATCGACATCGCGCCGCCCACGTCCTGCAGCGTGCGGCGGGCGGAAAGCAGCACAGACAGCCCTGTCGAGTCGATGAAGGTCAGCCTGCAGAGGTCCACGACGACGTCGCGTTCGGTGATGCCCGCGAAGACGTCGCGGAACTGGTCGG
Organism: Acidimicrobiales bacterium; assembly: GCA_030039755.1. Taxonomy (GTDB): domain Bacteria; phylum Actinomycetota; class Acidimicrobiia; order Acidimicrobiales; family RAAP-2; genus JAJYVT01. The sequence goes on from JASHUY010000188.1 coordinate 2,266, forward strand.
CGTAGGCGAAATCGAGCCCACCCCGGCAGCGGACCACGACCGGAGGGCCGTCGTCTGTCACCTCGACGGCGAAGTGGTCCCACGAGAGCGGCTCGTCGAGGGGCTGTAGCTGGCCCGTGTCGTCCGGGAACAGGTACGCGCCCACCTGCTCAGGCGACCTTCGTCGTGTCGGTGGAGAAGCGACGCGCATTTCCGCCTCCCTTTCAAGGGCAGCCGGGTGAGGGGACCTTCGAGAGGTCGAGCTCGAGGACTGTCGGCGTGTGGCGCAGCGGGCCCGGCGCACCCCGTGCACCCTGGGCGACCCGGGACGGCCTGCGAAGCGGGGCACGAGCACGCCGTCGTGCTCGACGGCCCACATCTTGAAGGGCGATTAGGACCATCGCGAAGCCCTGTCTCCGACACGTCCGACCAGGCGCCTCCCTCCTGCGGCACCCGGACTGAACCTACGCAGGTCGCACCTGACGCGCAAGAGGAATCTGCGCTTCCTTCCGCGCCTCGCGCACGTTGCCGTCACGGAGCCGTTGACCAGGGCGGACGAGCTGGAGCGGGCTCTGGCGGGGGGTGCGGGCCGGAGCCGGGGCGGTGTCGGGGAGGTTTCGGTTACGTGATGTCCAGCATCCGCTGCAGGGCTACCCGCGCCCACGTCGCGACCTCCTCGTCGACCGTGATGCGATTGCGGACCTCCCCGTCGACCAGTCCCTCGAGCACCCAGGCGAGGTGCATCGGGTCGATCCGCGACATCGTCGAGCACGGGCAGACCAGCGGGTCGAGGCAGACGACCGTCTTGTCCGGGTGCTCGTCGGCGAGACGCTTGACCAGGTGGATCTCGGTCGCGACGCCGAGCACGGACCCTGGCGGCGCCTCGTCAACCGCGCGGATGATGTGGTCCGTCGAGCCGACCTCGTCGGCGAGCTCCACCACGTCGTGCGCGCACTCGGGGTGGACCAGGACGACGCCGCCGGGGTGCTCGTCCAAGAACGCGGTGACGTGCTCGGGCCGGAACCGTTGGTGGACCGAGCAGTGGCCCTTCCAGAGGAGGAGGCGGGCGGACTTCACGTCCGCTTCGGACAACCCGCCGAGCTCGCGGCGCGGGTCCCACACCGCCATGTCGTCCGCGCCGTAGCCGAGCTCGAAGCCGGTGTTCCGGCCGAGGTGCTGATCGGGGACGAACAGGACCTTGTCGGCGCGGGGCGCGCGCGGCGCAGGGGATGTGCCGGCTCGTGCCGCCGCGAGGGCCCAGCGCAGGACCGCGCGGGCGTTGGAGGAGGTGCAGACCGCGCCGCCGTGCCGGCCGACGAAGGCCTTCAGCGCCGCCGCCGAATTCATGTACGTGATCGGCAGCACACGCTGCACGTCCGTCACCCGGGCGAGGAGGCCCCACGCCTCCTCGACCTGGTCGATGTCCGCCATGTCCGCCATGGAGCAGCCCGCGTTCAGGTCGGGGAGGAGGACCTGCTGGTGCGGCGCCGTCAGGACGTCCGCCGACTCGGCCATGAAATGGACCCCGCAGAAGACGACGAACTCGGCGTCGTGGCGCGCCGCGGCGACGCGGGAGAGACCGTAGGAGTCGCCCCGGACGTCGGCCCACGCCATGACGTCGTCCCGCTGGTAGTGGTGGCCGAGGACGAGGACACGGTCGCCGAGCCGCCGTTTCGCCGTGCCGATCCACTCGGCGAGCTCGCCGGGGGACGCGCCCGTGTAGCGGTCTGGAAGGGGACGCTGGAGCCTGATCACGTGACGAACCCCCTCTGGGGAAGCCTCCCATGTGACCGGCGGGGACAGCCTGGTCGCCCATCCGCGGGGTTGTCGGTCTGGGAGGTGCTGTGCCGGGGTTCCAGGCCCGGTGCCAGAAGTGTACGCGCTCCGGGTCACGGCGCCACGCGGGTGCGGCGCCACGCGGGGGCTCCGCCACGCGGGTGCTCCGTGCGGCTCACGCGAGAATGGCAGGCGTGCAGTACCGGCCGGCCACCGCCGACATCCCCGACGCGCCAGGCTCCTACCAGTTCCTCGACGCAGAGGGCCGTGTGCTCTACGTCGGCAAGGCGAAGTCGCTCCGTCACCGCCTCCCGAACTACTGGCAGGACCCCTCGGGCCTCCTGCCGCGCACCGCGCAGATGGTGGCCCAGGCCGACCGCGTCGAGTGGGTGGTGGTCGCGACGGAAGTCGAGGCGCTCATGCTCGAGCACGCGCTCATCCAGGCG
>JASHUY010000189.1 GCA_030039755.1 Acidimicrobiales bacterium
GACGGCCTACATGGTGGTCGTGGCACACCCTTGACGGCGGTGCGGGCAGTTCGAGGAACCGCGTGAGCTACCTGAGCCGGTGGACATTCGACCCGTTCGTGATCGTCGTGGCGGTCGTGGTCGTGTGGCACGAGATCGGCCTGCACCGGTTGGCCGGTCGCTCGGTGCCGGCGCGGACGGCGCAGCGACGACGCCGCTCGTTCGCGTTCTACGGCGGGCTCGCCATCCTGCTCCTCTCCGTCACCTCGCCGCTGGACTACTGGGGCTACGACTACTTCTTCGTGCACATGATCCAGCACGTCCTGATCATGTTCTTCGCGTCGGGCCTCGTGGTCGTCGGTGCCCCGTGGCTTCCGCTCGTGCACGCACTTCCCGTCGGGTTCCGACGGCGGTTCGGCCGCGCCCTCTATCTCGGCAGGTGGTCGCGTGCACTGCGTGCGGTCGGCCGGGCGTCGACGAGCGGCGTCGTCGCGGTGCTGGTCTTCAACGCGGTGATGGTGATCTGGCACCTGCCGGGCCCGTTCGACTTCGCGGACACGAACCGGCTCGCCCATGTCTGGCTCATGCACGGGAGCTACTTCGTCGCCGGGGTGCTCTTCTGGGTGCAGATCCTCCCCTCCTACCCGTTCCGTCCCCGGCTGTCGGTCATGGGCAGGATCGGCGCGCTCGTCGGGACGGACGTCGCGATGTTCGTGCTGGCCATGGCGCTCAGCATCCTGACGTCGCACTCGTGGTACTCGGTGTACGACCACGTCGCGGGCGTCCGGCTCTCGCCGTTCGCCGATCAGCAGATCGGCGCCGCCATCCTCTGGGTCTGCGGCGACTTCTGGGCGTTGCCCGCCCTCATCTGGGTCGTGCGGAAGGCGATCGCAGAGGAGGGGTCGGCGGGCGCGTTGGTCGACCGGGCCCTCCGCAGCGGAGCCCTCTCGTCGCTGCACGAGGCACCGCGAGGCTGAAGCTCACGAAGCGGCGTGGGCGGGTGGGCGGCCGACGGCGCGCACCCCGTTGGTACGCTCCGCCGGAGTGCCTGACTTCGAAGTCGTGTCGACCTTCCAGCCGGCCGGCGACCAGCCGGCGGCGATCCGCGCCCTCGCCGCAGGCGTCGACCGCGGCGACCGCTACCAGACCCTCCAGGGGATCACGGGGAGCGGGAAGACGGCCACGATCGCGTGGACCATCGAGGCCGTGCAGCGGCCGACCCTGATCATCGAGCCGAACAAGTCGCTCGCCGCCCAGCTCTCCTCGGAGCTGCGCGACCTCTTCCCGAAGAACCGCGTCGAGTTCTTCGTGTCGTACTACGACTACTACCAGCCCGAGGCGTACCTGCCCACGACCGACACGTACATCGAGAAGGACTCCTCGATCAACGACGAGATCGACCGGCTCCGCCACGCGACCACGTCGTCGCTCCTCATGCGACGTGACGTCGTCGTGGTCGCGTCGGTGTCGTGCATCTACGGGTTGGGCTCGCCGGACGAGTACTCGGGCCGGATCCTCGGGGTCCAGGTCGGCGAGCAGGTCGACCAGCGCGACATCCTCCGCCGGCTCGTCGACCTCCAGTACGCGCGCAACGACGTGAACCTCGTCCGCGGCACCTTCCGCGCGCGCGGCGACACGATCGAGGTCCACCCCGCCTACGAGGAGGCGGCGCTCAGGATCGAGCTCTTCGGGGACACGGTCGAGCGGATCGTGCCCTTCGACGTCCTCACCGGTGAGATGGGCGAGGAGATGGACGACGTCGTCGTCTTCGCGGCGACCCACTACGTGGCGGGCGACGAGACCATGCAGCGTGCCATCGGCACGATCGAGGTGGAGCTCCGCGAGAGGCTGGCCCACTTCCAGCGCGAGGGCAAGCTGCTCGAGGCGCAGCGCCTGCGCGCCCGCACGGAGCACGACCTCGAGATGCTCGCCGAGACCGGGTCGTGCTCGGGCATCGAGAACTACAGCCGCCACCTCGACGGCAGGAGCCCCGGCGAGAGGCCGTTCACGCTGCTCGACTTCTTCCCGAAGGACTACCTGGTCGTGATCGACGAGAGCCACGTTGCCGTGCCCCAGCTCTACGGCCAGTGGGCCGGCGACCGCTCGCGCAAGGAGGTGCTCGTCGAGCACGGGTTCCGGCTGCCGTCCGCGCTCGACAACCGGCCGCTCCGCTTCGAGGAGTTCATCGAGCGGGTGCCCCAGGCCATCTTCGTGTCGGCGACGCCCGGCCCCTTCGAGCTCGAGCACTCCGCGCAAGTCGTCGAGCAGGTGATCCGCCCGACCGGGCTCGTGGACCCCGAGGTGGTGATCCAGCCCACGCGTGGCCAGATCGACGACCTCATGGTCCGGATCGAGGGGGCGGTGTCCAAGGGCGGGCGCGTGCTCGTGACGACGCTCACGAAGAAGATGGCGGAGGACCTCACGGACTACCTGGCGGACGCCGGGATCCGCGTGCAGTACCTGCACTCCGACATCGACACGATCACCCGGGTCGAGATCCTGCGGGGGCTCCGGCTCGGCACGATCGACGTCCTGGTCGGCATCAACCTCCTCCGGGAGGGCCTCGACCTTCCCGAGGTGTCGCTGGTGGCGATCCTCGACGCCGACAAGGAAGGCTTCCTCCGCTCCGCGTCGTCGCTGATCCAGACGATGGGACGGGCCGCCAGGAACGTCGACGGCACCGTGGTGCTCTATGCCGACACGATCACCGACTCCATGCGTGAGGCGGTCGGGACGACCCAGCGACGGCGCCAGCTCCAGACGGCGTACAACGCCGAGCACGGCATCGATCCCCAGTCGATCCGCAAAGCCGTGACCGACATCTTGGAGAGGCTGCGCGGCGGCCCTGAGGGTACGTCGCGCGCGAAGCGGAGCCGCGGGGACGTGCGGTCCGGCAGGGCGGCGCGGACCGTCCGGACGCGCGCCGCGGTGGGCGGCGGGGGATGGGCGCCGGGTGCCGGTCCCGCGGATCTGCCGCCCGAGCTCGCAGACCTCGCGGCCGAGCTCGAGCGCGAGATGCACGCCGCCGCGGCGGACCTCCGCTTCGAGGAGGCGGCCCTCCTGCGCGACGAGCTCGCCGCGCTGCGGGAGCAGGCGTTCGCACCGGTCGCGGCGGAGGCGCCGCAGCCGCAGTGAGGGTCCGGCCGCAATAGCTTTGGAGACGTTGGCGGTGGACGTAGCCGGTACGAGGGGGGCGTCACGATGACTGCAGACGACCTGCCGTCCCAGGTCCAGGATCTACTGAACGGCATGGCCGCCGCGGGCGGGCAGCCCGTCTACGAGCTGCCGCTCGCGGAGGCCCGCAAGGCGACGGCGGTCGTGCGCGAGCTCGTCGGCCCGGGCCCGGCCGTCTTCAAGGTCGCGGACGTCGCGGTGCCGACCCGCGCCGGCTCGGTGTCCGCCCGGGTGTACGAGCCGGCGCCCGAGATGCCGGCCACGGTCGTGTACTTCCACGGCGGTGGATGGGTGATCGGTTCGGTGGACGACTGGGACGCCGGGTGCCGGGTGCTGGCCGTGAAGTCGGGCTGCCGGGTGGTCAGCGTGGAGTACCGCCTCGCGCCCGAGCACCGGTTCCCGGCCGCCGTCGACGACGCGTACGACGCCTTCGTGTGGGCCACTCGGGAGCTCGGAGGCGGCCCGGTCGTCGTCGCCGGCGACAGCGCCGGCGGCAATCTCGCGGCAGTCGTCGCCCTGCGCAGCCGCGATGAGCACGGCCCTGCCCCCGCGTTGCAGGTGCTCGTCTACCCCGTGGTCGACCACGACTTCAGCACCGCGTCCTACGAGGAGCACTCGGATACGCACCTCATCGTGAACCGTCGCGAGATGGAGTGGTTCTGGGACCAGTACGTCCCGGACGCGAGCGAGCGGTCGGACCCGTACGCCTCGCCGCTGCGGGCCGAGGACCTCTCCGGCCTGGCGCCGGCCGTGGTCGTGATCGCCGGTCACGATCCCCTTCGTGACGAGGGACTCGCGTACGCCCGGCGACTCGAGGAAGCCGGGGTCCCCGTGCAGGTCTTCTCCTACCCGCACCAGATCCACGCCTTCTATTCCCTGGTTGGCGTCCTCGACGACGGGGAGCGTGCCGTCGGACAGGTCGCCGACGCGATCCGCGCCGCCGTCGGGGCGGCGCCGAGCGCCCGTTGAAGGCGACCGCGGCGGTCTTCCGCGCGCTGGACGCGCCCTTCGAGGTGGAGCAGATCGAGGTCGACCCACCCCGCCGGGGGGAGGTGCTCGTCCGGGTCGTCGCGACCGGGGTGTGCCACACCGATGCGCTGGCCCGCCACGGGGACATGCCGTTTCCTCCCCCTGGTGTGCTCGGCCACGAGGGCGCCGGTGTCGTAGAGGAGGTCGGTGCCGGCGTGGAGGAGCTCGAGCCCGGCGACCACGTGGTGATCGGCTGGCCGTGGTGCGGCCGCTGCCCGAGCTGCCTCGACGGGCAGCCCCGCTACTGCGCCATGCTGGGGCCGCTGGTCGCCGGCGGCGCCCGCGCCGACGGGTCGACGGCTGTCCGCGGAGCGGACGGCTCGCCTCTGCACAGCCACTTCTTCGGGCAGTCCTCGTTCGCGACGTACGCGCTCACGGACGCCACCAGCCTCGTGCGCGTCCCGGACGACGTGCCCATCGAGTTGCTGGGGCCGTTGGCGTGCGGGATCGGCACCGGGGCCGGCGCCGTGCTGAACGTGTTGCGCCCCCCGCTCGGCTCGAGCGTGGCCGTCTACGGCGCGGGCGCGGTGGGCCTGGCCGCCGTGATGGCGACGCGGTCGACGGGGGCGACGCGCGTCGTGGCTGTGGACCGCCACCCCGCACGGCTCGAGCTGGCCCGGGAGCTCGGCGCCACCCACGTCGTGAACGTCTCGGACGTCGATCCCGTGGCCGCGGTGCACGACGCGTGCAGCGGTCCGGCGGACTTCGCCCTGGAGTGCACCGGCGTGGTGGACGTGCTGCGGCAGGCCGCCGACTCGGTGGGCATGCGCGGGACGTGCGCGCTCATCGGCGGCGCGCCCGCCGGCGCGAGCTTCACGCTCGACCACCAGCGCACCCTGTGGGGAAAGCGCGTGGTCGGCATCCTCGGAGGCGAGGGGCGCAGCAGCGTCCTGATCGGCTCGCTGATCGAGCTCCACCGCCAAGGCCGGTTTCCGTACGACCGGCTCGTCACCGTGTACCCGCTCGAGGAGGTCGAGCAGGCGATTGCGGCGTCGGCGTCCGGTGCGGTCGTCAAGCCGGTGCTGCGCATGCCGTCGTAGGTGCCCGGGCAGCGGACGCCGCGTGGCGGGCCCCGGTCGGGGACGACCACCCGAGCCCGCGTTAACCTTGTTGGGCCGGGCGGTCGGGGCAGCTGCTCCGAGCCCTGCCGATCCTGATCCTGGAGGGAACGACCGCCACCATGACCTCGACCCCGCACGACGGCAGCCAGGGCAGCCCGCCCGGCCCGGCCGGAGGAGCAGCGAGCATTCTCTCCGGGAGGACGGCCGGGCTCCCCGCCGGGACGTTGGTCGACCTGGTCGCCGCCCACGCGCGCAACCGTCCCGACGCGCCCGCGGTCGCAGGCGACGGTCTGACGCAGACCTACGCCGAGCTGTGGCGGCACGCGGGCCGGATGGCCTCCGCGCTGACGGACGCCGGGGTGACCGAGGGCGACCAGGTCGCCATCTGGGCGACGAGGACCGCGCCCGTGGTCGCCGCGGCGCTGGCCGTCATGTCGCTCGGCGCGGCCTACGTCCCGATCGACCCGACCTACCCCGCGGCGCGCGTGCGGCGCATCCTCGAGGTCGGGCGCCCGAAGGTCATGGTGTCGGCCGAGCCGAACTCGCTCGCAGGCAGCCTCCCGCGCGGCGTCGCGACGGTCGACACCCACGCAGG
>JASHUY010000190.1 GCA_030039755.1 Acidimicrobiales bacterium
CCTCCTCTCCCGCGAATTCCCGCCGAGCTGGCGCGCAAGGCGCCGGCGAGCAGAGGATGTCGGCGTGACGAACCCTCCCGACGCGCACGGCGCGTCGAACCCGGTCTCCTTCACGTCCGGATCGCCTGACACGGTCCTGCCGCCCGCGCACCCCGAAGCGCTCGCGGCGACCGCGGCGGCGTTGGCCGAGCCGCCGGACCGGCGGCGCGCCGCCCTGTCCTCGGTGGCCGAACGTTGGCCACGGCACCTCGACGCATGGGCGCGCCTCGCCGAGGTGGCGACCGTCGACGCGGACCGCTACGCCTTCGCCCGGGTGGGGTACCACCGCGGCCTCGACGCGCTCCGTGCCGCGGGCTGGCGGGGCACCGGGTTCGTCCGTTGGGCGCACGAGGAGAACCGCGGGTTCCTCCGCTCGCTCGACGCGCTGCGGCGGACGGCGGCCTCGATCGGCGAGGCGGACGAGGCCGAGAGGTGCCGCCTCTTCCTGCACCAGCTCGACCCCGACTGGGACGATTGACCCGACCGGACGATCGACCCCGACTGGGACGATTGAACGGTCGCGCAGGCACGAGCCGGGGGCATGGGCGCTCGGCGGTACCTAAGAGTTCCCGCAGGATGCGCGGCCCCCCGGTCGATGTGTCGCACCCCGGCCGTACGCTGTGTCCATGAGTGCACGGGTGACGCAGCATGCGCCGGGCTCCGGGACGACAGGTGAGGACCGCCCGGCGCGGCGCGCCGACGGCGCGGCGGCGCACAGCCTGCGGATCGGCAGGATCTTCGGGATCCCGCTCCAGGTCCACTGGAGCTTCCTTCTCCTCGTCGCGCTCGTGGTGGGGGTCGAGTGGCCGGCGGGGGCCGGCGCCATCGTGGGCGGTCTCATCTGGGTCGCCGCGCTCTTCGCCTGCGTGGTCGCGCACGAGCTGGCCCACTGCCTCCTCGCACGCCGGCGCGGCGGCACCGTGCTCGGGATCCTCCTCCTGCCGATCGGCGGCATGTCGCGGCTCGGCAGGATCCCCGACCGCCCCGCCGACGAAGCCGCGATCGCCGCGGTAGGTCCTGCCACCAGCCTCTTGCTGGGCGGGCTGTTCCTGTCCGTCGGCGCGGTCATCGGGAGCTCCGTGTGGCCGCCCACGCTCATGGCCGGTTCCTGGTGGGCGCGGCTCGGCTGGCTGAACCTCCTCCTCGGTGTGTTCAACCTGCTGCCCGCGCTGCCGATGGACGGTGGCCGCGTGCTGCGGGCGGCTCTTGCGCAGCGCCTCCCGCGGCTCGCGGCGACGCGTGTCGCGGGAGCGGTCGCGAGGGTGCTCGCAGTCGGGCTGATCGTGTTCGGCGTGTTCTACGACATCTGGCTCGTCTTCATCGGGGTGTTCGTCTTCCTGGGCGCGTCCGGTGAGGAGTCGATGGCGAGGGCCGAAGAGCTGTCCAAGCGGCAGCCACCGCGCTGGATCTGGTGGAGCGGTGGGAACGTGCCGCCGGGCGGCGCTCCGGGTGGCTGGGGCGCCCCTCCCCAAGGGGGCGGCGGCTGGTACCCGCCTGGTGGCTACTACGGCCCGGGCTGGGGCCCTCCGCCGGGCGACCGCCCCGAGGGCTGGTACCCGCCGGCGACGTCGGGCCCGGGTGGCGGGTATCCCCCGCCCCCGGCAGGCCACGATCCGCGCCAGACGTGGTGGGCCGCTCCCGGGCCCTCGTGGGCGCCACCGTGGGGGCAGCAGCCCTCCCCGCGCGACCGCTCAGCGATCGATGTCGCGGTGGAACGCCGACGTCCGGACCCCGGCAGCAGACAGCCGGTCGGAGAGGGCGCCGGCGAGCACGACTGAGCGGTGGCGGCCCCCGGTGCAGCCCAACGCGATCGTGAGGTAGGACTTCCCTTCCTGCTCGAAGCTCGGGAGCAGCATCTGGAGCAGCTCTTCGACCTTGTCGAGGAAGGCTCCGGTGTCCGGTTGGGAGAGCACGTAGTCGCGGACGGGTGCGTCGAGGCCTGAGAGCGGGCGGAGCTCGTCGACCCAGTAGGGATTCGGCAGGAAACGGCAGTCGAGGACGATGTCCACGTCGAGCGGGATGCCGTGCTTGTAGCCGAACGACACGATCGACGTCTGCATGTGGGCGCTGCGGACCGGGTCCCCGAACAGCTCGGTCACCCGCTGCCGCAGCTGGTTCGTGTTCAAGCCCCCGGTGTCGATGACGACGTCGGCTTTCGCGCGCAACCCGCTGAGAAGCCTGCGCTCGTCGGCGATCGACTCCTCCACGCCGCGCGCGGCGAGCGGATGGCGGCGCCGGGTCCCCTCGAACCGCCGGACGAGCACGTCGTCCGCCGCGTCGAGGAACAGCACCCGCACGTCGTGGCGCGCCTTGCGGAGCCGGTTCAGCATGGGCTCGACGGCGTCGACGTACTCGTCGCCCCCGCCGCGCCCGATGACCAGCGCGACCCGCTCGTTGTCGGAGCCCGGTCGCCCCACGAGCTCGGCGACCTTCGTGATCAGCGCGGGAGGGAGGTTGTCGATGACGAACCACCCGAGGTCCTCGAGCGCGGCCGCGGTCGTCGAACGACCCGCTCCCGACATCCCGGTCACGAAGAGGAACTCGGTCACTCCCCGTCATTCTCCCCCGCTGCAAACCCGAACGCCGACATGCCGCGACGGCCGGCCCCACCTCCCACGCCCGCCGGAGCCCCACGGCCGCCACCAGGCGGTGGGGCGGCATGGAGCCGCGCGTACACCGCCTCGGCCACCGGGTCCGGCAACCACGGCAGCGCGCGGAGATCCTCTTCGCTCGACGCCCGAAGCGCCCGGACGCCGCCCATCTCCTTCAGCAGACGCGCCTTGCGGACCGGCCCGAGCCCGGGCACGCCGTCCAGCGCGCTCGCCGTCATCCTGTTGCCGCGCCGCTTGCGGTGGAACGTGATGGCGAACCGGTGCGCCTCGTCCCGCACGCGCTGGAGGAGATAGAGGGCTTCGGAGCCTCTCGGGATCCGGACAGGGTCCGGGCTCCCGGGGCGGTACACCTCCTCGAACTGCTTCGCGAGC
>JASHUY010000027.1 GCA_030039755.1 Acidimicrobiales bacterium
CGGTTCTGGTACATCACGCTCTACAACGAGAACTACACGATGCCCTCGCTGCCCGCGGGCCCCGAGGGTGAGGCCGTCCGCTCGGGCACCCTCCGCGGCCTCTACCGGTACGCGGCGCCCGCCGGGGTGGACGGCGAGGCCGGACACCCCGCGCCGCGGGCGTCCATCTGCTTCTCGGGCCCCATGTGGCAGATCGCCATGGAGGCTCGCCGCGTGCTCGCCGAGGAGTGGGGGGTCTCGTCGGACGCGTGGTCGGCCACGTCCTGGGCGACGCTGCGGACGGACGCGTTGCAGTGCGAACGGTGGAACCGCCTCCACCCCGGGGCAGAGGCGCGGACGCCGTACGTCACGGAGGTCCTCGGGTCGGGCCCGGACCCGGTCGTGGCGGTGACCGACTACATGCGCGCCGTCCCCGACCAGGTGTCGCGCTGGGTCCGGCGACCGTTCACGTCTCTCGGGACCGACGGCTTCGGCCGCTCGGACGCGCGCGCCGCGCTGCGGCACTACTTCGAGGTGGACGCCTCGCACGTCGTCGTCGCCGTGCTCTCCTCGCTCGCCGACCTGGGTGCGATCGAGCGCTCGCTCGTGGGTGAGGCGATCCGCCGGTACGGCATCGACGCCGACGCGGCGGCCCCGTTCTCGCTCTGACCCGGCTCTTCCGGCCGGACTCTTGGGAACCCGCGCCGGCGGGTCAGCCTGTGATCTTGGAGCTGGGCACCGTGGATCCCGGCGGCGGCGCGCTCACGAGGACGCGCTCGCCCCAGTCCGAGAACTTCGTGGCCAACGTTGTGCCGCCCGACGTGGTCGAGATCGCCTGGACCGGTAGGTCCGTCCGTTTCGACACGGTGAGGGTGTTCGACAGCTCCGGAGCAGAGCTCGTAGCCGCGGTGGTCCACTGGAGGACGTAGACGACGGTGCCACTCGTGACGTGGGTCGACAGCTTCGTGCCCTTCACCTTCGGAAGCACCGACGTCAGCGAGGAGACGGTCACGTCCGACTCGAGATCTTTGTACTGGGTGGTGCCGTGCTTCCAATAGACCCAGTCCGAACCGATCTTCTTCGCATCCTTCGCGCTCACGCCGAGGACTGTGGTCAGCCCGGAGGAGCTCCCGCTCACATAGGCGCCGGTGGGCGTCACCTTGATCCTCAGGTCCGCGTCCCCGTGTGAGAAGGTCTCCTCACCGCTCGCGGTACCGGCGAGAAGGGTCTCCTTCGCGATCTTCGACGACGAAGTGGAGCGCTCGGTGGACACGACTTGCGCGCCGCGCTCCTTCTTGATCGCCGCCTCGACGGTCTTGATGACCGAGCCGAGGCTCGGAGACCGGGCGTCGGCCACCGTCGTGAAGGTGAGCGACGTCACCGCAACCGACGCGACGAAGACGAGCGCCTTGGCCGGACGACGCATGGGCCACCTCTGCGAGTTCACGCCGCCCAGCCTAAGGGGCGGCGACGCCGGTGACGGTGCTCAATGCGGGGTCCAGGCGTCCGGATCGGCGGTGAGCTGCTTGACGCTGTCGGGCAGGTCGCCCCTCACGACCTCGTCGAGCGTGACGTGCTCGAGCACCTGCCTGAGGCTCGCACGCACCGCGACCCAGACCTCCTGGAGGTGCGCTGCCGACCCTTCGTAGCGCGCGGCCTCGGGACGGAAGCCGCGGACTTCGGCGAGGGGGCCGTCGAGGGCCCGGAAGACCTCCGCGAAGGTGATCTCCGTCGGCGGGCGGGCGAGCCGGTAGCCGCCCTCGGCCCCTCGCTGGCTGGCGACCAGGCCGCCCCGTCGCATCTCGGCGAGGATGGCGCCGAGGAAGCGGGGAGGGAGTCCCTGGTCCTCCGCGAGCTGCTCGGTCGTCTGCGGCGTCCCAGCCGCGGTCAGGCTGAGGAGCGCGCGCAACCCGTAGTCCACCTTTGCGGGGATGTGCACCCCCTGATTCTGCGCCAGCCGTGCGCGGTCGCGCCCGCTCCAGCGGTTGCATCACGGCAGGATTGTCCGTACCATTGACAACTATTAGCCAGGTCAGTGAGCAGCAGGACCCGATGGTCGACGCGGTGCTGGGTGCCAGCCGCGTGCTCGTTGCGATCGCCGCCCGTTCGCTCGCGGACCTCGACGAGGCTGACGACGTCACCCTCACGCAGTACCGGTCCCTCGTCGTGCTGGCCTCCCGCGGGCCTCAGGGCATGGCGTCCCTCGCGGACGCGCTCGGCGTCACTCCGCCGACCGCGTCGCGCCTGTGCGATCGGCTCGTGCGCAAGGGTCTCGTGCGGCGGCGGGCCGACCGGAGCGACCGTCGCCAGGTGCGCGTCGCCCTCACCGACTCGGGCCGCAGCCTGGTCGACGTCGTGACGGAGCGGCGGCGACACCAGATCGCGGCCCTCCTGCAGTCGGTCCCCGAGGAAGCCCGGCGATCCGTCGTCGCGGGCCTCCAGCTCCTGGCGGAGGCGGCAGGAGAGGTGCCCGAGCAGGACTGGGCCACCGGTTGGGACCTTTGACCAGATCCGCCCGGCCGGGGGACCCGCGTCGGGCACCGCGTCGAGGAGAGCACGGCAGTTGAACCGGTATTCGAACCGGTGCAGGACGCGCCCACGCCGCGCCCGCCGCGCGACGGCGAGCCGGGGGACGCCGGGCCGGTGAGCTCGACGTCTCCGGCCGGCTCGGTGCCGGCCCCACCGCCTCTGCCTCGCACCGCGCTGCTCCGCGGAAGGCCCGGCTGGCGCCGGGTGGCGAGCTGGGCCGGAGGTCACGTGAACCGCATGTCGCACCTCATGCGGTGGCTGATCCTCGCGTCGGTCATCGGGGCGAGCGCCGGCGTGGGCGCGATCGTCTTCTACGAGGCGCTCCGGCTGTCGACCGAGCTCTTCCTCCAGATCCTGGCGAACTACCGGGTGCCCACTCCCGCCGGCGAGGGCGACTCGCTGGGCTCCGCCAGCTACGTCCGCGCGTGGGCGATCCCCCTCGTCGTGGTGGCCGGCGCGCTCGCGTCCGGCTTCCTCGTGTTCACGTGGGCGCCCGAGGCCGAGGGCCACGGCACCGACGCAGCCATCGACGCGGTGCACCACAACCCGCGGGGCATCCGGCTGCGCGCGGTGATCATCAAGATCGTCGCGTCGGCGCTCACGATCGGGTCCGGGGGGTCGGGCGGGCGCGAGGGGCCCACGGCGCAGATCAGCGCCGGCTTCGGCTCGCTGCTCGCGCGCGTCCTCGACCTCTCGCCCACGGACGGCCGTATCGCCGTGTCCGTGGGCATCGGGTCCGGCATCGGCGCGATCTTCGGCGCGCCGCTGGGCGGCGCGGTCCTCGCGGCCGAGATCCTCTACCGCGAGGACTTCGAGTACGCGGCGCTCATGCCCGGCTTCTTCGCGTCGATCGTCGCCTACGCGATCTTCGGCGCCGTCTTCGGCTACCACCCGATCTTCGCGATGCCCTCGTACCACTTCGACCAGCCGATCCAGCTGGTGTGGTTCGGGTTGATCGGCCTCGTGGCCGGCGGCGTCGGCCTCCTGTACTCGAAGGGCTTCTACGGCGTCGTGGACCTGTCGCACCGGCTGCCGTTCTCCCGCAAGCTCCGCCCGGCGGTCGGCGCGCTCTTCGTCGGGCTGATCGCGCTCGGTCTGCCCGAGGTGCTGGGCACCGGCTACGGCTGGATCCAGGAGTCCCTCTCGAACGAGCTCCTGCACACGCCGCTGTGGATCATCCTCGTGTTGCCGTTCGCGCGGATCGCGGCCACCGCCTTCTCGATCGGCACCGGCGGGTCCGGCGGGGTGTTCGGGCCAGGCCTGGTGATCGGAGCCTTCATCGGCCTTGCGTTCTGGAGGCTGTTCGAGCCGTTCGCGCCCGGCGTGGGCCACGACCCGGCCCCCTTCGTCGTCGTCGGCATGATGTCCCTCTTCGGCGGCATCTCACGCGCGCCGCTCGCCGTCATGATCATGGTGGCCGAGATGACGGGCAGCATCCAGCTCCTGGCGCCCGCGCTCGTCGCGGTTGCGTTGTCCACCCTCATCGTCACGAGGGACGACGACAGCATCTACCGCTCGCAGTTGCGCACCCGCGCGGACTCCGAGTCGGCACGCCTCGAGTTCGGGCTCCCGCTCCTGAGCCTCATCCCGGTGGCCGGCGTCGCGTCCCCGCCGAGACTCGTCCTGCGCGACGACGCGCCGCTCGCGGGGGCGTTGGACGAACTGCGGGCCGCCGACGTGCCCGGCGCGCCCGTCGTCGACGAAGAGGGGATGTACCTCGGCACGGTCGAGCTGAGCCGGGCGCTGCGGCTCCTCGAGCCCGCGGGCACCGCCGGGGATGCGGCCGCGCACGCCGGAGGCGCCGGCGCGGACGGCGGAGGTGGGGAGAGCGGAGGTGGGGACGACGGCGCCGGTGACGCACAGGGAGGCGGACCGGCATCGACCGACGCGCGAAGCGCGCCCACCGTGGCGGCCGCCCTCGACGCGACCACCGCGACGGTGCCGGACACGGCGTCGCTCGATGTTGCGCTCGAGGCCTTGACGCAGGCCGGAGGGCATTGGGTCACGGTGACCTCCGCGAGGCGCGTCGTCGGGATCCTCTCGGTCGCCGACGTGGTGCGGGGCTACCGCGACGCGCTGGCCGCGAGCGCCGGCCGGATCGCCGCGGTGTCGCCCGGCGCCGTCCTGATCGAAGAGCGGGTGGGCGCCGACTCCCCGGTCGCCGGCGTCCCCCTCAGCGCGGCCGGCCTGCCACCAGGCTGCATCGTCGTATCCATCCGCCGCGGTGCGGACATGCTCGTGGCCACGGGGTCGACCGCGCTCCAGAGCGGGGACCTCGTGAGCGCGCTGGCCGACCCGACGACTGCCGAGGCGGCCAGGCGGATGCTCCGCGGCACCGCGCAGCCGAAGCCTCCGATGGTCGAGCGCGGCAGCCAGATGGTGTGAGACGCTCGTGCGGTGACGCGACTCCATTTCTCGGGTGACGATCGGGCCGACCGTCTCGTCTCGAAGGACCCGCTCGCGATGCTGATCGGCATGGTCCTCGACCAGCAGATCCCGATCGAGCAGGCCTTCCGGGGACCCGCTGAGCTCGTCGACCGGCTCGGGCTCGCCGTCCCCATCGACGCGCACCTGCTCGCCTCGATGGACCCGGCCACGCTCGTCGAGGCCTTCTCCCGCAGGCCCTCGATCCACCGCTACCCCGCGTCGATGGCCGCGCGCGTCCAGGCGCTGTCCGAGATCGTCGCCGACGAGTACGGAGGGGACGCCTCGCGCGTCTGGACCGGCGCCCGGGACGGGCTGGAGCTGCGGCGCCGGGTCGAAGCGCTTCCCGGATTCGGTGCGCAGAAGGCGAAGATCTTCGTCGCCCTCGTCGGCAAGCAGCTGGGCGTACGACCGCCGGGGTGGGAGGAGGCCTCCGCCCCCTACGGCGAACCCGGCAGCTTCCGCTCGGTCGCCGACATCGTCGACGCCGACAGCCTCGCCGAGGTGCGGCGCCGCAAGCGCGAGGCGAAGGCCGCCGCGAAGTCGGCGTCCGCCGCAGCGGCCGGCGGAAAGGGCCGCGCGCCCCGGGCCGTGCGTTGAGCGACCCCCACGTCGACCGTGGACCGCTCGCAGGACGTCGCCTCTACCTCTGCACGCCCGACCGGCCCGACTTGGCGGAGTTCGTCGCCCGCTGCATCGCCGGGGGCGTCGACGTCGTGCAGCTGCGGGAGAAGGCGCTCGACGCGCGGCCGCTCCTCGGCCGTGCCGCGCTCCTCCGGCACGTCTGCTCGGACCTCGGGGTCCCGTTCATCTTGAACGACCGCCCGGACCTCGCGCTCGAAGCCGGAGCGGACGGCGTGCACGTGGGCCAGGACGATGCGCCGCCGTCGCTCGCGCGGCGGATCCTCGGCCCGTTCGCGATCGTCGGGCTCTCGACCCATGCACCGGGGGAGCTGGCCGCCTCGGAGCTCGAGCCGGTGGACTACGTCTCGGCCGGACCGGTCGTCGAGACGCCCACCAAGCCCGGCCGGCCCGGCACCGGCGTCGGCTACGCGGCGCTGGCCGCCGCCCGGGCCGCCACGCTCCGCCGCCCGGTCTTCGTCACCGGCGGCGTCACGCCCTGGACGGTGCCCGAGCTCTCGGCCGCGGGCGTGCGCCACTTCGTGGTGGTGCGCTGGCTGACCGAAGCCGGTGACCCCGAGCGCGCGGCGAGGGAGCTCCGTGGGGTGATCGACCGGGCGGTGGGCGCGACGGGTCAGCGCTGACGCTCGATCCAGCCCACCAGGGTCGCGACGACCCGCGGGTCGGCGCGGAGCCAATGGCCGGCCGCCGGCACGATCCGGAGGTCCACCGGCCCGTCGGACGCCGCGTCCGTGATCGCCCGCGCCGCGGCGACCGGCACCTCGGCATCGTCGGCGCCGTGGACGACGAGCAACGGGCGGCTGCCGAGGCGCGACGCGGCATCGAGCGGCGCCAGCGCGACGATCTCCCCCGCCCAGGCGTCGGGATCCTCGGGGAACCCCGGCGTCGAGACGAGGTGGCTCCTGTGGCACCGCTCCAGCACCGCGTCACGGTTCGCGACCCAGGCCCTCAGGTCCGCAGGGCCGGCGATCGACGCCACCCCGCGCACCCGCGCGTCGCGCGCGGCGGCGCGCAACGCGACGGCGCCACCGAAGCCGAAGCCGATCAGCCACAGCTGCCCACGGGATCCCGCTTCGTCGTCCGCGACCGCGCCGAGATCCCGGAGCCACCCGTCGGCCGAGAAGTCGCCGCCCGAACCGCC
>JASHUY010000191.1 GCA_030039755.1 Acidimicrobiales bacterium
GGAAGCCATACATTAGGTAATACACCAAATGCCGGACGATCGCGAGCACCTGACGTGGACAAACGCGCTGGTCACGCGAATTTTTGGAAGAAAGTTCCTCAGCCGGGATCGAGAGCTTCAGGGGCCATCCCGGAAACTCCCGCTAGCCGCCGTCGAGCCTCACCGCGTCCGCGCACCTGCGCATCGCCGCGGCGAACGCGTCCGCACGCTGCCTGTAGTCGCGGAACTGGCCGAAGCTCGGTGCTGCGGGCGACAACAGGACCACGCCGCCGTCGGCGCTCGCGCCGCCGCGGGCCCGCGCCCAGGCGAAGGCCGCGAGCGTCGCGTCGGTGAGGTCTCCGAAGTCCACCACCTCCGCCTTCACCTCCGCCTCTCCCTGCTCTGCCGCCGCGCGCACGGCCTCTCCGATCCGGGCTCCCGCGACCGGGAGGGTCGCGACGAACGTCTCGGCCCGACGTGAAGCGAGGGCCTCGGCGAGCAGGCGGTAGTCGATGCCGCGGTCCTGGCCGCCGACGAGGAGCGCGACGGGCCGGTCTCCGAGCGCCTCGAGCGCGGCGACGGCGGGGAGGACGTTCGTGGAGAGCGAGTCGTCGACGAACTCGACTCCCGCGACCGTGCCGATGGGACGGAGCCGGTGCTCGAGGGGCGTGAAGCCCTCTGCGGCCGCGGCGAGCCGTGCGTCGTCGGACGCCTCGCCGACTCCGAGACCGACGAGGCAGGCGCGCGCGACGAGCGCGTCCCGGTGGTACGAGCGCCCGGGCAACCCGAGCGCGTCGACCCAGGTCCCGTCGAGGTCCGGGTCGCCCTCTTCGACCCAGCGGACGCTCGGCCCGAGCAGCTGCGCGTGTGCCCGGAGCGGCTCGCTGGACGCGTCGGCGACCGTGAGCGCGGCCCCGGGCTGGCTGCAGAGCGACAGCTTGTCGGCGTAGTAGGCCTCCACCGAGCCGTGCCAGTCGAGGTGGTCCGGGGCGAGCGAGGTGACCGCGACGACAGGGGGGGACGACGCGACGTCGGTCGCCTGGAAGCTCGAGGTTTCGACGATCCAGAAGTCCCAGTCGTCACCGGCGTCAGGATCCCACGGTGGGAGACCGATGTTCCCCGCGACGAGGCAGCGCCTTCCGAGCCCTCCGAGCAGGTGGCCGGCGAGCGCCACCGTCGTGCTCTTTCCCTTGGTCCCCGTCACGCAGGCGACGCGCCCCCGGTCCGCGTCCTGGAGCCACAGTCCGAGGCCACCCGCCACGGCCGCTCCGGCATCCACGAGCGCGGCCACTTGCGGACCGTGCCGGCTGATCCCCGGGCTCTTCACGACCACCTCGCAGGTCGTGAGCGCGTCGAGCCCCGCGTCGCCGGAGAGGACGCGGAGCCCGCCGAAGACGGGGGACGCAGGCCGGTCGTCGACGACGACCGGCACCACTCCCATGCGCCGGAGACGCCGCAGGTTGGCCGCACCTTCCATGCGAAGTCCGAAGAGGCCGACGCGCGCGCCCTCGAGGTCCGACCAGCCGAGTGACGGACGGTCCGGCACCTTCGCACCACGCGACGTCGCGCCCGCCGCCACGCCCGGACCTAGGGGGAGGTCGGTGCCCCGGCGTACCGGGGCCCCGGCTCTGCGACGGCCCGACCCGCAGCTTCGGCGCCGTCGCGGTACGGCGGAGGGACGAAGTCCGGCCCGTCGGCCGCGAGCAGCCGCGACACCGCCGCGTCGCGAGCCCCGGGGTCGCGCAGGGCTGTCGCGGCTGCGCGCACCTCGGCGGCGAGGGATTGCAGCTGCGTTGTGCCCGCGCGGTCCGGTCGCGCGGCGGCGAGGACGGCGGCCGCACGGCACTCCTCTTCGTCTCCCACGCATTCGAAGGGCTTCGGCTCGCCTGTGGTGCCCAAGAGCGCGTGGAACTTCGACCTGAGCCCGGGGTTCGCGAGCGGCTCCAGATCGTCGAAGATCGCCGAGAGGTCGCCGGAGGGGAGAAACGGCGAGAGCACCAGGTCGATGAAGCAGCATTTGTCGCAGGTGCCGCACCAATGGTCGAGCCGGCGCGCCGGGTCGATCGCGAAGGCGCGGTTGCAGCTCCGGAACACGGGGTGGTAGCGCTCGAGGTCTGCGAACTCCCGTGCCACCCACAGCTCCGAGCGCGCGCGGAGGAAAGAGAAGTAGTCGGGAGCCGGCTCGAGCGACGCCGCGAGGAGCCTGCGGAACGCCGACTCGAACGCAGCGCTCTTCGACCACTGGTGGTTGACGGCGCGGTCCCCCTTCCGTATCGTCGGCGCCGACGCCGACCGTTCGTTCGACATCACCACCGCGTCGTGGCCGCCGAGCACCGACGCCACGACCGCGATCGCGGAGAGAATGCCGGTAACCGGGACATGGCCGTTCAGGTCGCGCCCCACGGGGCGCAGCACGGACGGGTCGATCCGGCGATGCGCGCGCACGATCGGCAGTCCCGTCACCGCGGCCGCGTCCTCGATCGCCGCGATGCGGTCTTCCGCGCGGCTCACGACGAAGAGCGACGCGCCGGGGTACCGCCGCGCGACGTGCGTCACCGTCACGATCGAGTCGATGCCGGCGCCGAAGGGGATGAGCGGTCGCCCGGCGCGGAGCGTCACGTCCGCCGGGCGGCGCGGGCTCGCGTCGTCCCCCACGACCTCCACTCCCGAGAGGTCGAGCCCGTTGCGATGGGCGAACTCGCCGAGGCCCTCGACGTAGAAGGTGCGCAGGAACGCGCGCTCGTCTTGCGAGCTCGCGGTCGTGCCGAGGTCGATCACCGGCGGCGCAGCGGTCTTGTAGTAGGAGACGCCCGCGACGAGGAACAGGATCCGTGCCGCCGCGTCGACGGCAGCGGAGTCCCACGCGGCGACCCGATCGGCGGGCTCGAAGCCGATCTCCTCGGTGAAGCGGCGCGGCCCGATCGAGTAGCGGCAGACCACGCGCTGTCGTCCAGCGTCGAGCTCGTAGCTCTCGTAGAGGAACCGGCCGGCGCTCATCGTCGCGTCAATGCTACGAGCGGAGCTCGCACGACCTCACCGCAAGCGGGCGAGCAGCCCGAACCGCCCGCACGGGCGCGTGGCCCGGTCGCTGAAGAAGGGCCCGCCGGTCGGGAACGACGACGCCCGGATCCGTTCGTCGGTGATCCCGCCGGCACGCAACTGCAGCCGGTTCGCGCCGGCGACGTCGAAGCGCCACCGGTCGCCGTGGGTCCACAGCACCTCCTCCGCGCCGGATCCGAACGCGCCGGCGGTGCCGGCTTCGACGTCCGGCCCCACCACGTAGACGTCCGGGGACACGGTCGGCCCGATGAGGCCGTGCGTCCGCTCGACCCGGGCGCCGAGGGTCACCATGGTGTCGAGCGCCGCGCGCACGGTGCCGCCGATCGCCCCCCGCCAGCCCGCGTGGACGGTTGCGAGCACCCGGGCCTCCGGGTCGACGAGGAGCACCGGCGAGCAATCCGCGACCAGCGTCACGAGCACCGGCCCCGGTTCGGCCGTGACCAGCGCGTCGGTCGCCTCGATCGCGTCCCCGGCGTCGCGTGCGCCGCGCCCGGCCTCCCGCTGGCCGACGACCGTCGCCCGGGTCCCGTGCACCTGCGACGCGAAGACGAGGTCGTCGACGCCGGCGCCGAGCGCGCTCGCCGCGCGGCGCCGGTTCTCGGCGACCGCCGCGGGGTCGTCGCCGACGTGCATCCCCAGGTTCAACGACCGGTACGTCCCCGTCGACACGCCGCACTCCCTCGTCGTCACCACGGCGTCGACACCGAGCTCGGCGAGCCACGGCCACACGAGGACCTGGACCTCGCCGGCGGTCGTGAGGCGTGCGCCGTCGTCCCTCCCGAGCGATCGGACCGCCACGTGGGCCGAGGCTACCGGCGCCCCCGCAGCGGGCGGTCCACCGTCTCCCCGGAGGCTGGGTAGGGTCTTGGTCATGGCGGACCGTGCCCGATTCGCAGAGCAGGCGATGGAGCACATGCCCGCCCTGTACACGGCCGCTCTCCGGATGACGCGCAATTCGGCGGACGCGGAGGACCTCGTGCAGGAGACCTACCTCAAGGCCTACAGGTCGTTCGACTCCTTCACCGAGGGGACGAACCTCAAAGCCTGGCTGTACCGGATCCTCACGAACACGTACATCAACTCGTACCGGGCCGCGAA
This sequence comes from Acidimicrobiales bacterium, assembly GCA_030039755.1. GTDB lineage: Bacteria > Actinomycetota > Acidimicrobiia > Acidimicrobiales > RAAP-2 > JAJYVT01. The sequence continues at coordinate 4,138 of JASHUY010000191.1, forward strand.
GCGCCGGCCCGAGGTGAGCGACGTCGAGGATGTGGAGGACCTGTACCTCTACCACCGGCTGTCGCCCGGCGACGGCTCGGGTCGTAGCGCCGAGGACGAGGCGCTCGCCGGCTTCACCGACGACGAGGTGAAGGACGCGATCGAGGCGCTCCCCGACGCGTTCCGCATCGCGGTGCTCCTCGCGGACGTCGAGGGCTTCAGCTACAAGGAGATCGCCGAGATCACCGACGTCCCGATCGGTACGGTGATGAGCCGCATCCACCGGGGAAGAAGGGCGCTGCAGAAGACGTTGGCAGGATTCGCAGAGGAGCGGGGGCTCGTGACCGCGGGGCCGGCGGCGGCGTCGTGAGCTGCGGAGGCGGAGGAGCCGGCGAGACGGCTCCGGCGAGCTGACAGGAGACCGAGGGTGGGCCACGACGAACGAGGGCGGTGCGGGGGCGACGCATCCGACGTGGACTGCGGGGAGGCGGTTCGGCAGCTCTACGTCTACCTGGACGGTGAGCTGACCGAGCAGCGCCGCCTGGAGATCTCGATCCACCTGGACGAGTGCGGGCCGTGCGCGGACGCAGCGGGGTTCGAGGCGGAATTGCGCGCGGTGATCTCGAGCCGCTGCAAGGACCGGGTCCCCGAGTCGCTCATCGCCCGCGTGGCTGCCGCGATCGCCGCCGAAGAGGAGAGTCAAGCTTCAGGGCCGGGCTCCCCGCCGGTCCCGGCGTGAGCGCCCCCCTCCCGGAGCCCCTGGACGTCGGTCGCGACGACCGGACCGAGGGCCCGGGTCTGGTCGACTGGCGGGTGGCCGAGCGGGTGGCGGCATGGCTGATCGCCCGGCGGCCGCCGAGCGCCCGCTACGACGCCGCCGAGCTCTCCCGGTCGTTCGCCCTTGCGACCGCGAAGGCGGAGGAGCTCGTCTCCGAGTCCACCGGTTGGCGTGCGCCCACCCCGGCGCGGTCGGTCGTCACGGACCGGTTGGGCTGGGCGCGGGCGAACGTCGCCTCCTTCCAACGTCTGCTCACTCCTGCCCTCGCGAAGTTCGAGCGGAGGCGTGAGGAGAAGCGGGAAGAGCGGCGACGCTCCGGCACTCGCCCCGCGTGGCTCAACGACCTCTCCGAGCCGATCGCCAGCCGGTTCGCGGGGGCGGGGCGCTCGGCGAGCGGTGCGCAGCTGGGCGCGGTGCTGGCCTGGATGTCGACCCGGGTCCTCGGGCAGTACGACCTGCTGCTCACCGAGGAGATGGCGGAGGACCAGGACCTCTTGTACTACGTCGGGCCCAACGTGGTGGATCTCGAGCAACGCCACGGATTCGCCCCCGAGCAGTTCCGGCTGTGGCTGGCGCTCCACGAGGTCACCCACCGCTGTCAGTTCACCGCGGTGCCGTGGCTGCGCGGCTACTTCCTGTCGCTCGTCGACAAGGCGATCGAGCCGTTCCAGGCCGACCCCGGCCGCCTTGCCGAGATGGTGCGCCGCACCGCCGAGCAGCTGCGATCGCGCCAGAGCCCGCTCGACGAGGCCGGCGTGCTGGGCATCGTCGCGAGCGAGCAGCAACTGGAGGCGATCCGGAGCCTCCAGGCGATGATGAGCCTCCTCGAGGGGCACGGCGACGTGACCATGGACCGGGCCGGCGCGGCGCAGGTGCCGGGGGCCGCGCACTTCAGCGAGGTGTTGCGTGAGCGGCGGCAGTCGGTGAAGGGCCCGGCCAAGGTCCTCCAGCAGGTCCTGGGCCTCGAAGCCAAGCTCCGTCAGTACCAGCAGGGCGAGGAGTTCATCCGCGCGGTCGAAGCCCGCGGCGGGCGCGAGCTCTTCGACCGGGTCTGGCGCGGCCCGGAGTGGCTCCCGACGATGGAGGAGATCCGCGAGCCCGACCGCTGGGTCCGTCGGGTGGAGGCGCGGGACGGCGCGTGACGCGCCCGGCAGGTCCCAGTGTGGTCGTCGTCGGCGACCTCGCAGGAGACCTGCTCCGCCGCTGCACGTTCCCGCCGGCCGGCTCCGTGCTCGCCTGCGCGGTGTCGGGCGGTCCCGACTCCCTCGCGCTCCTGGTCCTCTCCACCCTCGCCGGCTGCCGTGTCACGGCGGTCCAGGTGGACCACGGGCTGCGGGAGCGTTCCGCAGAAGAGGCCGATCTCGTCGCGGCGGCCGCGGGGAAGTTGGGCGCGGGGTTCCGGAGCGAGCGGGTCCACGTAGAGCCCGGCCCGAACCTCGAGGCCCGGGCGAGGGCGGCACGGTTCGCCGTCCTGCCGCCCGGGGTCGCGACGGGCCACACGATGGACGACCAGGCTGAGACGGTCCTGTGCAACCTCCTCCGCGGCGCCGGAGCCGACGGCATCGCCGGGATGCGGGCGGGCCCCCAGCACCCCCTGCTCGCGCTCAGGCGGTCCGAGACGCGCGCCGTGTGCGTGGAGGCGGGCCTCCGCTGGGTCGAGGACCCCACCAACGACGACCCGCGCCACCTCCGGAACCGCGTGCGCCACGAGCTCCTGCCGATGTGCGCGGAGCTTGCGCGCAGGGACCCCGTCCCGCTCCTCGCCCGCCTCGCGGAGCTGGCCGCTTCCGACGCCGAGTTCCTCGCCGACCTCGCCGTGGAGGTCGTGCCCGATCCGACGGTGGCCAAGGACGTGGCCCGCGCTCCGGAGCCCCTGGCCGGACGGGCGGTCCGGAGGTGGCTGCGCGCGCTCGGCGCGACGCCGGACTCGGGTGGGAGGCCGGCCGCCGCCCCCGGTACCGACCGGCAGCCGCCGTCGCTCGCAGAGGTCCGGCGCGTGCTCGCGGTCGCGTCCGGGCGGGCCGTGGGCACCGAGCTCGCCGGCGGATGGCGCGTGCGACGTTCGGCCGGCCGGTTGATCGCGACGCCGCCTGCCGCGCCGAGGACAGCACCGGCACCTCCCGCCGCCCCTCGGGAGATCGGCGCCCGCGGCGCAGGGCGGTAAGGTCTCGCCCCGATGTCGACCGGGAGGACGGGCGCGATCGACGCGACCTCGAAGGGGGGAGACGCCGCGGAGGTTCCCGCATGGGCGCGGCCGTCCGTCGGCCGGGTTCTCGTGACGGCCGGAGAGATCGCCGCGAAGGTCGCCGAGCTCGGCAAGCGGATCACCGAGGACTTCGTGGACGACCCGCCCCTGCTCGTCGGCGTGCTGAAGGGCGCCGTGCTCTTCATGAGCGACCTGTGCCGGGCGATCGAACTGCCCGTGGACGTGGACTTCATGGCGGTCTCCTCGTACGGGAGCGCCACCCAGTCCTCCGGTGTGGTGCGCATCGTCAAGGACCTCGACGCGGAGCTCACCGGCCGGCGGGTGCTGGTCGTCGAGGACATCATCGACAGCGGGCTCACCCTGAACTACCTACGCCGTTACCTGCACGCACGGCGGCCCGCGACCGTGGACGTCTGCGCCCTCCTCGTGAAAGAGGGAGTGCAGCGCGTCGACCTGGACCTTCGTTACGTCGGCTTCGTCATTCCTTCGGAGTTCGTCGTGGGCTACGGCCTCGACGCCGCCGAGCGGTACCGGAACCTCCCCGGGGTGCACACCTTCGACGTGCACGCCCAGGGAGCGGGCTGAGCGCACCGTCCGACGTGAGCGTCGACACCGAACGGGTGAAGGTCGCGGTCCGCGACCTCCTCGCGGCCATCGGCGAAGACCCGAGCCGTGAAGGGCTGCGCGAGACGCCCCGGCGCGTCGCCTCGATGTTCGAGGAGCTGTTCGGAGGCATGGACGAGGACCCCGGACGTCACCTCACGGTCACGTTCGCGGCCGAGCACGACGAGATGGTGATGGTGCGTGACATCCCCTTCGCGTCGTTCTGTGAGCACCACCTGGTGCCGTTCATCGGACGCACGCACGTCGCCTACATCCCCGCGGAGGACGGCCGCATCACGGGGTTGTCCAAGCTCGCACGTCTCGTCGACGGGTACGCGCGCCGGCTGCAGGTCCAGGAGCGCATGACCACGCAGATCGCCGAGTCCATCGAGAAGGCCTTGGCGCCACGCGGGGTGCTCGTCGTGGTCGAAGCGGAGCACCTCTGCATGTCGATGCGGGGCGTGAAGAAGCCGGGCACCCTCACGGTCACCTCGTCGGTCCGCGGGCTCTTCCGGCGGGACCCCGCGACGCGCGCCGAAGCGATGCAGTTCCTCCACGGAGGCCGCTGAGCGCCCGCGTCACCACCGCTACGCCCGCGTCACCGCCGAGCGCCCGGCGGCGTCGGCGGCGCCTCCGCCAGGGGCGGCCCCGTCCAGCCCGCGAACGGTTCGCCTACGCTACGGCCCGGTGGGAAAGGTGACGGACAGGCCCCTCGTCATGGGGATCCTCAACGTCACCCCCGATTCGTTCTTCGACGGCGGCCGCTTCCTGCGGTCCGCCGACGCCGTCGCGCACGGGATGCAGATGGCCGAGGAGGGCGCCGCCATCCTCGACGTGGGCGGGGAGTCCTCCCGGCCCGGGGCGGAGCCCGTCGAGGAGGCGGAGGAGCTCCGGCGCGTGCTCCCGGTCGTCGAGCAGCTCGCCGGCTCGGTCCGTGTGTCGATCGACACGGTCAAGCCCTCGGTCGCGCGCGCGGCCGTCGCCGCGGGGGCGACGCTCGTGAACGACGTGTCGGGCCGGCTCTGGCCGATCGCAGCGGAGCTCGGAGCCGGGTGGGTGTCGATGCACAGGCGCGGCACGCCCCGCACGATGCAGGTGCTCACCGACTACGACGACGTGGTCCGTGAAGTCCACGCCCACGTGGTCGACGCCGCGATCCGGGCGCGGGAAGCGGGCGTCTCCGAGGTGTGGGTGGACCCGGGCATCGGGTTCGCCAAGACCGCCGAGCAGAACGTCGCGTTGCTCGCGGCTCTGCCCGAGCTCGCCGACGCCGCGAGCTCCGCAGGTGCAAGGGTGCTCGTGGGCACGAGCAACAAGAGCTTCCTCGGCCGTTACGGCGCGCCCGCACCGGATCGACCGCTCGGCGTCGACGACCGGGCCCATGCCTCGCTCGCGACCGCGGTGTGGGCCATGGTCGCGGGCGCCGGGATGGTGCGTGTGCACGAGGTCGCCGACACGGTGCGCGCGGCGACGCTCGTCGCCGGGAGCGCGTCGTGAGGGGCAAGTGGGCTGCCGGCATCCCGCCGCGCAACTTCACGTGGGTGATCCGCGACCGTCTCGCCCTCAGCGAGCGGCCCGGCGGCTTCGCGCCGAACCACCGCCGGGTCCGTCGCACCGAGGAGCTGATCTGGCTGCGGGCGCAGGGTTTCACGCTGATCGTCTCCCTGCTGCCGTCGCTGCACAATCTCCACGCCTACGACGACGAGCACATCGCGCACGCCCACTTCCCGCTGGCGCCGGGCGCAGACCCGCGAGCGATGCTCACCGACTCCTACCACTACCTCGACGCGGCACTGCGCGACGGCGAGCGCGTCCTCATCCACCGCGAGGAGCTCGGCGACCGGGTGACGGGAGTTGCCGCGGGGTTCCTCGTCTGGAGCGGGCGGGTTCCTTCCGAGCCGAAGGCGATCGCCCTCGTGGAGCACCTCGTCGGCCACCAGATGGGCTCGTCGGGTCGGGAGCTGGTGGTGGTCGCTGCGGCGCTCCCGCCCCGCCAGCCGGTGTGACCCCGGGCGGCGCCCGCTCCACTGGGCGCATCGGGACTGGGCGCATCGGGACAGGGCGCATCGGGACAGGGCGCATCGGGACAGGGCGCATCGGGACAGGGCGCATCGAGATCCGGGACCTCCGGGCCTTCGGCGTTCACGGAGCCCTCTCGCACGAGCGCGAGCGCGCGCAACCTTTCTCCGTCGACCTCGACGCATGGTTCGACGTGTCGACCGCCGCCGGGTCGGACCGCCTCACCGACACGGTCGACTACGGCACGCTCGCAGAGGCGGTCGCAGAGGTCGTCTCCGGGACCTCCTTCGCGCTGCTCGAGGCGCTCGCCGCGGCGATCACCCGGCGCGTCCTCGAAGGCGAGCGGCGCGTCACGCGTGTCGAGGTCGTCGTGCGCAAGATGCGGCCGCCCGTCGCCGTCGACGTGGGCTCGGTCGGGGTCCGCCTGGTGCATGTGCGCCGCCCCTGAGGACGCGACCCGCGCTCGGCGAGCCTTCATCGCCCTCGGCTCGAACCTGGGTGACCGGCGCGCCGAGCTCGCCCGCGCGGTGGCGGGCCTCCGGGCGCGCGGGGACGTGACCGCGGTCTCCCCCCTCTACGAGACCGATCCGGTCGGGGGCCCCGAGGGGCAACCGGCGTACCTGAACCTCGTCGTCGAGCTGTGCACGAGCGACGGCCCGCGTGCGCTTCTCGAGCGTTGTCGCGCGCTGGAGGAGGCCGCGCGACGCGTCCGCACCGTGAGGTTCGGCCCGCGCACGCTCGACGCCGACGTGCTCCTCGTCGGCGACGAATCGGTGGACGAGCCGGATCTCTTCGTCCCGCACCCCCGTATGTGGGGCCGGCGGTTCGTCCTCGCGCCGTTGCGCGACCTCGCGCCCGAGCTCGTCCCGGCCGGCGCTCTCGAGCGGGCTGAAGGTGAGGTGCGGCGGATCGGTACACTCTGAGGGATCATTCCGATCGCCGCAGGCGACCGGCACCCGGGGCGAGGGGCTGGAACGCTGGAGGAGGAGTCGGTGGCAACCATCAGGATCATCGGGCCGGGCCGGGCCGGCCGTTCGTTCGCCCGCGCCCTTGCGGGGGCCGGGTGGACCGTCCTCCCACTCCTCGGGAGAGGCGACGACCACGCCGACGCGGCGAGCGGCGCCGACGCCGTGGTGCTCGCCGTGCCCGACGACGCGATCGCCGACGTGGCACGTGCCGTGCGGCCGGACCGGTCGGTGGCGGTCGTGCACCTCGCCGGCTCCCTCGGTCTCGACGTCCTCGCACCTCATCGCCGCAGGGCGGCCCTGCATCCGCTCGTCGCGCTGCCGGACCCCGACACCGGTGCACGACGCCTCGTGTCCGGGGTGACGTTCGCGGTCGCCGGCGACCCGATCGCATCGGCCGTGGCGGCGGCGCTCGGCGGGACCACCGTCGACGTCCCCGACGACGCCCGCGCGGCCTACCACGCCGCCGCCTGCGTGGCTGCCAACCACGTCGTCGCGCTGCTGGGGCACGTCGAGCGCATCGCGCGGGAGGTGGGGCTGCCGCTCGAGGTGTTCCTCCCGCTCGCCCGCGCGGCGGTCGACGACGCCGGGAGGCTCGGGCCGCGCCGGGCGCTCACCGGGCCCGCGGCGAGAGGAGACTGGCGGACCCTCGCCCGGCACCTCGACGCGATCCCCGAGGGCGAGCGCGCCGCGTACCGCGCCGGCGTGGGCCTTGCGTTGCAGCTGACCGTGGGCGTGGACGGGCGCACCGTCCTGGACGCTCCCCACCCGCCGGACGCCGCCCCTCCGCACGAGCCCGGACGCGAACCCCTGCTGCCGGCAGCCCCGGCCGTCCGCACCTGAGCGTTGCGAGTCTTCGAGGACCCGGTCGCCTTCCGCCGCGCGCTCGACCGCGCGCGAGCCGGGGGTGACCGCGTCGGCCTGGTCCCCACGATGGGTGCGCTCCACCCGGGGCACCGGTCGCTGATGGCCCGAGCGGCGGCGGAATGCGGGCACGTCGCGGTGTCGATCTTCGTGAACCCGCTCCAGTTCGACCGCCCCGAGGACCTGGCGCGCTACCCCCGCGACCTCGTCGCCGACCTCGGGTACTGCGAGGCGCTGGGCGTCCCGACGGTGTTCGCGCCGAGCGCGCAGGCCATGTTCCCCGCCGGCGCCGTGACGACCGTGTCGGTCGCCGGCTTCGGTGACCGCTGGGAGGGCCGGTCCCGGCCGGGGCACTTCGACGGCGTGGCGACCGTGGTCGCGAAGCTGTTCTGCTTGGCTGGGCCGTGCGCCGCCTACTTCGGCGAGAAGGACTTCCAGCAGCTCGCGCTCGTGCGACGGATGGCGGCGGACCTGTCGATGCCGGTCGAGATCGTCGCCTGCCCGACGGTGCGCGACCCCGACGGGCTCGCGTTGTCGAGCCGGAACGTCCTCCTTTCCCCCCGCGAGCGCGAGGCGGCGCCCGTGCTGCGGCGCGCGCTCGACGCAGGGTGCGCCGCGGTCGCCGACGGCGAGGACCGGCCGGAGGCGGTCGCGTCCCTCATGTCGGGGTTGATCGAAGCCGAGCCCCTGGCGCGCCTCGGGTACGCCGCGGCGGTCGACGCCGCCGACCTCGCGGTGCCCACGTCGTGCTCGGAGCCCGAGGCGTTGCGGCTTCTCGTCGCGGCCGAGATCGGCCCGGTGCGCCTCATCGACAACTGCGCGGCCCTGCGGCCGTCCGAGCTGGCCGTCGGCTCCCGCGGGCGTCACGATCTGCCGGCCACCGCCCCCGCGTTCTGAGACCTTGGAGGGCACCGTGCGACAGGAGAGACGAGCGGGGGACGTCGGGCCGTTCGACGTGCTCGTGCTCGGCAGCGGCGTCGCGGGGCTGTCGGTGGCGGTCCGCCTCTGCCGGGCGAGCCCGCGCCTGCGCGTCGCAGTCCTCACGAAGGGGGAGCTGTCGCAGTCGACGACGCGCTGGGCGCAGGGCGGGGTGGCCGCGGTGCTCGGAGGGGACGAGGATTCGACCGACCTGCACATGGCCGACACGCTCAGGGCCGGTGCGGGTCTCTGCGACACCGACGCGGTCCGGGTGCTCGTCGACGAAGGGCCGTCCCGCGTGGAGGAGCTGATCGCGCTCGGTGCGCGCTTCGACCGCGAGGCCTCGGGCTCGCTGTCGCTTGCGAGGGAAGGCGGCCACTCGCGGGCACGGATCGTCCATGCGGGGGGTGCCGCAACGGGTGCCGAGGTGGAGCGCGCGCTGGTCGCCGCCACCGTCTCGCAAGCCGCGGCGGTCCTCGAGCGGTGGTTCGCCGTGGACCTCCTCTTGGATCACGGGCGTTGCAGCGGGGTGCTCGCGCTCGCACCGGACGGCGCGGTCGTACGGGTGCGTGCCTCGCACGTGGTGCTCGCGACGGGCGGCGCAGGCCAGCTCTATGCGGTCACGACCAATCCGGGCGAGGCGACGGGCGACGGCATCGCCATGGCGCTGCGCGCCGGCGTGCCGGTGGCCGACGTCGAGTTCGTCCAGTTCCATCCGACCGCGCTCCACCACCCGCTCATGCCGCGCCCGCTCCTCTCCGAGGCGCTGCGAGGGCACGGCGCGCTCCTGCGCGACCGGGCCGGCGAGCGCTTCTGCGACGAGCTCTCCCCCCGTGACGTCGTCAGCCGCGCGATGGCCGAGCGGATGGCCGATCAGCGGGCCGACCATCTCTGGCTCGACGCGACCGGCCTCGAGCGATTTGCCGAGCGGTTCCCGACGATCGCCTCGTCGCTCGCCGCGGTCCGGCTCGATCCCGCCAGAGAGTGGCTCCCCGTCGCACCCGCCGCCCACCACGTCTCGGGCGGCGTGGTGACCGACCTCTGGGGCGCGACGGCGCTCGACGGGCTGTGGGCGGCCGGTGAGGCGGCGTGCACCGGGGTCCACGGCGCCAACCGCCTCGCGTCCAACTCGCTCTTGGAGGGCATGGTCTTCGGCGCCCGGGTCGCCGAGGCGATCGCCGGCGGTGCCGGGCCGAGCGCGTCGGGGTTGCTCGCCGGGCTCCCGGCAGACGTCGGCAGGGCGGGCGCGGGGGCGAGGGCGGG
>JASHUY010000192.1 GCA_030039755.1 Acidimicrobiales bacterium
GTGGCCGCGCTGATCGAAAAGTCCGCCGAGGCGGGTGACAACGTCATGCTCGCCCTCGGCCTCGCGCTGCGGTCGGACGAGGGCTTTTCGGGAACCGGCCAGCTGGGTACGGCGGTTTTCGACGAGGATCTCGCTCGGGCGACGATCCTCCTCGAGCAGAAGGACCGGCGGGCGTGCGAGCGGATCACCGCTCATACGGCGTGCGCCATCGCCTTCGGCAACCGCTGGCTCTTCGAGCTGTCTCACGAGCAGTACGAGCTGGCCCTGGCGATCGGGTCTGCAGAGCCGCCAGGGACCATCGACTTCCTCCTCGCGCCCATCCGGTTCAACCTGGCTGAGGAGCAGGTGAGCTGGGCGAGCAAGCTCTTCGAGCTCGGAGACGCAAAGGGCGTCCGTGCGCGCTGGGACGCCTGGAAGGAAGTGCTGGCGGCGACCGACGCGTACCCGATGACCGAGAGCTGGCGCGTCGAGCTCGACGCACTGGGCCTCATCCTTGGCGCGTTTGCGGGCTTCGCAGAGACCGACAAGGCAGCCGAGCTGCTGTCGCGTCTGGAGTGCTCGCCGGAGGTGGAAGGGCGCGCCAGAGCCCTGCTTCGGCTCGCGATCGCGATCGGGCTCGCCGGCACAGTGGAGACCGACCGCGCGGCGGCGGCCTCGGCGATCGCGGCTGCGGTCGACGCCATCTCGGCCGCGGTCCATCCGTTCATGCACGACGTCGCGCTCTTCCTCGCCGCGACCATCGAGGCTCGGGAAGGCTCGGACGCAGGGCTGCGTTACGCCCACCGGGTCGTCGAAGAGCAGTGGGCGAAGCGGGACGCGTCGCTCATGGCCATGCGGGCCCACATCGCCTCCGTCCGTCTCACCACCGAACGCGACCTCCTGTCCCGCCACGCCCGGCTGGACGACCTCACGGGCATCGCCAACAGGAGGGCGCTCGAGGAGTTCCTCTCGGACCTCTCGCTCCGAGGAGTCGAGCACTGCGCCTTGATCCTCTTCGACGTCGATTCGTTCAAGGCGGTGAACGACCGCCACGGGCACCTGTCGGGCGATCGGCTGTTGGTTCGGGTCGCCGAGGTCCTGGCCCGCGGGATCCGAGCCTCGGACTTGGCCGTCCGGCTCGGTGGAGACGAGTTCGCGGTCATCCTGGCCAACACCGATGCGCCCGGAGCCCTGTCCCGGGCCGAGGCCCTCGTGCAGGCTCTCGACGAAGCACCGCTCGACGATGTGGTGGCCGGGCTACGTCTGCGGGTGAGTGCCGGGGTGGCGCTCGGCAGGCCCGGGTCGATCATGGACATCTGGGCGGCTGCCGACGCCGCTCTCTACGAGGCGAAAGGCGCGGGTGGCCACGTCGTCCGTCTGTCGGCTTCGATCCCGTACGAGCGAAAGCCCGAGGGTGGCGCGGTAGTCCCCGCCACGGCGGGTGAACCGTCGTAGCCGGGGGACCGCGGTCAGGCCCCCTGTTCTTGGATCGCGAAAGGCGCGACAATGCGTGGGTGGCCAAGCACATGAAGGGTCGGCGCCCCGACATCATCCACGAGCGCCCCAAGGAAGACTGGCACAAGCTGCTCGACGAGCTCACCCGCGTACGGGTCGGAGACGACATCACCATCGAGCTGCTGGACGCCGAGTTCGGCGACGAATTCGAGGCGGAGCGGATGCCGCTCGCCTACATCGAGTACGACGAACACGCCGACGAAGCGTCGGTCGGCATCGGTGGGCGGGACGGCCGATTCCAGGTCGTCCTGCGGCACTCCATCGAGCACCCGACCTCGATCCTCACGGACTCGAAGCCGCCGATGCTGCCCCTGGTCGTTCAGATCGTGGGTGGAGACGGTTCCGAGACGCTGGTCACGGTGCTCCCGCGCGCTGAGGAGGACTGAGACCGGCGTCGCCGAGCGACGACGCCGGCCAGGAACAGCCGGCCGGCGCCATGTGCGCCCACCGGCTACGGCGTCGTCGTGCAGTAGTAGGTCTGGACGATCCGCACCTTGGTCGGCACAAATCGGCAGTGCGACCTCACCCACACGACGCGCGGGTCCCCGGTCGGCACGACGAGCACGGTGTGGAGCGCGCCACTCGCCACGTCCGCGCGCAACGTCGCCACACTCGGTACCGGCGTGTGGCCGTCGAAACCCCCGATCGGGAGGATCTCCTTGCCCGACGCGTAGATGAGCGGCGAGGCGATCGCCGAGGTGTAGGAGGCGGCGAGGTAGCGGGTGCCGGCACCGATCTCGAGAGCCCGTGCGGCTTGCGTCGAAAAGCTGACGAGCCGTGCGACGTCCACACCGGTGAGCCGTCGGACCGTGGCCGGCTCGAAGGGCGTGTCGAACGGTCCTGCGTGCTGGACGACGACGTCGATCCCTCCGGCGAGCGGCGCGACCGCCACGGCTGCGAGCAGGAGCGGTAGCGTCCGGACCGGCCGGACCACGGCGAGCGCGGCGATCCCGGCGGTCGCCGCGAGCACCACGACCCTCACCGTGAACGGGGCGGGGGCGAGCAGCCAGAAGGCGTAGCCGGCGCTTGCGGCCGCCAGACCGAAGAGCGACGCCCGGACGGGAGGACGCCTCCGCTCGGCGGGCCGGGAGAGGACGAGCTCGGCGCCGATGCCGACGAGCGCCCCCGTTGCCGGAGCGAGAGCCGCGAGGTAGTACGCGTTGATCGTGTCGACTGCGAGAAATGCGGCGACGTCCACGAGCAGCCACCATCCCCAGAGCACGCATGCAGCGCGCAGCGGATCGGTCCGCGATCGACGCCGCGTGAGGAGCAGTCCGGCAAGCAGCGACACCGCGGCGACCGGCAGGAGATACCCGGCGTCACGTCCGCCGGCTCCGGAGACCACCCGCTGCGCGCGACTCCCCTCGTCGAGGGTGACGGCGCGGATCGGGGCGAAGATGCTCCCGACCGGGACCGGAGTGTTGTCCGCCCGGCTGAAACCGTTGTACTCGAAGACCTGCGAGTAGACCGAGTCGTTCCGCGTGCCGTCGACGTACGGACGGTCGTGGGCGGGGATCGCCGAGACGACCGTCATCCAACTGAGCGAGACGACCACCGCGACGACGAAGAGCGCACCGGCTTGCAGGAGCCGCCGCTGGAGCCTCCCGGGGGCGGAGAGCAGGAGCGCCGCGAGGATCCCGGGCAACACCAGCCAGGCCTCGAGCATCTTGGCCTGGAAGGCGACACCGACGAACGCTCCTGCGAGCAGTGCCGGCGTGACGGAACCCGAGACGAGCGCGGCGCTCGCTGCGTCGAACGCCACGACCAGCATGAGGATGAGGAGCGAGTCCGAGACGTTCCCGCGGTCGAGCGCGACGACCGCCGGAGTGAACGCCCCGACGCCGGCCGCGCAGATCGCCGCGCGCGGCCCCGCGAGACGGCGCACGGCTCGGAAGAGGAACGGAACGGTGAGGGCGCCCTCGAGCGCCTGGGGCAGGTTGATCGCCCAGAGATGCAGGCCGAAGACCCGCACCGAGAGCGCCTGGAGCCACAGCGCCCCGGGCAGCTTGTCGACGCTCATGGTCCCGAGCGGATCGAACGCGCCGAAGAAGAAGTCGTGCCAGCTGTGCGCCATCGAGCGCACCGCCGCCGCGTAGAACAGCTCGGGCTGCTGGCCGGCGAGGTTCGACGCGTAGGCGGCGGCGGCCAGCACCGTGATCCCGAGGAGGGTGGGACGGGCCCAGCTCGGCTGGTCGCCCGGGGAGCGCCACGGCCGCGCCGGGCGCGGCACTCCGGAGCCTGACGCGGCGGTCGTCCCGGTCACCGTCGGATGCCCCGCGCCGGCATACGGGGATCGTACGGTACCACCTTCAGACTGTCAATATTTAGGACAGTCTGACCTCGGAACGGCTGACCTCCGACCTCCCGGTCGGCTCCCGTGCGGCTGCGCTGCCGCCGGTCATGACTCGTCCGTCTCCGCCAGATCGGCGAGCCGGTCGAGGGACTTGAGGAGCTTGTCGCACGTCGTCGCCCTTGCGCGGGCGACGCGGTTCTCGTCGGTGAGCTCCGTCCAGTCGTAGGTGTGCGTGACCTGCGTGCGCGACTCGCCGAGCGGCTCCAGCTCCCACGCCCAGAGATGGCCAGGAGGTTGTCTGCCGGGTTCCGCCGGCCTCCAGGCGATTCGGCGCTGCTCGACGAACTCGACGACGTGGTTCTCCCGGTCGGCCCCCGTCGTGAGGGTGGTGACGAACACGTCGCCGACCGCGCGAACCCGCTGGTCGCCGGCTGCGTAGGCCAAGTTGTCGTTCCCGTCCCAGCGAGGTTGCTGGGCGGGGTCGGCGATGAGCTCGAAAATTCGTCCTGCGCTTGCGGCGATCTCTCTGCGCGCAGTCACCACGCGGGGAGCGTCCTCGAAGTCGGTCGTCATGCCCCCCATTCTCTCCGGAACGGCGGGAGTTTTCCGGAAAGGCGGGCGCTTCACGGCCACCTTCTGCGCTCCGGAGTCCTGCGCCGGCTCCGCCACGTCGCGCTTGACAAGCTAACAGTGTTAGCTACAATGGCTAACGGTGTTAGCTAGCCCTGGGAGGTCCAGATGAGGACGAACGGCACTCCGCACTACCGGAGACCGGGGTGGTTCACGAAGCACGTGTTCAACGGGACGGTCGCCGGCCTGACCACGCTCGGCATCAGCGTGTGGGGGAGCCGCGTGCTCGAGGTGAGGGGCCGGACGAGCGGGGAGCCCCGTCGGACCCCGGTCAATCTGCTCAGCGTCGGAGACACGGGCTATCTCGTCTCGCCACGCGGGGAGAGCCAGTGGGTTCGCAACGTCCGTGCCGCGGGAGGCGATCTCGACCTCCTGCTCGGACGGCGCCGGACGCACTACGTCGCCACCGAGCTGACGGACGACGAGAAGCTCCCTGTGCTGCGTGCGTACCTCGGGCGGTGGAAGGCGGAGGTCGGCACCTTCTTCGACGGGGTCGGTCCCGACGCGCCCGACGCCACGCTCGCGGCCGTCGCCCACAAGCACCCCGTCTTTCGGCTCGCCGAGCGGTGACGGACCCGCCGCGACCGATCGTCCGCTCAGGGCGGCCGGAGGAGATCGTGACCGCCGCGCGGCGGATCATCGAGGGCGAAGGCGAAGAGGCCCTCACCATGCGGCGGCTCGCATCGACGCTGGGACTGCAGGCCCCCTCTCTGTACAAGCACTTCGCGACCAAGCGTGCGCTCGAGGCAGCGGTGATCGACCAGGCGTTGCTGGAGTTCGGCTCGAGGTTGCACGCCGCCGTGGCCGCACCGGGTCGACTCGGCGCGGTGCGGAGCCTCCTCGCCGCCTACCGCGCTGCGGCGCTCGCCCACCCCGCCCTGTACCGGCTCGTCACCGTCGGGCCGCTCCCACGTGAGGATCTCACGCCGGGTCTCGAGGACTGGGCCGGCGAACCGTTCTTCTCGGCTACCGGCGACCCGTGGCTGGCGCAGGCCTTGTTCTCCTTTGCCCACGGGATGGTGATCCTCGAGCTCGACGACCGCTTTCCGGCAGGCAGCGACCTCGATCGGACCTGGAAGGCCGGAGCAGCCGCCTTTTCTCGCTGATCGCTCTCGCCGGTCACCCGGGCGGGTCGCCGGCGATCGCGGCGCTGATCGCGGCGCGGGCCTCCGCCAGCCTGCCTTCGGCGACCCACGCCGGTACGGGCCCCTCGAGGATCGCCAGCCAGTCGACGGATCCGGTCGGCCGCCCCTCGTCTTGGAGCTGGTGCCTGGCTTCGCCGAGGAGCGCGGCCAGCAGGCCGACGTGCTCGCCCATCGACTCGGCGACCTGCGAGCGGAGCCAAGCTGCCAGGGCGGGGCTGGCGCCGTCGGTCGACACGGCAACCGTGACCGTGCCGGTCCGCCAGACGGCCGGGAGCACCATCGAGCAGTGGGCCGGGTCGTCGGCGCTGTTCACCCAGGTACCTGCCGCCTCGGCGTCCTCGTAGACCGCCGCGTCGACGTCTGGGTCGCCGGTCGCGGCCACCACCAGTCGGTAGCCGGCCGCCTCCCCCCGTTCGTAGTGCCGTGCCTGCACCTCGAGGAGCTGCTCCTCGCTCGCCCCTACCGTGCCCTCCCCGGCCAGCGCGCCCTCCTCGTGAAGAAGGCGCAGGACCTCGTGCGCCTCGGGCGCCACCACGGTCACCGCGGCGCCGCATCGCAGGAGCGCGCGCGCCTTGCGCGCCGCCACCCTCCCACCACCCACCACGAGGCATCGCCGGCCTCTGACGACGAGCCCGACCGGGAACAGGGGCCCGTCGACGGAGCTCGTGGCCGGCGGTTCCGGGGCCCAGTCGATCGGGCCGGTCCCGATCGGGCCGGTGTCGGTGGGGCCGGTCCCGAGGGGGCCGGTCTCGATCGGGCCGGTCTCGGTGGGGCGGGTGTCCACGTCGGCGATCATGAGCCCTCCTGCCGGTCGGACGCGGCCGGGTAGCCCGTCCCAAAACCCGTAAAAGTTGATCCACTTAGTCACCTATAGTATGCCCAACCGCGGATCGGTTCTTCCTGACGAAGGAGGCTTCCCGATGTCCAACGATGCCGGCCTTGACACCGACCGGCGGCACCTTGCCTGGCGGCCGCCCGGGACCGGGCTCCGGCCGGGCACGCCCGACCCGTCCGAGCAGGAACCCTGATGCCGTACGACGTGCACAGCCCGTACGGCGTCTCCCTGCGCGGGCGCGAGCGGGGGGTCAAGTTCGTCAACCCCTACCGGGTGACGGGCGAGCTGAGCGAGGTCGAACGTTGGAAGCTCGAACGGCATCCGCTCGAGGTCGCGGACGCGGTCATCAACACGTACGCGCTGAAGGGGCCCAAGGCCATCGGCGCGGTGGCCGGTGAGTCGGAGCGGCTGAAGTGGGTCGGGCTCTACCCCCAACTTCAGGGCGGCGACGCCTTCATGTTGCGGGTGAAGGTGCCGGGCGGGTTCCTCACCGCGGCACAAGCCCGGGAGATCGGCGTGGTGGCCGAGGCGTTCGGCGAAGGCCCCGAAGAGAGCGCGGTGTTCGGCAACTCGTACGCGGACCTCACGACGCGCCAGGACGTGCAGATCCACTGGGTCCGGATCGGCGACGTCCCCCGCATCTGGAAACGCTTCGCGGAGGTCGGGCTCACCACCGTGCAGGCCTGCGGCGATTCGGCGCGCAACGTGGTGTCGTGCCCGGTGTCGGGGGTGGACGCCGACGAGGTCCTCGACGGCCGTCGGGCGGCTCTCGCGATCACCGAGTTCTTCACCGGGAACCGCGAGTACGCGAACCTGCCGCGCAAGTTCAAGATGAGCGTCACCGGTTGCCGGGAGGACTGTGCGCAAGCCGAGATCCAGGACGTCGGCTTGTGGCCGGCGCGGGCGGGCGACGGCCGGGTGGGCTTCAACGTGCTCGTGGGCGGGGGGTTGGGAGATGGTGAGCGTTTCGCTTCCGACGTCGACGTCTTCGTGGAACCCGACCAGGTCGTCGAGCTGACCCGGGCCGTCGCCCAGGTCTTCGGCGAGCTCGGGAACCGCGAGAACCGGGGACAGGCCCGCATGCGCTATCTCGTGCAGGAGCTCGGCCCCGAAGGGTTCCGGTCCGAGCTGGCCGCCCGCTCGTCGTTTCAGCTGGAGCCGGCGGGCGAGGAGCTGACCCGCCGCTACCGGGGCGACCACGTCGGCGTGCACCCGCAGGTTCAGCCGGGGCTGTGCTACGTCGGCTGCTCGGTGCCGGTCGGGCGGATGAACGGCATCGAGCTCGTGGAGGCGGCCCGGCTCGCCGAGCAGTACGGCGACGGCACCCTCCACCTCGGCACCGACCAGAACTTCGTCCTCACCGGCGTGCCCGAGGACCGAGTCGACGACCTGTTGTCCGAGGAGCTGCTGGGCAAGTACTCGCCGTCCCCCGGGCCGTTCGTCCGCGGGGTGGTGGCTTGCACCGGCAACGAGTTCTGTCGGTTCGCGGTGGTGGAGACGAAGGAGCGGGCGGTGACGTGGGCGCGCCGTCTCGACGAAGCGCTGGGGGAGGGGGCCGTGGCCGACGCGGGCGTCATCCGCATGCACTTCTCGGGGTGCTCGGCGTCGTGCGCGCAGCCGCAGATCGCCGACATCGGCTTCCGTGGGGACACCGCGCACGTCGGCGAACGCATCGTGGAGGCCGTCGACATCGGCATGGGCGGGTCGCTCGGCACGGACGCAGGGTTCATCGACTGGGTCGAGAACGCCCGTCCCGCCGAGGAGGTGCCCGACGCGCTGGTGCGGGTGTTGCAAAGGTACCGACACGAGCGACGCGACGGGGAGCCCTTCTACAACTGGGCGCGCCGCACGCCCAACGACGAGTTGCGGGCGACGCTCGCCGGACTGGCCATCGAAACAGGGGAGCGCCGATGAAGGGATTCGCCATCCGCGAGCAGATGAACGGCGTGGAGGAGCCCCCCGGCAAGACCTGGTTCTGGGAGCTCGAAGCCGGGGTGATCCTCGCCGACCGCTGCGTCCAGTGCGGGACGTGCGTCGCCGTGTGCCCGTCGAACTCGATCGGCGTGCGGGACGAGACCGGTCTGCCCCAGCTCGTGAAGATGTGCACCGGTTGCTCGCTTTGCTGGGACTTCTGCCCGCGCGGCGGTCTGCGTTACGAGGCGCTGTGGCCGCCCTCGACGCCGAGCGGGGACGACGACGTCCCTGTCGTCACCCGCTCCGATGCCGCCGACCCCTACTGGAAGATCACGGGTGGCCCGCCCGGGGACGGGCTCGGGGCGGTCCTGGAGCGCTATGCCGCGCGCGCCGCGAAGCGCCTCGACGGCGCACAGGACGGTGGGGTCGTCACCGCGCTGCTGCTGGCCGCGCTCGGTGCCGGTGACATCGACGGCGCGTTGGTGTCGCGCCCGAGCACCGATCGTGACGAACCCTGGAAGGGCG
Source organism: Acidimicrobiales bacterium (assembly GCA_030039755.1). GTDB lineage: Bacteria > Actinomycetota > Acidimicrobiia > Acidimicrobiales > RAAP-2 > JAJYVT01. The sequence continues at coordinate 8,837 of JASHUY010000192.1, forward strand.
TCGCTCACGTGGCTACCACGCCGCAGGAGATCCTCGAGTCGGCGGGCAGCTTCTACAACCAGACCATGGCGCTGGCCGAGCTCGACCTGAGCGCGTACGAGCTGCCTCCCCGGCCGCGACTCGCCGTCGTGGGCACTCCTTGCGAGATCCAGGGTATCCGTGCCATGCAGTCCCGGCGTTGGCCGACGGGCGCGCATCGCGTGGACGCCGTGGTGCTCACCATCGCCCTGTTGTGCACGAAGAGCTTCGACTACGAGGCGCTGACCCTGCGCGAGCTGCACGACAAGCGGGGCGTCGACATCGAGCGCGTCGGCAAGGTCGACGTCATCCACGGCCGCATGATCGTCGAGTACCGCGACGGCACCGTGGCGGTGGACGAGCCGATCAAGGACTTCCACGGTGCGGCCCTGAAAGGTTGCGACGAGTGCGCGGACTTCCTCGGCCGTGGCGCCGACATCTCGGTCGGGAGCGTGGGGTCGATGGCAGGCTGGTCGAGCGTGCTCGTCCGCACGGAGGCGGGGCTCGCCGCGTTCGACCGGGCGAGGGGGCGCCTCGACGTGCGCGATCTCGACGACCCCGAGGCACTGCTCAAGCTCGACCGCCTCGACAAGCGGGTCGCCGAGCGCTCGCTGCAGCGCAAGCTCGACCCGGACGCTCCGCTGTTCATCGACTACGCCGAGCATCTCAGCGCCTATGCGGGCACCGACCGGGCGCCGGTGGTGCTCGACCGGTGAGCGCGGCGGACGTCGCGAGCCCCACCCCTCTGGCGCTGCGGTTGCCGGCGGAACCCGAGGGCGTGCGCAGGCTGCTCCGGGCCGCGCTGCTCGACGGGGCGGAGTGGGAGGAGCAGTTCGGGCCCGAGCTCGGCCTCGGCGAGGTGCTGTGGCCGGCGTGGGAAGAGGCGCTCTCCAGCGGGGGTCTCGACCGGGAGCAATTCGGCTCGGTCCTCCGGGGCTATCGCCGGGAGGTGTGGTTCTGGGTGCTCGGTGATCGCATCTGGGCCCAGATGGTGACCGGGCTGGCCGGTCGTCTGGCTCGACGCCTCCCGCCGGTCTGACCTCGCGCGACACTGACGCCGTGAGCGAGGCGTGAGGCATCACGGTTGAGGACGATCGGCACCCAGCCCCTCGTCGGCGCAGCCGGAGAGCCGGTGGATCTTCGCCGGACGCTTGCGTCCCACGGGGTCGCGACCCTCGCACCCC
>JASHUY010000193.1 GCA_030039755.1 Acidimicrobiales bacterium
GCGGGGCGACACCCCGGGTGAGGTCGAGGGCACCACCGCCGGCGTCGACTCGGACCTGCTCGACCACCCGTTCCTCGCCCTCCTCCGGACGACGCCGTTCGACCCGCCTCCTCCCACCGGCGTCGATCGCAACGACCTCCGACGCCTCGTCCGAAGCGGGCTCGTCGTCGAGACGAACGGGCTGTGGTTCGCGTCGAGCGCGATCGCGGAGGCCGCGGCGCGCATCTCGGGGCTCCTCGCCCGGAACCCCGGCGGCGTGCGGGTGTCGGACGTGCGTGACGCGCTCGGCGCATCCCGACGCACGGTCCTCCCGCTCCTCTCCCACCTCGACGCGAACGGGATCACGCGTCGCGACGGTGACCTGCGCACCGCCGGTCCCAAGCTGCCACCTCCCCCCGCCGACGAGGCACAAGTCAGGAGCGCACCGTGACCCAGTCCGAGACCCGGAGCGGCGACCCCGCCTCAACCTTCGACCTGACCGAGTGGACCACGTGCGGAGGTTGCGCGGCGAAGTGGGGCGCGGGCCCCCTCGACGCGCTGCTCGCCACGCTCGCGTCGCAGTCGCCCCGCGGGGATCTCCTCGTCGGCCTCGACGCGTTCGACGACGCGGCGGTGCTCGCGCTCGACGACGACGTCGCGCTCGTATCCACGACCGACTTCTTCCCGCCGATGGTCGCCGACCCCGCCGACTATGGCGCGATCGCGGCGGCCAACGCGTGCAGCGACGTCTTCGCCATGGGCGGGCGCGTCGTGCTCGCGCTCAACATCGCCGCCTTCCCCGAGCACCTCCCGCACGAGGCGATCGACGCGATCGTGTCTTCGGCGGCGGCCGTGGTGGCCGAAGCAGGGGGCGTCGTGGCGGGGGGGCACACGATCCGCTCCGCCGAGCCGATCTTCGGCCTGGCCGTGCAGGGTCTCGTGCGCCCCGACCGCATCCTGACGAAGCGCGCAGCCCGCCCCGGGCAGGTGGTGGTCCTGTCCAAGCCGCTCGGGACCGGCATCGTCCTTCAAGGCGGCACCGACGAAGAACGGCGGGCGACGGTCGGCTCGATGCGCACGCTCAACCGGGATGCCTCCCTCGCGTTGCAGGAGCTCGGCACGGCCGTCGGGGCGGTGACCGACGTGACCGGTTACGGACTGTTCGGCCACGGTTGGGAGGTGGCCGAGCGCTCGGGGGTCTCGCTGGTGCTCGACGCCCAGGCCCTCCCGCTCTGTCCCGGTGCGCTCGACACGGCGGCGCGAGGTGTGCGCACGGGTGGGGACAGGCGGAACCGCGACCACCTTGCGGGAAGGGTCGAGTCCACGACCACACCCGCGCGCGAGGCGATCGCGTTCGACCCGCAGACCTCCGGCGGCCTCCTCGCGACCGTCGCTCCCGATGCCGTGCCCGCCCTCGCACACCGCGGGTTCGTCCCGATCGGCGAGGTGGCCGGCGGCCCCGCCCGCGTGCTGCTGCGATGACCGGTCGGCCCCCGTCGCCCCGCGCCCGCGGCGACGCGACCCGACCCCCGCGGCCGCCCTCGGTGGACCGGCTGGCGCGCTCGATCGCCGGGACGGGACTGCCCCATCCCGTGCTCGTGGACGTGGCGCGCGACGCGATCTCGACCGGCGACCCCGCCGCCGCGGGTGCCCGTGCCGAGCGGTTCGGCACGACGCTCCTGCGGCCCGTCATCAACGCGACGGGGGTGCTCCTCCACACGAACCTCGGACGTGCGCCCGTCGCCGTCGCGCGCGGGGGGGTACCTGCCCGCTACGCCAACGTGGAGCTCGACCTCGAGACCGGGCGCAGGGGATCGAGGAGCGACCACACGGCCCGGCTGCTCGCGCTCGCCGTGGGAGCGGACGCCGCGCTGGTCGTGAACAACGGCGCCTCGGCGGTCCTGCTCGCGCTGAGCGCCCTTGCGGCCGGCACCCGTGTCCCCGTGAGCCGTGGAGAGCTCGTCGAGATCGGCGGCGGCTTCCGGATCCCCGACGTGCTCGCCGCATCCGGCGCGGTGCTCGCCGAGGTCGGCACGACGAACCGCACCCGCCTCGCCGACTACCGGAGAGTCGTCGACGACCGTGACGGGGCGGTCGCGCTCGTGTTGAAGGTGCACCGCTCGAACTACCGCATGGTGGGGTTCACCGAGGAGGTCGGCGTCCACGAGCTCTCCACGCTCGGTCCGCCGGTCGTGTTCGACATCGGTTCCGGTCTCCTCGACGAGACGACCCCGTGGCTACGCGCCGGTCCGCCGAGCTGGCTCCGGGGCGAGCCCGCGGCGCGCCAGGCGCTCGAGCAGGGCGCGGCACTCGTGACGTTCTCCGGCGACAAGCTGCTCGGAGGACCGCAGGCCGGCGTGATCGCCGGGCGCCGGGACCTCGTGCAGGCGTGCGCACGGCACCCGCTCGCCCGTGCGCTGCGGCCGGGCGCGCTCGTCCTCGAAGTCCTCCAGGACACGGCCCTCGCCTACCTTCGCCGCGACGGCGACGCGATCGCCTTCTGGCGGATGGCGCAGGTCCCCGTCGACGAGCTGCTCCGCCGGGCCGAGTCGCTCGGAGTGGGCGAGGTGGTGCGGTGCCACTCGGTCCCCGGCGGCGGGTCCCTGCCGGGACTCGAGATCGACTCGGCAGGCGTTGCCCTTCCCGGTGACCGCACCTTGGCGCTCCGGCGCGCCGAGGTCCCGGTCGTCGCCCGTGTCCATGGCGGCAGGACGGTTCTCGACCTGCGCACCGTCGACCCTGACGACGACGCGCTCGTCGCAGAGGCGGCGAAGGCGGCGCTCTCCCCGATCGACGGCTGATCCTCCGGAGGCGGCGCTCCCCGCGGTCCCGATCAGCGCGGCCGACGTCGCATCGCGCGCCGCAGCACCTCGGAGTACACCTCGATGCCCTCACGGCTGAGCCGCGCCTCGGGCCCGCTGGCGATCGAGACGCGCTCGGGGACGATCCCCCAGATGGGGACGTGCTCGGCCTCCCACCACGCGACGGTCTGGGCGAGGTCGTTCGTCCCGAGACGCGCGGCGGCGACCACGACCCCGTAGGGGGTCTTCGACGGCACCATCTCGACCGTCGCGACCACGCGGGAGAACTCGACGCCACCCGCGCGCGTCGGGATGACCACCGCGTCGGCACGCTCGACCGCCGCACGGACGATCCGCTCGTCGCCGGGCGGCGTGTCCACCACCGCGAGCCCGTCATGGCGCTCCATCGCCCGGGCGACGGTCCGTTCCGACGGGGCTTCCTCGAGCTCCACCCCCTCGACCGGGCGCGCCTCGAGCCACTCGGCCGACGAGGCCTGCCGGTCCGCGTCGACGAGCAGCACCGGGCGGAGGCCGCGCTCGACGGCGGAAGCGGCCAGGTACACGGCGGTGGTGGTCTTTCCCACCCCGCCCTTCACGTTGCTCACGACGATGTTCATGGGCGTTCCAAGGAGCGCGTGCTCGGCGGGGAGTGTGGCGCACCCGCTCCGATCTGTCCAGCCCATCGGGGAGGGCCGCCGGATCTCCCGGCCCTGCAACCCCCGTGAAGGCGGCCGGGTGTCGTGCGCACCACGGGTAGCGTCCCGGCATGCGCTTCAGCATCTGGCCTTCGACGGTCCAGTCCTGGGAGGACTTCCACGAGGTCGCGGCGCACGCCGCGGAGACCGGTTGGGACGGCGTCTGGGCGGCGGACCACTTCATGCCCTCGACATCCTCGGTGGACCGCCCGATGCTCGAGTGCTTCACCTTGCTCTCGGCCCTCGCGGCGAGCGTCCCCCGGCTTCGCATCGGGTCCCTCGTGGCGGGGAACACCTACCGTCACCCGGCGGTGCTCGCCAACATGGTGGCGACGCTCGACCGCGTGAGCGGGGGGCGTGCCGTCCTCGGGCTCGGGGCGGGGTGGCAGGAGAACGAGCACGCCGCCTACGGCATCGCCTTCTACGACGTCCCCGGCCGGCTCGCGCGCCTCGACGAGGCGTGCGCGGTCGTGCGGCACCTGCTCGACGACAAGAGGAGCGACTTCAAGGGCCGGTTCTACACGCTGACCGACGCGCCCTTGGAGCCCAAGCCGGTCCAGCAGCATCTGCCGCTGCTCATCGGGGGCGGGGGCGAGAAGGTGACGCTGCGCGTCGCCGCGCGTTGGGCGGACGAGTGGAACACCTGGGGCCACCCCGACGTGCTGGCCGCGAAAGGCCGGGTGCTCGATCGCCACTGCGACTCCATCGGGCGCGACCCGGAGGAGATCACGCGTTCCGCCCAGGTGCTCATCGACCTCGAGGGAACGGCCAAGGAGTACGACATGCCCTATCGCAGTGCGTACCCGACTGCGTCGGGGGGCGTCGGCGCACTCCAGGACGTGCTCCATGCCTACGAGGAGGCCAAGGTGGGAGAGTTCATCGTGCCGGACTGGAACCTCGGCACCGGCAATTCCCGGCGCGAGGTCCTGGACCGTTTCATCGAGGAGGTCGCGCCGCCCTTCCGGGCGCGGTGAGCCGGTCCTCGGGCACAATGGGGGATGACCGCGCGGGTCCGTCGGATCCGGCCTGATGACGGGCAGCTGCTCCGCGGCCTGCGGTTGCGTGCGCTCGCGGACGCGCCGGGCGCGTTCGCGTCGACCTTCGACGAGGAGGCGGGCAGGCCGACCGGGGCCTGGGACGCCGACGCCGACGCCAGGTCGGCGGGAGACGGGTCGGCGACCTTCGTCGTCGAGTCCACCGGGGGGATCGTCGGCCTCGTCGGCGCCTACCTCAATGCCGAGGAGAGGGGAACGGTCGAGCTCGTCTCGATGTGGGTCGCCCCGGATGCACGGCGCGAGGGACTGGGCACCCGGCTCGTCGAACAGGTCGTGGACTGGGCACGCGAGGGAGGGGCCTGCCGCGTCGCGCTCTGGGTCGTGCGGGGGAACCGTCCGGCCATCGCGTTGTACGAGCGCTCGGGGTTCGTCCCGACCGGGCTCGCCCAGGTGCCCGCCACGCACCCGTGCCGCGAGGAGCTCCGCATGGTGCACGAGCTCGGGGACGGTGCACGAGCTCGGGGACGGTGCACGAGCTCGGGCCCGGCTGAGGTCCCCACAGCCCGCCGACCTTCCTTCGCTCCGCTGATGGCGGAATGCTCGGGGCCGCAGGCGCGGCTACCGTCGGGTGGCATGAGGATCAGCGCACGGAACCAGCTCGCCGGTCGGGTGGTCAGGGTGGACCACGGGGCGGTGATGTCGACCGTCGTGATCCGACTGGACGGTGGTCAGGAGGTGGTGGCCGCCATCACGAAGGACTCGGCCGAAGGGTTGGAGCTCGCCGCCGGCGACCCGGTGTTGGCCGTGATCAAGTCGACCGAGGTGATGATCGCCAAGGAGCTTTGATCCGCGCGGGGACCCGTACGATTCACGCGATGAGGTGGAAATACCAGCGGGGTTACACGGGGAGGAACTACCACGTGACCGGAGGCCACGAGAACCAGGCCAGGGCCGCGCAGCGGGCGAAGGACCCGAGCCGCGTCGGGCTACTGGTTCTCCGGCTGCTGGGGCTCCGGGGTGCTCCCAAGCGGTCACCCGCCGTGCGAAGGGCGTCGCCGGGCCACGAGCGTCGCCACAGGCCGTAGCTCCCGCGGGCCGGCGGTCGGGGTACGCCTCAGTCGGTCAGTCGTCCGCCCGGACCGTGAGCGGGAACTGGTCCTGCGTGGCGTGCAGCCGGTGGAAGGCTCGCCGGAAGTAGATCGCCGGCGGACGCTGCCGGTGACGGACGGACTCGACTCTCCCGATCAGGATGGAGTGGTCGCCGCCGTCGTGGGTGCGCTCGCTCCGACACTCGAGCACCAGCCCCGCCTCCCTCAGCACGGGGTTCCCGGACGGGCTCAGCTCGAACGGCCACGGTTCGAACTTTGTACGGACGTGGGACGCGAACGTGCGCGCGAGCTCGGCCTGGTCGTGCCCGAGGCCGAGCACCGCCCAATGCTCCGCGGCCATGAACGCCGGGTGGCACTGCGCTGTCTGCGCAAGGCAGACGAGCACGAGCGGGGGATCCGCCGAGAGCGAGCAGAACGACGACGCGGTGAAGCCCCACCAGACGCCGTCGACGTCCGCCGTCGTCACCACTGCGACGCCGCTCGGGTACCACGCGAGCGCCTCGCGCAGCGACTCTGCGATCGTGCCGGGTGCCGACACCGTCACCACCGGGACCCCCTTGCCCACGTCTCCTTGCCCACGTCTCCGACTGCCTCACTG
>JASHUY010000194.1 GCA_030039755.1 Acidimicrobiales bacterium
GACCGGATGGGGTAGTGCCGCAGGAGGAACCGGTAGGGGAACACCCGTCGGCCGGCGAACTCCGCGTTGTGGCCGCCCGAGGAGGCGAACCTGACCGGCTCTGGCTGGGGCTTCCACGCCTTCTGCTGGCGGAAGGACGCGTGGTGGTCGCCGAACTCGAACCAGCTGAACGCGTCCTCGAGCCGGCCCCTCCCGTCCCAGCGCTCGTCGACGGGCCGGAAGTTCATGACCACATGGTCGACGCAGTTGAACCCGAACTGCTCGACGCAGAAGAGCGCGCGGCGCAGCGAGACTCCGGCCCAGGGCGACTGGCGCACCTCGTCTGCGTCGTGGTTCACGACCCAGTCGGCACCCGAGCCGTGGGCGACCTCCTCCACCCGGGTGAGCAGTCTCTCCAATTCGAAGTAGTCGGGCGGCGCGTCCGCGGGGAACCGCTCGACGGTGATCCCCGGATCGTTCGCGGCCCGTCCCGTGACGATCGCGAACGTCTCGTCGGTCGACCAGTTGTCGATGAGGTGCACCCGGATCCCGTCGTCGCGCAGGCGCGAGAGGAGGCCGGCGACGACGTCGGCCTCGTTGAAGGTCGCGACGATCGCGAGGACGTCGAACTCCGGCGGCGTCGGCTTGACCGCCGCCGGGTCCCACCGGTCGAAGACCGTGAGGGGCACCCGCCGCGCACTGCCGGCGGGGCCGCGACCCGCGAACCCTCGGAACGCGACACGAGCGCCCGCGCGGCGGGCGCCGAGGGCGTCCCACCACGCCGTGTTCGGCCCAACCCTGAGCGTGACCGCGGCCGCGCGGGAGGGCATGGCGAGGGGACGCCAGAGGAGATCGGTCCGCCCTGCGTCCGCCTCGCCGAGGGTCCGCTCGAGGTAGCTGGCGAAGGCTCGCACGACGTCAGGGCCGGGTGCGGCGTCACCCGGCGGGAACGCGCGGTTCACTGCCGTCGGTGCTCGTCGGTCGGAGCGGGCACGGACGCCGACGCTAACGGCCGTCACCGGTGGGCGGCGACGGGTCCGCGACCGACGGCGACATGGGCGTCGCGCAGCCTCCGTGCGACGATGACGGGGTGAGCGACGACCGGGCCGCCGACACGCCCGACACGCCGGCTGCGCCGGCCGCCTCCGGCACGCCGGCCACCCCCGCGCCGAGCGTTTCGTTCGAGGTCTCCCCGACCGTCGCGCCGTTCGTCTCGCTCTACCCCCCCGGGCACTTCTACTCGCCGGTGCCGGACCTCGCGGACGTCGAGGCGCAGGCGGACCGGATCTTCGCGCCCGACCGGCAGCTCCCGGGCATCCGTCTGCGCACGCCCCGACAGCTCGAACTGTTCCGCGCCCTCGCCGCGCTCGCCCGGGACGCGCCGCTCCCGGAGGTGCCGGGCACGACGGCCCGTTACGGCGTCGAGAACCCGAACTACGGGATCGGCGACGCCTCGATGCTCCAGGCGATGCTGCGCCATCTGCGTCCGGGTCGCTACCTCGAGGTGGGAAGCGGCTACACGACGGCGCTCGCGCTCGACACGAACGAGCGGTACCTCGGCGGCGCGATGGCGGTGACGGCGATCGAGCCCCACCCCGAGCTGTTGCGGAGCGTGACCCGTCCGGGCGACCGGGTCGAGGTGCTCGCCGAGCCGGTGCAGTCGGTGCCGATCGGGCGGTTCAGGGCGCTCGGGCCGGGCGACGTGCTCTTCTTGGACTGCTCCCACGTCCTCAAGACGGGGAGCGACGTCCAGCACCTCTACACGAACGTGCTCCCGGTCCTGGCCGCCGGCGTCCACGTCCACGTCCACGACATCTTCTGGCCCTTCGAGTACCTGCGCCATTGGGTCGAGGCCGGCCGCGCGTGGAACGAGGCGTACATGCTCCACGCGTTCTTGCTCTTCAACGACGCGTTCGAGATCGTGTTGTGGAATCACTATCTCGCGATGGAGCACCGGGACGTCGTCGAGGCGGAGCTCCCCGCCATGTTGCAGACACCCGGCGGTGCGATCTGGCTCAGGCGCGTGCCCGGGACCGGGCGGTCGGACGGGGGACCGCGGTGGGTCAGGTGATGCACGCACGGCGCCATGGCTGATGTCATGATGCGCTCGATGAGGACGACGGTCACCCTCGACCCGGACACCGAGGCGCTCGTCAAGCGCAGGATGCGCGAACGCGGGCTCTCGTTCAAAGAGGCCGTGAACGACGCGATCCGCGCAGGGCTCGCCCCCGCCGGCACGCGGCCCGAGTACCGCACGCCCACCGCGGACCTCGGGTTGCCCGCCGTGAACCTGGACCGGGCGCTCGCCCTCGCGGCCGAGCTCGAGGACGAGGAACTGGTCCGGAGACAGCGCGCAGGAAAGTGAGGCTCGTCGACGCCAACGTGCTGCTCTACGCGGTCAACGAGGCAGAGCCCCACCACGCCGAGGCGCGTCGGTGGCTCGACGCGTCACTGAACGGTGCAGAGACGGTCGGCTTCTCGTGGGCGGTGCTGCTCGCGTTCGTCCGGCTCTCTACGAAGATCGGCCTGTTCCCGAGGCCGCTGTCCGTCGACGCGGCGACGGGCGTCGTCCGCCTATGGATCGGCGAAGGCCCGGGCGTCGTCGTCGAGCCGACGGCGCGCCATCTCGACGTCGTCGCAGGGCTCCTGCGCGCGAGCGGCACCGGGGGCAACCTGACGAGCGACGCGCACCTCGCGGCGCTCGCCGTCGAGCACGACGCGACGATCGTGAGCTACGACCGGGACTTCCAGCGCTTCGAAGGCGTGCGCTGGAGCGAGCCGACGCTCGCATAGGCGCGCCCGACAACCGGTCCGCACGGGACGGCGGCGTCACGTCACGACGGCGTGAGCAGGGGAGTCCTCGACAGGTGCGGGGGCCGGGAGGGCGGACGCCGCCATGGTCCCGCGCCCTCCACGGTCACGGTGGCGTCCCCACGCCGCCCACGCCAGGGTGCCGGCGAGCGCCGCTGCGGCCACCGCGGCGACCACGAGGCCGGCGCTCAGGAGCCCCGGCCAGTAGTGGAGGACGACCACGTGGTGCCCGGGTGGGACGACGGCGGTGAGCAGGAGTGTGTCGTAGGTGCGGAGGGTGAGCGGTCGCCCGTCGATGGTGGCCTGCCACCCCGGCACCGCGGTCACCCGCAGCACCAGGAGCGAGCGCTCGTGCGCGTCGACGTGCACCGTCCATGTGCCCGACGCGGACTCCCGCGCGCGCTGCAGCGACGGCGGGCTCGCGGCGGTCCCCTCCCACGTGTTCGACCACTTGCCGTCCTCCCCGCCTCCCGTCCCACGGGCGAGCGGGACGAGCGTCGCCCGGCCCGAGCGAGGGACGGCGTACAGGCCCTCGCCCCGGATCTTCGCGACGAGCCTCGTCCCCTTGGGCCCGGCCGCGCCCGCCGGCTCCAGCACGTAGGCGGCCCCGAAGAAGCGGGCGGCGCGTACCGAGGAGATCTCGGGGCAGAACAGCGCGTTCTCGCCCGGCGGAGGGGTCTTCGAGATGCCGAGCAGCCCTCCCAGCGCGGAGTAGTACTGCGTCGTCATGATCGGGTCGTAGTCGGCGAGCTCGTCGATCCCGTAGACGGCGTTCACGTCCGGCATGATCCCGAGGTCGGGGAACGAGTGCAGGGACGGGCATGTGCCCATCGCGACGAGCCTTCCGCCCGTGTCGTGCCGGAGCGCCGCGATCGCAGGGGTTACCGGGAGGGGATCGGGGGTTGAAGAAAGGAACCACGCGCCCCCGAGGATGCAGAAGGACGCCTCCATCCCGATGAGGAGGGCGAGCCCGCCACGTCCCGCCATGACGGCCGCCCCACGGGCGAGCACCCTGTACGCGACGGCGCGGTCGGGGCGTGTGCCGCTGCCGGGCTGTTGCCCCCGCGCCACGCGCGCGACCGCGACCAGCGCGAGACCGGCGACCCCGATGGTGGGCCAGAGGAAGCTCGCCTGCCGGACGTTCGACTGTGTCTTGGCGAGGTGGCCGAGCCCGATGCCGAGGCGGACCTCGAGCACGGCGAGCGCGAGCACCAAGAACGCGGCGCCGGCGAT
>JASHUY010000195.1 GCA_030039755.1 Acidimicrobiales bacterium
CGGCTCGCGGCAGCTGCCGGAGCGCGGATCTTCGAGCTCGCACCCGGGGTGATGGAGCGCGTCGCCTCGACCGTGACGCCCCAGCCGGTGCTGGCGATCTTCCCCATGCTCGACGTGCCCGAGGTGCCGGTGGATGCGCGACTCGTGGTCGTCATGGCCGACGTGCGGGACCCGGGCAACGCGGGCACCGTGCTCCGCACCGCGGACGCCGCCGGCGTGGGCGCCGTCGTGGTGTGCGGCGGGACCGTCGATCCCTACAACCCGAAGACGGTGCGCGCGTCTGCGGGGTCGCTCTTCCACGTCCCGGTCGTGCTCGGCGAGGACCCCTCCACGGTGCTCGACGATCTCGGCGCAAGGGGTTTCCGGCGTCTCGGTGCCGCGGTGCGCGGCGGTGAGGACTACGCGGCGGTGGACTGGTCGGTCCGGACCGCGCTCGTGCTCGGGAACGAGGCCTGGGGACTGCCGAACGGGCTCGAGCTCGACGGGTTGGTCGGGATCCCGATGGTCGGGCGCGCGGAATCGCTCAACGTCGGGATGGCGTGCGCGGTCCTCTGCTTCGAAGAGCTCCGTCAACGTCGAACTACGATGCCCTGATGACCGGAGCCGGAGCCGGAGCCCGCGACGACGGGATCGTCTGGAGCGAGGAGGTGGCCCGGCTCGAGCAGCAGGCTGCCGAAGCTCTTGCCGGCGCGAAGTCGAGCGCCGCGCTCGCCGAGGCTCAGACGACGGTGCTGGGGAAGCGGAGCGCGTTGACGTTGGCGCACCGGGACCTCGCGAAGCTCGATCCACCTGCACGGCGTGCCGCAGGCAAGGCCATCCACGACGCCCAGACGCGGCTCGAGACCTTGGCGTTCGAGCGGGCCGAAGCGCTCGCGGCGGTCGAGCGGGCCGCGATGCTCGAACGCGACCGCTTGGACCTGACCGAGGTGACCCGGGACGAGGTCCGCTCCACGATCACCCGCGGGCGGCTGCATCTCGTGAACCAGACGCGCCGCGAGCTCGAGGACGTCTTCATCGGCATGGGGTTCACCGTCGCGGAGGGACCGGAGGCGGAGACCGACTGGTACAACTTCGAGGCGCTCAACATCCCGCCCGCGCACCCCGCGCGCAGCATGTGGGACACCTTCTACCTCGAGCTCGGGCAGCCGGAGACCGTCGTGCTACGGACGCACACCTCCCCGGTGCAGATCCACCTCATGGAGGACGAGCCCCTGCCGATCCACGCGGTGATCCCCGGACGCTGCTACCGCCGGGAGACCGCGGACGCCCGCCACCTGCCCGTCTTCCACCAGATGGAGGGGCTGGTGGTCGACCGCGGCATCACTTTCGCCGACCTCGCCGGGACGATCGAGACGTTCACGACCGCGTACTTCGGCCCCGACATCCACTCGAGGCTGCGCCCCGGCTACTTCCCGTTCACCGAGCCGTCCGCCGAGGTGGAGGTCACCTGCACGATCTGCCGCGGCGCGGGCTGCCGCACGTGCTCGTGGACGGGCTGGGTCGAGCTCGCCGGCTGCGGCATGGTGGACCCGGCGGTGTTCCAGGCCGTCGGCGTCGACCCCGAGGAGTGGACCGGGTTCGCCTTCGGGTTCGGCATCGACCGGTGCGCGCAGATGCGTCACGTCATCGCCGACATGCGCGTGCTCACGGAGAACGACGTCCGGTTCTCGAGGATGTTCTGAGGACGAAGGCATGAAGGCGCCGCTCAGCTGGCTGCGGGACTTCGCGGCGTTCGACACGTCGGACGCGTCCGCGCTCGTGAGGGTCCTCGACGACCTCGGCCTCGTGGTGGAGGGGGTCGAGAGAGTCGGCGAGGGCCTCGGCGACGTCGTGGTGGCGTTGGTCGAGGGTGTCGACGCGATACCGGGTGCGGACCGGATCCGCCTCGTGACGGTCGACGCCGGTGCGGGCTCCGTCGAGGTGGTCTGCGGCGCGTGGAATTTCGCGCCGGGCGACCTCGTGGCCCTCGCGCCGGTCGGCGCGGTGCTTCCGGGCGATTTCCGGATCCAGCGCCGGAAGATGAAGGGCGCGACGTCCGACGGCATGCTGTGCTCCGGGCGGGAGCTCCGGCTGTCGGACGACCACGAGGGGATCCTCGTGCTGAACGACGTCGAGGGCGCGCGGCCGGGGTTGCCCCTCGTCCAGGCGCTCGGCATCGAGCCGGACACCGTCTTCGACATCACGGTCGAGGGAAACCGACCGGACGCCTGGTCGATGGCGGGCGTCGCCCGTGACCTCGCGGGCCGGCTCCGTCTGCCCTTCACGCTGCCCGCGCCGGCACCGGCGCCCGACGTCGGGACGCCGGTCAGCGCCCTTGCGTCGCTCGAGATCGCGGACCTCGACCTGTGCCCCCGCATGGTGGTGCGGGTGCTCGACGGCGTACGCGTGGCCCCCTCGCCGCGCTGGGTCGCGCGCCGGTTGCTCCTCGCGGGCATGCGCCCGATCAACAACGTCGTCGACGCCTCCAACTACGTCATGCTCGAGCTCGGACAGCCGACCCACCCCTACGACCTCGACCGCCTGCCGGGTGCCGGGCTGCTCGTCCGGCGCGCACGGCACGGCGAGAAGCTCGTGACCCTCGACGGCGTCGGGCGCACGCTCGGCACGCCCGGTCGCGGGCTCGGGCTCGGGGACACCGGCGAAGACTGTCTGATCTGCGACGCCGAGGGCACGCCCGTCGGGATCGCCGGCATCATGGGTGGCGAGTCGAGCGA
>JASHUY010000196.1 GCA_030039755.1 Acidimicrobiales bacterium
GATCCCACTCGAGACCGTGGATTTGCCAGAACCGGCCGGTCCGTCGATCGCCACCAGCTGCACCCGGGCGGCGCCCCCGACGTGTCGAAGGTGCGCGAGGAAGCTGGGGTAGCTCGTAGCGACGCCACCGAACCCGTCGATCCGGCTCTCCCCCTCCCCGGCGGCCAGCGCGGCGACCGCTGCCGCCATTGCCATGCGATGGTCGCCCTCGCTGTCGAACCGGAAGTGCCGGAGCCCACCACCAGGGCGCGACCCGACCCCTGAGCCGACGCCCGGCCCCGCGCCCGACCCGACCCCCGGTTCTACGCCCGACCCCACGCCCGACCCCACACCCGATCCGACCCCCGACCCCACACCAACGCCAACGCCCTCGACCACGAGATCGTCCCCTTCGACGCGTGCCTCCCCCCCTGCTGCGCGCACCAGACGTGCGACGCCCTCGAGCCGGTCGCTCTCCTTCACCCGCAGCTCGCCCATCCCGACGAAGCGCGTCGTGCCTTGGGCGCAGGCGGCGGCGACCCCGAGCGCGGGCACTTCGTCGAGAGAGGGGATCTCCGAGGCGTAGACGACCGTTCCGGACAGCGGCCCCGAGCGCGCCGTGAGGTCGGCGGTCGACCCCGCCCCGGCACGGACGCCGGCACCTGCCCCCACGCCGGCACCTGCCCCCACGCCGGCACCTGCCCCGGCACCTGCCCCAGCACCTGCCTCATCCCCGCCACCGTGCCACTCGACGTCGATCGACGCGCCCATCCGCGCGAGCACCCCGAGGAAGCCCGTGCGGGTCTCCCCCGCGTAGACGCCGCGTACCCGGATCGCGCTCCTCGGCACGACGCACGCCGCGACGATCCAGAACGCCGCCTGCGACGGGTCTCCCGGTACGACGAGGTCGAGCGGAACGAGCGACGACGCGCGCAAACGCACGGTGCGCCCCTCCCCCTCGTCGGCCACTTCGATGTCCGCGCCAGCGAGGGCGAGGAGCTCCTCGGTATGCGGTCGGGTACGCACCCGCTCGTGCACGACCGTCTCTCCGTCGGCGAAGAGCCCCGCGAGCAACACCGCCGACTTCACCTGCGCGCTCGCGACTTCGGGCGTCCACTCGACGCCGCGGAGCTCGCCGCCCTTCACCGTGAGCGGAGGGACGCAGCGCGGCCCGTCTCCGGTCACCAAGGCGCCCATGGCATTGAGCGGCGCCGCGACGCGGTCCATCGGGCGCGACGAGAGCGACTCGTCGCCGACGAGCACCGTCTCGCCCTCGAGGCCCGCCACGAGCCCTGCGAGCAGGCGCATGCCGGTGCCCGAGTTCCCGCAGTCGACGGGGGCGGCGGGGGGACCGAGCACGGCACGACCTCCCGTCACCGTCACGACGTCGCCGTCGTCGTGCACCTCCGCGCCGAGGGCGACGACGGCGTCACGCGTCCGCCGTACGTCGTCGCCGTCGGAGAGCCCGCGCACGACCGAGGTCCCCTCCCCCAGCGCGCCGATGAGCAGCGCGCGGTGCGAAATCGACTTGTCCCCGGGCACGCGCAGCTCCCCACCGAGCGGTGCACCACCCGAGACGAGCACCGTGACCGGCAGCACAGGAGCCGGCGGAGCCCGGTGTGCCCGGTCGTCCAGCGGCTCACCCCCGAGCGATCCCGTGAGCGCGCTCACGAGAGCGCCTGTGCGGTCGCGTGGTAGCCGCGGGTGACCACGGCGTCCCGGAGCTTCCCGGCGTCGTCCGCGTCGACGACGAGGAGGAGCACGCCACGAGGTCCTTCGGCGGAGTGCGCGATCTCGATGTCGTAGATGTTGATCCCGAGGTCGCCCGCCACGGTCGTGAGCTCGGCGAGGACGCCTTCCCGGTCGGAGACCGGCACGCGGACCTCGATCAGCTGCTCGGGCCTCGCGCCGCGGGCCGGCAGGTGCCGCCGTGCGCGGCTCGCACGCTCGAGCACGTCGAAGACGCCTTGCCGGTCCGCCATGCGGACACGGTCGCGCATCTCGGCCAGGTCCTCGATCAGCCGGTCGAGAGAGGAGGTGATCGCCTCGGCGTTGTCGGCGCACACGTCGGGCCAGATCCCGGGGTGCCCGGCCGCGACCCGCGTCATGTCCCGGAACCCGCCCGCTGCCAGCCGCAGCAGGACCGCGTCCTGCTCCGCGCCGTCGGCCGCGGCGTTCATGAGCGTCGCGGCGACGAGGTGCGGGACGTGGGAGACCACTGCGACGAGCCGGTCGTGGTCGGTGGGTCCGAGCGCGACCACGTCGGCGCCCAACGACGAGACCACACCGCGCACCTTGGAGAAGGCCCCGAGATCGGTGCCCGGCGTCGGCGTGAGCACCCAGAGCGCGCCGGTGAAGAGGTCGGGGTCTGCGCCGTCGATGCCCACCTGCTCGGAGCCGGCCATCGGGTGGCCGCCGACGAAGCGCGGGTGCCCGATCGCTCCGACGACCGCCGCCTTCACGCTGCTCACGTCGCTCACGACGAGGTCCGGGCGGCGCGCCGGGTCGTCGAGGAGCGCCCGGACCACCGCCGGGACCGAGGACGACGGGGTCGCCACGAACGCGATCTCGGCGTCGCGATCGTCGCCCAGCTCGCTGAGCACCCCCCGCTCGAGGGCCGCCTCACTGCGCGCGGGGTCCGTGTCGTAGCCACGCACCTCCCAGCCCCGGGCTGCGAGCGCGAGCCCGACCGAGCCGCCGATCAGCCCCGTGCCGATCACCAGAGCACGCCCGACGTGCGGCGACGCGTGCGGGGACGCGTGCGTGCCGGCAGGCGGGCGAGGCGGGCGAGGCGGGTCAGACGGGGAGGTCATCGCGCAACACCTGTGCGCCGTGCAGGTACACGTGGCGCAGGTCCGCCGGCGGTCGCTCGGTCGTCACGTGCATGAGCACCCGGATGGCACGGGCCATCGCGCCCGGCACCGGGATCTCCGAAGCGCAGAGGAGCGGCACGGCCCCGAAGCCGATTCCACGCGCGGCGGTGGCGGGGAACATCGACACGAGGTCAGGCGTCGCGGTGAAGATCACGCTGATCACGTCCTCGAGCGTGATCCCGTTGCGCGCCAGGAGGTCGGTGAGCAGCTCCTGCACGCGCTCGGTGATCTGCGCCTCGGTGTCCTCCTCGACGATGGTCGCGCCACGCAGCGCACGGACATGCCCAGGCATGGGGCCGAATGCTACCGGGCACGTCCCCTGTCCCTCGAAGGCGCGCGACGTGCCGCCCCGGGAGATGCCCCGCGGGCTGCGCGCCCCGCCCCCTCTGGGCGCCCCGCCCCCTCCCCGCCATCCGAGCGCCCCGTCCCCTCCCCGCCATCCGAGCGCCCCGTCCCCTCCGCGCCCTCCACGCGCCCCGCCCCCTCCGAGCCATCCGAGCGCCCCGCCCCCTCCGAGCGCGCCGCACTCTCCACGCTCGCGGCGTACAGGCCGCGCACCTCCTCGGTCCGCAGCGCCCGCCACCGTCCGGGCCGCAGCGCGGTGTCGGTGACCTGGCCGACGCGAGTGCGCACGAGCCTGCGCACCGGGTGGCCGACCGCCTCGAGCATGCGCCGAACCTGGCGGTTGCGTCCCTCGTGGATCACGATGCGCAACACGTTCGGCGCCACCTGCCCCACCACCGCCGGTGCCGTCCGCCCGTCCTCGAGGTCGACTCCCTCGCGCAACCGCCGCAGCTCCCCCGGCCCCGGGGTGCCCTCCACCTCCGCCAGGTACTCCTTGGCGACCCCGTGGGAGGGGTGGGCGAGCCGGTGGGCGAGCTCCCCGTCGTTCGTGAGGATGATGAGCCCTTCGGTGTCGTAGTCGAGCCGCCCGACCGGGAAGACCCGTGGCGTGGCCGGCACGAGGTCGAGGACCGTCCGCCGCCCCTCAGGATCCGAAGCCGTCGTCACCACCCCGGCCGGCTTGTTCACGAGGTAATAGACGAGGTCCTGAGAGACCGGGACGGGGACCCCGTCGACGGCCACCAGGTCGGCGCGGGGGTCCACACGCTGCCCGACCACCGCGGTGGCGCCGTTGACGGTGACGCGGCCTGCCGCGACGAGGTCGTCGCAGACGCGCCGGCTGCCCACGCCGGCGCGGGCGAGCACCTTCTGGAGCCGCTCGCCCCCGGCTTCAGTCCCCTGCGCCATCGGCGCCGGCGCCCCGTGCCGCCGGCTCGTCGGAGGGTATCCCCGGCACGCCCGGCACGGCCGGGGCACCCGGTACGCCTGTGATGCCCGCGGCACCCGGAGCGCCCGCCCCGTCCGCGACGCCCGCGACATCCGCCCCGTCCGCGACGCCCGCCCCGTCCGCGACGCCTGCGACTCCCGCCCCGTCCGCGACACCCACTCCGCCTGTGACGCCCACGCCCCCTGCGATGCCCGCGCCCCCGGCCGCTCCCGCAGGGCGGAGCCCTTCTTCGAGCTCCGCCACGACCTCCACGCCCGGGAGGAAGTCCTCGACCGGCGGCAGCTGTGAGACGTTGTCGAGGCCGAGCCGCTCCAAGAAGAGGTCCGTCGTGCCGTAGAGGATCGGCTGGCCCGGACCCTCGGCGCGGCCGACGGCCACGATGTAGCCGCGCTGCTCGAGCAACCGCACCACGCCGTCCGCGTTCACGCCCCGCAACGCGCCGACCTGCGCGCGGGAGACCGGCTGGCGGTAGGCGACGATCGCCAGCGTCTCGAGGGCCGCCGTGGACAGGCGGTGCGAGACGTCCCGGTTCGCGAACCGCTCGACGTACGGGGCGAGCTCGGGGTGGGTCTGGTACCGGTAGCCCCCGGCGACCCTCGCCAGGACGAAGCCGCGTCCCTCCGCGCGGTAGGCGCCGGCCAGACGCTCGCACGCCGCCTCCACCCGCTCGACGGGCTCTTCGACCAGCTCGGCCAGCAGCCCCGGCGACACGGGTTCCACGGCGACCATCACGACCGCCTCGATCGCGCGGGCGAGCTCCTCGTCGGTCACGCCCAGGACCACTCCCCTCGCCCGCTCGTCATCCCCGGCTTGCTCCACATCTCCCGAGCGCCCGTCATCCCTGGCGTGCTCGTCATCTCCCGCGCGCTCCACGTCTCGCGAGCGCTCGTCATCCCTCGTACTCGTCGGCGCCGATCAAGGACTCCACCAGCGGACGGTCCTCGCCGACCCACTCGATCTCGAGGTCGCCGAACCGCTCGGCTTGGCCGACGACGACCTTGCCGAGCTTGCAGAGCTCGAGCACGGCGAGGAAGTGGACGATCACCTCGATCCGGGAGCCGAGGTGCGCCGTCATCTCGCGGAACGACACCCGGCCGCGGCCGGGGAGCGTCCCGGCGAGGGCCTGCACGGTCTCGGACACGGTGACGGTGTCCACGGTGACGTGCGACAGGTCGACGCGTGGCTCGGGCCGCTCGGCCGTGGCCCGCAGGTAGGCCTGCGCGAGCCGGTCGGGCGTGACGCCCTCGAGCAGGTCGGGCGCGTGGACGACCAAGCCGTCGTCGAGCCCGACCTCACGGGCAACGGACCGCGCCGCGTGCTCCGAGAGCACCACGAACGCGTCGGCGGCGGCCGCGTACGCGCGGCACTCGAGGAGCCTCGCCAACAGGAGGTCGCGTTCCTCCCAGCCGCTCAGGTCCTCGTCCTCGTCGACGTCGTCTCTGCCGGGGAGGAGCCGCTGCGACTTGATCTCGACGAGGATCGCCGCCATGAGCAGGAACTGCGAGCGGGCGTCGAGCGACACCGTCCCGGGGTGCTCGCGCAGGGTCGCGACGAAGCCGTCGACCACCGGGGCGAGCGGGACCTCGAGGATGTCCACCTCGTGGGTGTTGACCAGGTGCACGAGCAGGTCGATCGGCCCCTCGAACACGGGAGTCGTCACGTGCGGCGCGGGATGCGACAGGGCGTGCACAGGCGTTGTGACGAGGGTGGTCACCGGTTCGACGTTACCAACCGCCTCCGCGCCGCTGGTGCATGGCCGGTCCGCCGTGGACCGGCGGGGTGGACCAGCTGCGTGACCGCTGCGTACACAGGCTGCGTGGCCCGGCCGCGGACCCGCTGCGTACACCCTTGCGCGGACCCGCCGCGTACACCCTTGCGCGGACCCGCTGCGTACCCGCTTCGCGCACCGGCCGCGTGCACCGGACGAGGACAGGGCGACAGCCGGCGGCTATCGGGCCGTGGCGCGCGCGACCGGCCGCACGACCGCGTGCACGCGCTCGACGAGCGGCGGGCAGCCGAGCAACCCGGCGAGCTCGGCGACCTCCGCGAGTAGGTCCGCCGGGTCCCGTCCTCGTCGCGCGTGGACCTCGGCCGCGTCGGCGAGCGCGTGCGCGAGCTGGTAGAGGTTCCCGCTCTCGCGCAACGACGCGATCGCGTCGTCCAGGAGATCGTCACCCCGTGGGTCGTGCGCGTCGGCAAGGCGCAACGCTTCGAGCAGACGCCGTTCCGCGCGCAGCACCGGAGGCACGTGCCCGACGGGGCGCGCGTCGAGCATGGCCTCCAGCTCGTCGAGGACGTCCGCTCGACCGAGGCGCCGTGCGGCACGGACGGCGAGCGGCCAGGCCCACCGCTGCGACTCGAAATGGAGCCCGACCTCCTCACGCGTCGCCAACACCGCCATGGAGAGCTCCAGTGCACGTGCATGATCGCCGGAGCACGACGCGCACACCGCGGCGAGCAAGTCGACCGAGGACACGTCCTGGATCGCCTGGAGCCCGGCTGCCGCTGCGAGCTCGAGCGACGACTCGGCGAGCCCGTCGTCACCTCTGAGCCCGGCCAGCAACCCGGCGACGAAGTGGACCAAGGGACCGTCGAGCTGATCCTCCTCGAGAGCCTCATGAAGAGCGGCATCCGCCTCCACCCATTTCCCCTGCTCCAAGAGGGCGAGCCCGAGGTTCACCGTCGCCACGCCGAGCAACTGGCGCATCCCCGTCCGGCGGCCGTGATCGACCGCCGAGCGAGCGGCGCGCTCCGCACCGACGGGGTCGGTGGACATCAGGTCGCTCGCGAGGTTCATCTGGGCGCGGGCGACCATGCCGAAGTCCCCCGCGCGCTCGCCGAGCCGAGCGGCCATCTCGAAGTAGGCGACCGCCTCGGCGGATCGGTTCGACATCGAGGAGACCACCCCTTTGGTGCTGAACACGCGAGCCAGGTCCCTTGCGCCGACGTCGACCGCTTGCCCGAGCGCGAGCGCCTCTGTCACCACCCGCATCCCCTCGTTCAGGTTGCCGGTTAAGGTGAGATTCTGGGCGAGGATGCGAAGGGCACTGACCGTGTCGGCGTCCGGCTCGTCGCGTAGGACGGCGAGCGCGGCCGTGAGCTCCTCGAGCGCCGTGTCGTAACGGCTAGCCCCTACGGTCAACGCGACCGCCTTCAAGGTGCGGCTGCGCGCCTCGCCCCGCAGGTTCCCCCCGGCACGGTGACGTTCGATCGCAGCGTCGGCGTGCGCGACCGCCCGGTCGGCGTCGCCGTAGTCGCTGCTCGCCTTCGAGGCCCGCTCGAAGAGCTCGGCGGAGCGCTCGGAAGAGGCGATGGCGGCCGCCTCGGCGTAGCCGTCTGCGGCGCGACCGAGAGCGCCGCCCTGCTCCGCGCGCTCGGCCGCACGCACGAGGAAATCGAGAGCCCCCGCCCGGATCTCTTCAGCGTCGGAGTCGTCCGGCCCCGTCTCGAGCGCGTCGATGTAGTGGCGGGCGATGGCGTCGGCGATCTCGTCGCCGTCGTTCGCGAAGGCGCTCCGAAGGTGGCGGGCGACCGCGAGGTGACGGACCTTGCGGTCCCGCCTCGAGACCGTCTCGTACGCGACCTGGCGGAGCATCTCCTGGCTGAAGCGGTAGGCGCCGCGTTCGGGAGAAAGCGGGTCGGCGGAGATCTGGAGCACGTCGCGCCGGACGAGCTCGGCGAGCGCCGCGTCCACCGTCGGTCCGCCCTTGCCGGACACCGCGGCGACGGCGTCCTTCGGAAAGCTCGTGCCGAGCACGCTCGCGTCCGCGGCGATCGCCCGCACGTCGGCCGGCAACGCGTCCAGGCGGCCCGCGAGCAACGCGTGGAGCGAGTCCGGCACCGCGAGGTCGCCCAACGAGCCGGTGAGCCGGTAGCCGTCTCCGTCTCGCTCGACGACGCCACGGTCGAGGAGCGAGCGGACCGTCTCGACCGCGAAGAGCGGTACTCCCTGTGCCCGCGCGGTGATGGTCTCCCTCGCGCCGGGGGGCATGCCGGGGACCAGTGAGTCGACCAGCGTCGCCATCGAGGCGTCGTCGAGCGGGTCGAGAGTGAGCGACGAGCGGTTCCGCCCCATCGCGAAACCCGTTTCCAGCATCTCCTGCCCTGGCCGGGCGAAGAGCGCGACGAAGATCGGGAGCTCCCGGGTCCAGTCCACCAGATGCTCGAAGAACGCGAGGAGGCTCTCGTCCGCATGGTGCGCGTCCTCCACGAGCATCATCACGGGGGCGACCTGCGCGAGGCGCTCGAAGAAGAGCCGCCAGCCGGCGAACAGCTCCTCGGTCGAAAGGACGACTTTCGACTCGCTGGCATAGGGGACTCCGAGCAGGCGGGAGAGGCGCACGCCGACGTACTCGCGTTCGGGCTCGTCCCGGACGTAGCGGACCATTCCTTCCCGCAGCTTCGCCGCAGCGGCGTCCTGCGGGTCCTCCTCGGCGATGCCGAACCGCTGCCGGACGATCTCGGCGAGTGCCCAGAAGGTGACACCCTCGCCGTAGGAGAGACAGCGTCCGCGGTGCCAGAGCACCGTGTCGACGAGCCCGTCGATGTACTTCTCGAGCTCCCAGCCGACGCGGGACTTGCCGATCCCGGCGGGACCGGACACGACGACGAGCCGCGGCGCACGGCGCTCGACCGACGCGTGGAAGAGGTCTTTCAACGCGCGGAGCTCGACGTCCCGCCCGGTGAACGGTGCCTCCAATCCGTCGGCTCGTTGCTTGCCTCCGATGCCCGAGAGGACGCGGAGCACCCGGAAGAGCCGCTCGGGCACCGCCTTTCCCTTCAATTCGTGATCGCCGGTGTCGGCGAACGAGATCGCCTGTTGGGTGAGCCGACGCGTCGACTCGTCGACGAGCACCGTTCCCGGCTCGGCCGCCGCCTGCACCCTGGCTGCGGTGTTCACCGCGTCACCCGCCACCATTCCCTCGCCCGTCGCGCCGATGTTGACCGCGACTTCGCCCGTCACCACACCTGCCCGGGCGGCCAACGGTGCGGCGATCTCCGGCTCGAGCGCACCCACCGCCTCGACCAGCTCGAGCGCAGCCCGCACGGCACGTTCGGTGTCCTCCTCGTCGGCGACGGGAGTTCCCCACACCGCCATCACCGCGTCCCCGATGAACTTCTCGATGACGCCGCCGTGCCGGGCGACGACCTGACGGGCGACCTCGAAGTAGCGCGACAGGACCTCCCGCACCTGCTCGGCGTCCCGGTGCTCGGACAGCGACGTGAACCCGACGAGATCGGCGAAGAGCACCGAGCAGACCCTCCTCTCAGCGACAGGTCCGTCGCTCCTCTCGACAAGAGGTCCGGCGCTCTGGGGTCCAGCCCGGGGTCCGGCCCAGAGCGTGGTCTCGGACGGGGCTCCGCCGAGAGGGCTGCCGCAATTGATGCAGAACCGCCTCCCGGGCTGTGCCGCGGTGCCGCACGCACGACACGCCGCCTCGAGCGACGCACCGCAGTCTCCACAGAACCGGGCGCCGTCGGGGTTCTCGGCAGCACACGCCGAGCAACTCTGCATCCGAAAAGTATCCCACCGGACCAGCCGGCCGGCTGCTGTGCAAGCCGCAACGGGGTCGGTCTCCACCTCGAGCAGTCAGGTGCGGTGTCGACCTCCGCCTACCATGACACGCCATGCAGCGCGTGCTCTCGGGGGTGCAGCCCTCCGGCGACTTCCACCTCGGCAACTACATCGGCGCGTTCCGGCAGTGGGTCGCCGACCAGGAGAGCCACGACGCCTTCTACTGCGTGGTCGACCTCCATGCGCTCACGGAAGGGATCGATCCTGCGTACCTCCGGCAGAAGACCTTCGAGGCCGTTCGGAACCTGCTGGCCATCGGGCTCGACCCGAAGGTCTCCACCATCTTCGTCCAGAGCCAGGTGCCGGAACATCCCCGTCTCTCATGGCTCCTCGAGTGCACGGCGACCATGGGCGAGCTGCGCCGCATGACGCAGTTCAAGGCGAAGGGCCGGAGCCAGGAGTCCTCACGGGTGGGGCTCTTCACCTACCCGGTGCTGATGGCCGCCGACATCCTCTTGTACAAGGCAAACCGGGTGCCCGTCGGCGACGACCAGCGCCAGCACCTCGAGCTCGCCCGCGAGCTCGCCCAGCGCTTCAACAACCGCTACGGCGAGCTCTTCGTCGTGCCCGAAGCCGCGATCCCCGCAGTCGGGGCACGGGTCCTCGACCTCCAGCACCCCGAGCGCAAGATGTCCAAGAGCGTCGAGTCGCCGCTCGGGACGATCGGGGTGCTCGACGATCCCGACGAGATCGATCGCAAGGTGAAGAAGGCGGTGACCGACACCGACGGGGAGGTGCGCTACGCGCCGGATGAGAAGCCCGGGCTCGCCAACCTGCTCTCGCTGCTGGCGGTGGCGACCGGGCGCACCCCACAGGACGTCGCCGCGGGCTACACCCGTTACGGGGATCTGAAGCGCGACCTGGCCGAAGCACTCGTCGACCTGTTGCGTCCGGTGCGCGAGCGCGCCGCGTCGCTCGCAGCAGAGCCCGTTGTGGTGGAGGAGGTCTTGCGCGCGGGGGCGGCCCGCGCCCACGAGATCGCGTCGGTCACCTACGCGCAGGCGGCAGAGGCGATGGGGCTCCTCGCGTAACGAGCTGTCACCTCCCCGCCCTGCGGGATCGAAGTACCGTACGACCCGTGTCCCACGACGACTCGCGCCCCGACGTCCACGGGGGGGCGCTCGTGGAGGTGACGCGCGTTCAGCCGTTCGAGGCGGAGGTCATCGCCGCCCGACTGCGCGCGTCGGGCATCGACGCGATCGTCGGGCCGGGTTCCCCGTACGAGTCCCTCGGGTTCGTCAATGGCGTCCCGATTTTCGTGCCCGCAGACGACGCTCCACGGGCCAGGGCCCTTCTGCAGGGGGATCCCGAGTAGTCGCGGCCAGTCGACTGTTGGTCGACGGCTGGTCGGCTACTGGTCGTCGGCCGATCGACGACTGGTCGTCGGCTGGTCGGCGCCTAGTCGGCGTGGACCACGTGGGACCACCACTGGATGAGGTGTGTCACCACCGACTGCAACGGGCTCGTGTCCGAGAACGACATCAGCACGAGCGCGCCGAGGATGATGAACATGCCGTACATCCGGAATCGCAGGTAGCCGGGCCACCACGACCTCGGGATCAGCCGCTCCACGAGCGCGGAGCCGTCGAGCGGAGGTATGGGGATCATGTTGAAACAGGCCACCCACAGGTTGATGAAGCCCGCGTAGAACAAGATCCGCGCCCCCAGCGATGTCGGGACCCCGCCCGGATGTCCCAATGCGTAGATGACGTAGAAGAGGACGCCGAAGATCGCGGCGAGGAGGACGTTCGTGAAGGGGCCCGCGAGCGAGACGAGCACGGACTCGTTGCGAGGATGGCGAAGCTTGCGCACGTCGACGGGAACCGGCTTCGCCCACCCGAACCAGCCGAATCCCGCGATCACGGTGATGATCGGCACGATGATCGTGCCGAGCACTGTGACGTGTCGCAGCGGGTTCAACGTGATGCGTCCCGCGCGCTTCGCAGTGTCGTCCCCGAACCACAGCGCAACGACGCCATGGGCGATCTCGTGCAGGATCACGGAGGGGATCAGGACGCAGAAGAGGATGACGTCCGTGGAGTTGATCCGGTGGCTCCGCAGCAGGATCACCACGATCGCGACGATCACGATGATCCAGACGAGGGACCGCTGGCTCCCGGGGCGCACCGCACGAGGCGGGCCACCGCCTCCGGGCGGGGGCTGCCGCGCGTACGGTGTGCGCCACGCGTGCTGGCGCGTGTCGCCCGGCCCGTTGGGCGGCTGGCCGTTCGGGGGGTACCCCGGCGGCGGGTAGCCCTGGTAGCCACCCCCTGTCGGGTAGTTCGCCGGCGGGGAGGCGTTCGGCGGGTAGCCCGGAGGGGGGTCGCCGTTCGGCGGGTAGACGTTCGGCGGGTAGCCGTTCGGCGGGGAGACGTTCGGAGGGTACCCACCCGGCGGGGAGGCGTTCGGCGGGTACGCCGGAGGCGGGTAGGCGTTCGGGTCGAACGGACGCCCCTCTCCAGCCGGGCGCGGTGGCGATGGCTCCCCCGTCGCCGAGGGCGGCTCGGCGCTCACCGGTTTAGGGCCGCGACGCGCAGGCGATGCAGCGGCGTGCGGCCGGCTTCGCCTCGAGACGCGCCGGCGAGATGGGCTGGCCGCAACGCTCGCAGTTGCCGTACGTTCCCTTCGAGAGGCGTTCGATGGCCGCCTCCACCTCGGCGAGCGCGTCCCTGAGCTTCCCCGCGAGCGCTTCGGCTTCTCCGCGCTCCGCGGTGACCTGGCTGGTGTCGGCGAAGTTCGGGTCGTACTTGAGTCCGCCCTCTTCTCCGAACCCCAGCTCCGCCAGCTGCGCGCGCAGATCCTCCCGCTCGGCCTCCAGGAGCGCCCGGTAGTCGACGTCCGTGTAAGCGGAGGCGTCACTGGCCATAGGCGGGAAGCCTAGACGTCCGCGACGGCAACGGCGCCCCGCCTTCGGTCGCCCACCACCGGAACCGCTGAGGACGCAGGGAAGCGACGAGCCGCCGTTTCCGCTGGATACGGCCTCTCCCCGAGATCCGCCGCGGGCCCCCGCCACCGGGCCCCGCCCAACCCCCGGCCTCACGGGCACCGGCTGACCGTCGGGAGCGCCGGGCTGGCTATCCCCG
Source organism: Acidimicrobiales bacterium (assembly GCA_030039755.1). Taxonomy (GTDB): domain Bacteria; phylum Actinomycetota; class Acidimicrobiia; order Acidimicrobiales; family RAAP-2; genus JAJYVT01. The sequence continues at coordinate 12,802 of JASHUY010000196.1, forward strand.
CACCGGCCGGCTATCCCCCAACCGACTGACTGTCCCGCTGCCGGCTGGCTCTTCCCGCACCGGCTGGCTCTCCCCGCACCGGCAGGCTCTCCCGGTGCTGCCTGGCTCCCTTGGGTGCCGGCAAGCCTCGGCCGCCTCACCCGCTCAGCCCGCCCGCGGGTGGGCTGCCTCGTACGCCGCACGCAGATGGTCGCTCGTGACCTTCGTGTAGAGCTGGGTGGTCGTCACGGACGCGTGGCCGAGGAGCTCCTGCACCACACGCACGTCCGCACCGTGGGCAAGCATGTGCGTCGCGCAAGAGTGACGCAACGCGTGCGGAGCGAGTTCGACACCGGCCGCCACTCCCCGTGCGTGCACGATGGCGAAGGCGCCCTGGCGCGAGAGGCGGCTCCCGCGCGTGTTCAAGAAGACGGCCTCGGCGTCTCCCTTGCGGCGCCAGCGCTCCGGCGCGAGCTCGTCGCGGCCGCCCGCGTCGAGCCACCGCGCGAGTGCGCGCGCGGCGTGGCTGCCGAGCGGCACGAGGCGCTCCTTCGAGCCCTTGCCGTAGAGGCGGACGAGACCGTCACCGCCTGCGAGGTCCGTGAGGTTCACGCCGACGGCTTCCGACACGCGCGCGCCCGTGCCGTAGAGGAGCTCCAGCAGCCCACGGTCGCGGCGCGAGATCGGATCGTCGCCGGCGATGCCGTCGAGCACGCTGCTGACGTCGTCTTCGGCGAGCGCCTTGGGGAGGCGTGCGGGGATGCGTCCGGTCTCGAGGTCCGACGTCGGGTCGCGTTCCGCGCTCCCCTCGTCGACGAGGAACCGGTGGAGTCCCCGCAGCGACGACACCGCCCGCGCCACGGACGCCGCGCTCTGCCCTCGGGACCGGAGTTGCGCGACGTACCTCTCGACGTCCTCTTGGCCCGCGTCGAGCGGCGTGCGTCCGTGCTCGGCGAGCGCGGCTTCGTAGTGGACGAGGTCGCGCCGGTAGGCGGTGAGCGTGTTGGTCGCGCGTCCCCGCTCGACCGCGAGCCACGAGAGGTACTCCTCCGCCCCCGGGGTCAACGGAGTCAACGGGGTCAACGGAGCGCCGCGCACGCTCACGCTCACGAAGGCAGCTCCAGCTCTCCACGCTCGAGGAGGACGCAGCGGGCGAGCAGGAGCCCGACGATCGTGGTCGCGTCGAGCAGCCGGCCCTCGGCGACGAGCCGCTCCACGTCTGCGAGGGCGACCCGCTCCGTCGACATCCAGCGCTCCTCCGCGCCGGACGGACGGACCTCGCCCGCTGAGAGGTCGGTCGCCAGGTAGACGAGGGTGCGCTGGTCCGTGTAGCCGGGCGAGTTGAACACGGTGCCGAGACGCTCGATGCGCCCCGCGCGCAGCCCCGCCTCCTCTTCGAGCTCACGCCGCGCGGTCGACTCGGGGTCCTCACCGTCGACGTCACGGGTGCCCGCGGGGGCCTCGAGGACCGCAGCGTCGACTGCGACGCGCAACTGGCGGACCAGCGTCACCGTGCCGTCCCGATGTGCCGGCACGACGGAGACCGCGCCGGGGTGGTGGACCACGTCACGGTCGAACTCCTGGCCTTCGGGGTCGGCGTAGGTGACCGTGTGGACCTTGAACAGGTGACCGTCGAACCGGGGACGTTCACCGAGCCGCCTGAAGCCCCGCATCGGCCCGTCGCCGGCCACGGCCGCGGCCATGGCGATCAGCCGACGGGGTCGAGCTCGCCGATGTCGATGAGCCGGGGCTCGCGGCCTTCAGCGCGCTCGAGCGCCGCGGCGACGAGCTCTCTGAAGAGCGGGTGCGGTCGGTCGGGACGGCTCTTGAACTCGGGATGGGCCTGCGTGCCGATCCAGTACGGGTGCCCGGTCAGCTCGACGAACTCCACGAGGCGGTCGTCGGGCGACGTCCCCGAGCATCGGAGGCCGGCCGCCTCGAGACGGGCGCGGTAGCGGGGGTTCACCTCGTAGCGGTGGCGGTGCCGCTCGGTGACCGCGCTCGCCCCGTAGATCTCGGCGACCTGTGAGCCCGCCGCGAGCATCGCCGGGTACGCACCCAGTCGCATCGTGCCGCCCTTGTCGACGACGTCCGCCTGGTCGGGCATGAGGTCGATCACGGGATGCGGGGTGCGGGAGTCGAACTCGCGGGAGTTGGCACCGTCGAGCCCGGCCAGGTGGCGCGCCACCTCCACCACCATCACCTGCAACCCGAGACAGAGCCCGAGGCACGGGATGCCGTGCTCCCGCGCGTACGTCGCCGCGTCGACCATGCCCTCGATCCCGCGCTCGCCGAAGCCCCCGGGGATGACGATCCCGTCGAGGTCGTGCAGTCGCTCGCCGGGCACGAGGTCCGGCACCATCTCCGCGTCGATCCACTCGAGCTGCACCTGGACGCCGTGGTGGAAGCCGGCATGCCGGAGCGACTCGACCACCGAGAGGTACGCGTCGGGGAGGTTCACGTACTTGCCCACGACCCCGATGCGCACGTGACGCTCGGCGGTCCGCACGCAGTGGACCAGTTGCTCCCAGTCACCCAGCGCGATCGGGTGCTCGTCGGGGTCGATCCCGAGGGTCCGACAGACCACGGTGTCGAAGCCCTCTTCGTGGAGCACGAGCGGGATCTCGTAGATGCTGTCCGCGTCCACTGCCGAGATCACCGCCTCGATCGGCACGTCGCACAGGAGGGAGATCTTGCGCTTCAGCGCGTCGGAGATGTCCTTGTCGCTTCGGCAGACGATCACGTCCGGCTGGATGCCTCGGCTACGGAGCTCGGTGACCGAGTGCTGCGTGGGCTTGGTCTTCTGCTCACCCGAGGGAGCGAGATAGGGAACCAACGTGAGGTGCACGTAGCAGACGTTCTGGCGTCCGACGTCACGACGGAACTGCCGGATCGCCTCCACGTAGGGCACGATCTCGATGTCGCCGACGGTTCCGCCGATCTCCACGATCACGATGTCGACGTCCTCACGCGCGAGTCGGAGCACGCGGTCCTTGATCTCGTCGGTCACGTGCGGGATCACCTGGACGGTCTTGCCGAGATAGTCACCTCGACGCTCCTTGGAGATCACCGCCGAGTAGATGGATCCCGTCGTGGTGTTCGAGTTCCGGTTCAGGTTCTCGTCGATGAACCGCTCGTAGTGGCCGAGGTCGAGGTCCGTCTCGCCGCCGTCCTCGGTGACGAAGACCTCGCCGTGCTCGCCGGGGTTCATCGTGCCGGGGTCGACGTTGATGTAGGGGTCGAGCTTGCACATCGTGACCTTGAGGCCGCGGCACTTGAGGAGCCGGCCCAGCGACGACGCGGTGAGCCCCTTGCCGAGGGAGCTCGAGACGCCGCCCGTAACGAACACGAACTTGCTCATTCCCGTGTTCTCCTCCTCGGCCTCGCCGACGTCCCGGACGCGTGAGGCCGCCGGAGGCGCATCAGGGGGGAAGGAAGGTGCACCGTGGCCCGCAGGAAGCCGCTTTCGCGACTCCGGACGCGGCCCATCCGACGGACATGGAGGTGCACCACCACACGCTAGTCGCCGGTTGCGACTCGGGCGGTGGATCGCAAGGCGGCGCGAGGTCGCGCGGGGCCGCCCCGGGCCCCGAGCCCCGAGCCACCCCGGGCCCCGCCTCTGGACCAGGCCCCCCCCGCACCAGGCGCCGGGCCACCCGCCGCATCAAGCGCCAGGCCACCCACGGCATTGAGCGCCGGCCTAGCCGCCGGCCCGGGCCCCCACACCCAACAGCTCTTCGGCGTGCGCACGGGCCGTGGCGCTGTCGGGGTGCCCGGAGAGCATCCGCGAGAGCTCGACGATCCGCTGCTCGGGCCCAAGGAGCTCGGCGGTCGTCACCGTGCGACCGTTCGCGTCGACGGCCTTGCGCACCGCAACCTGCCGGTCGGCGAACGCGGCCACCTGG